>DYJH01000004.1:18585-45350 GCA_020723255.1 Desulfonema limicola | reverse complement strand
TGGTTCCATAGTTTACCACTATGGATAAGGAGGTGTCTTTATTTTTTTAAATCTTATGTATGAACTAAACCCTTTATATGATTATCAAGTCCGCTTGTGGCTCTTGACTATTGTTCAATAATATAATAATCGGAAAATATGTCACGTCCACTAAGAATAGAATATCCTGGTACTTGGTATCATTTTATGAACCGGGGCCGGCGGTTTGAGAAGATTGTTGCGGATGATAATGATTACGAAATATTTATTGAACTCCTCAAAGATGCATCAGAAATGTGGAAGATTAATATAGCCGCCTATTATTTAATATCATATCATTATAATATCTTATTGCATACAGCGGATGGAAACATTTCCAGAACCATGCAACATATCAATGGCCTTTATACCCAGAAATTTCGACAGAAAATACAACAATGAAGCTATTCAGGGGCAGATATAAATCAATTATAGTAAGCCCAGCTGGTTATTTATTGCAACTTGTCCGATATATTCATAGATATCCTATTAAAGCCGGTCTTGTTAAGACTTTAGATTCATATAAACGGAACAGCTATAAAGGATATCTTTCAATTAAAAAAAAATGGGACTGGCTTTATAAGACATTTATTTATTCCCTTATTACAGAAAAAAAGACTGATTGGATAAAAAGATATCGGCAATTAATTTCCATTGAAGATGGTGATATCCCTCAATCAATAACTCTTGATCCAACCCAGAAGTTGATTCTTAAAGCAGTTTGTGATTATTATTCAGTTGATAAAAAGATCTTTATAAATCAAGATGATGGCTATACAATGGACCTCGCAATATATCGACATATCTTATCATACGGTTTCGGGGGATAAAATGAAACAAATCATGAAACAATTCAAAACCGAAAAACACAATTCTGTCAGCAGTATTATCGAACGGGTTAAAATGCAGTTACAGATAGATAAATCTTTAAGAAAACAGATGAACTTACTCTCATAACAAATAAGAGGCAAAAGAGGACTTGACACCTATTCTACTTAAATATGTGCGACGTCAACAAGATTTCCTGCATGCAGAGAAACGAGTGGAGATTTCAGATAAAGCAATACTCAACTTAGAAGGCACAATAACAGAATGAAGCGGCGAACAAGGAATATAATAAAATATATATTATTTCGAGATAGTCTTGGAGAGAAATGAAACAGAAGAAAGCGATCATAATCGGTGCAGGGCCTGCCGGCTTGACAGCTGCCTATGAGTTCCTAACGAGAACGGATATCAAGCCGGTCATCCTGGAGAAGAGCGAATATATGGGGGGTATCTCCAGAACTGTAAATTACAAAGGGAACCGTATGGATATGGGAGGCCATCGTTTCTTCTCAAAGTCCGACAGGGTCTTAGACTGGTGGCTGCAGATGATCCCTCTGGAGCAGTCACCGGAGACCGGATATTCTTCCGGAGACAGCAAAAACAAAGATGGCCGACCTTCACTAAACCCGGGAGTTGATTCCACACAGGAAGATTTAGCGATGCTCGTCAGGCATAGAAAGTCAAGGATATATTACCTGCAAAAATTCTTTGATTACCCAGTCAGCCTGAATATGAATACGTTGCGTAATCTAGGAATCATTAGGACTATCTCCATCATCCTGAGTTACTTAAAGAGTGTTGTGTGCCCCATCAAGGATGAAAAGAATCTTGAACAGTTTTTCATAAACCGCTTCGGGAAAAAGCTTTACCTGACCTTTTTTAAATCTTACACAGAAAAACTGTGGGGTGTTCCGTGCGACCAAATCAGCTCCGAATGGGGTGCGCAAAGGATTAAAGGTCTGTCTATCGCCAAAACCATCAGCCATATTATTAAAAGAATTTTTAGACGCAGTGGTGATATCGTTCAACAAAATACGGAGACATCCCTGATCGAACAGTTTCTATATCCAAAATTGGGGCCAGGCCAGATGTGGGAGGAAGTGTCTAAGAGGATCATATCCATGGGAGGTGAGATTCTGACCGGCGTCGAGCTGGACAAGTTGCACATATCCAATGATAGTATCAGAGCCGTGGAAGCCGTAAACTTGAGCAGCAAGGAACGGTTCACTATAGAAGGAGACTATTACTTTTCTTCCATGCCCATCCGGGATTTGATCTCGGCAATTGGAACAGAGGTCCCTGAAGATATCAAGGAAATCAGCGACGGCCTGATTTACCGGGATTTCATCACAGTCGGCCTGTTGCTGAAGAAGTTGAGGGTTGGTGATAAGCGAAATAGTAAAGCAGTGATAAAGGACAACTGGATATATATCCAGGAACCGGATGTAAGCGTTGGAAGAATACAGATATTCAACAACTGGAGTCCCTTCCTTGTAGCCGATCCTGCCCATGTGTGGGTCGGATTAGAATATACCTGTTATGAGACAGACGAGATATGGAGCAATCCTGATGAGGAGGTAATCCGCTTTGCGGTGGAAGAACTCAAAAAAATGGGGATGATCGAAAACGGAGATGTCCTGGATGGCACTGTTTTGCAAATACCTAAAGCATATCCGGCATATTTTGGAACCTATCACCGCTTCGCCGATCTCAGGAAGTATCTCGACCGTTTTGAGAATCTTTTTTCTGTAGGTCGGAACGGGATGCACAAATACAATAACCAGGATCACTCCATGATGACTGCTATGATTGCAGTTGATAATATAATCAAGGGCAAGACGGACAAGTCGGAGATATGGGCTGTTAATATCGAAGACGAATATCTGGAGAGCAATTAAGTAGGTTGGGGGTAAGAATTGCATGCCGTTGTTGAGCGAGATTGCGCGCAGAAAGAAGATCACATATTTTTTTAGCGGGATACATAAGTCCCACAAAATACTCGAGATTGGATGCGGCGGAGGCTGGGCTGGACAATACCTCATAAGTCATGGCTGGAGTGATTACGTCGGTCTTGATATAAAGCCGCCCGCCGATATCGTAGGGGATATACTCAACTGGAGAAAACTGGGAATAAAAGAAAGCTCTTATGATATTGTAATCGCGTTTGAAGTGGCCGAGCACGTGGACATATTCGGGGCATGCAACGCTATCCTGAAACCCGGCGGAAAATTAATGATCACCACACCCCTCCCCTATATGGACTGGGCATTGCGAATGCTTGAGCTATGGGGGCTTAATCAGAAGAGAACAACCCCACATAGTAACCTTGTCTACCTTAAGGATGTGTCGTGTTTTCGGAATAAAAATATAAAAATAGTCGGTTTCTTGTCACAGTGGGGGATATTTACCAAGGACTAGCAAAAAACGATCTTAGATATTTAGAAAATCTTCATCGACATTATTCCGATTCCGAGTTCGCGCTTATCCCCGCTTATGCCCAGTTCATGAGGACTTATTGGTTTAGGGACTTGGATCACAATCGATTCCGCATCTTTTACCCCTGAAAAGTCCAGACTTACTATACTTTTTTGATTTGGAAGAGATATTGATTTCTCGGAATTACCAATTTTTATCTTTACAGGCTGTCCTGCATTGGGACCGAAAGCGAAACCTTCCAGCACCAGCTTGAAGCTATCTGGAAGAAGTCCCTTCAGCTTTATGACAGCTGTTTCTCCATTAGTCCAGCGCCCCCAGTCTTCTCGGAGAGAAAAACCCAGAGCTATGAATGTCACGGGATATTCCCTGCTGAAATCCAGAAATATCGGCAAGGAGGAGACGTTCTTTTCCGGGGAGATAACAAACGATTTGTCCAATTCTATCAACTGCTCATCATCGCTTACAGACACAATGCGGCCGATTCGCTGTCTTTTCACGTCTTTTATGATCCTGCTTCTACTGTCAAACGGTAAACGCTTATCCAATGCAACATAATCGACATCCAATTCCTTAAGAAGCTTTATCGAAATCAGGGAAGGAAAGGTATTGAGGGTCATCATCCTTTCCCCAAAAGAATTCGGCAGTCCGCTTATGCCGTTAACAATTTTCGCCCAATGCAACGTTGAGCCGACCATGTAGGTGGTCTCTTCGATAGGGCGGGATTCATAGAAATAGAATATGGGAAGGTAAAGTATTACCAGAGGATGCCGTCTCTGTTCGGATTGAATCTTCAAGATTTCATAATCGAGTTTTGAGTATGAAAATTCCTTGTTGGGATTTACCGGTATATGGTAGGGGTACACTTCAATAATGTATAAAGCACAAAAGGCGGCAACGAGGATATAAAGATGTTTTTTTGACTTGATCTTCATCAACAGCATGTGGAGGCCGAGGCTTGAAAGAAGCATGATGCCGAAATAAATCATTAACGAGAACCTTTGAGTTGCACGCATCCCGGCAAGAAATGGAAAGGCATTTGCGAGATAGGATAACGGAAGGCGAAGATTCCATTCGCCGGAAATGAATCCCTTCGCCATAATGTAACCACCGATACACAAAATTGAGCCAATAAAGAGAATTCTGGATGTAGTTAATCCTGATTGTAAAAATATAATTTTGCGAGACTTCAAGAGGTGAAAGACAATAAAAAAAAGGCTCAGTAGCAGTGGAATATACCCTAAGTACAGCGTGTTTTCCTGCCATATCCAATACGGGTTATCGGGTATTTTCGAGCCGATTAAAGTCCCTATAGGAGGACAAAGATAATCAATCAGATGGACGTTGTCTCCGGAGATCAAGGTATTGTTCATCCGATCGTAAAGGGAGAACGTCTCTTTCATGTTTAAATACGGGAGGATAAAAGGAGTCAGTATAATTCCGATGACCAACAATACCAGGATATGTTTTCTCCATCTCGCCTTTACCCAAAAGTGCTTTCCCGTTGCGCCTGCAAATAAGAAAATGGAAATAAACGTGTTAATCACCGCCAGATACCAGCTGACGAGAGCCTGTAATACAAAGAAAAACACAAGACCAATGGCTGATCGGTTATTCCCTGTTTTTATATAGCGTAGAAGGAAATATACCGTATAGGGAATCCATTGAAATGACAGAATTTGAAGGTGACTGATATGGTGGACGCGGAAATATAAGAACCCCCAGAAGATTCCGGCCCAGAATCCCGTGAGCCGTGAGCCTGAAATATAGGAAATTAGCTTATAAGCCCCGAGAGACGAAAGGAGATAAGACAGAAAGATGAGAAGGTTGTATCCAAACCACGGGCTTTCTGAGAAGGGGCGAAAGAGAGTGTTGATGAGGCCGAGCGAGAACATATGCTCGGAGAGAGCAATGCTGTTTGCCGCAGGATGAAAGGCATTTCCGTTGAACAGATTTAACGGATCGTTCGTAATCGATCTTGAGACCCACTGGAGTGTCCATGCATTTAAAGCCGGGTCTCCCTCCTGCATGGCATGGCTTTCAAGATGGGTCCAATTAAAATAATTTGAACAAAAGACGGCTGAAAGAACCGTGTAGACGATAAGGACCAACCATCCGCCCTTACTACATTTTGAGAATGGCGCCATAGTTATATTGCATCTCTCGGAAAGATCGTATCAACGTCCCTCCTTACGTCGTCCGGAATCTCCTTCCATGAATTCGCAGGCAATTCCAGGTTCATTCTCCGATATCGTACTGTTCAGATCACGACGGCAACAATTCCGAACGAAATAAAGTGTCTCTTTCATCGATATCACTGCGCAGATACTCGTCATACAGTCGCCCGTCAGCAAAGCTATATGAGACTGCTTGCGCTTGACTTGGCAATCTATTGTTAATTAATATATAGATCGAAGTCAAGCGTGAATTGCGTTGTAACACGGTCAAGTTTTTTAGAACGCAGCCATAATTTGAATGCGACTTGGTACTAACCGCCTCCCAATACTGATAGGATAGAAAGCTGATCTTTGTTTTTAAGGATGGTAGTATTTTTTACAGTAAAATCGATTCTATCACCATTAACCAATACTATCCAGTTTGCAGGAAATTTTCCTTTGAATTTAACAAAAAGATTCGTCCTCAGTTTCTTGTCAATAAGCTTAAAAACCTCCTCCAGTGGAGTTTCTTCCGAAAGATTTAACGTAAAATTCTCTTTAAGAAGTTTTCTGTCAAAAAGTCCCATGATATTAACTTCTATTTCATGATCTGTGGCCTGATTCTTATTTTTTGACAACCATAAGATCACTGACTAATTCCTTTAAACTCAATTTTTGTAAAGTCTTTTCCGAAGGCATACCGCTTACCGGATCCCAGTCTCTCTCCAGATAAACGGCTCTGTTTAAGGTGTCGATATCTATTGTAACGCCTTTAGTAGGACCTGCCGTCAGCGGAGGGTCGCCAATTGCACGAGGCGAGATCTGAAAGTCTTTGGGCGTAAATCCTTCCCGCAGGTTAAAACAATGGCGCAGAGTATGGATACGATCGCCGATTTCCAGTGCATCATCAGGGGTAAGGTTCCATCCGGTAGCAGCATTGATCATTTCTACTAAAGGGGTGTCTTGATATATAAAGGGATAGAACATACACATGCCGGCACAGTTAATAACATGCACATAGTTGCTCTGAAACATATGGAGTTTCCCTTTGTTTTCATATTCATAACGTTTCATTTCGGGAAAAACATGTCCGGTAAAAAATTTGGATTTGAACAGCCCTGCTTCTCCTTCGAAATAACCTGCTCCTCCCTGGGTATGACGGGCAGGCGTAGCGTCAGTGCAGTATGTGGCGCCAAGGCTTGGTGTGAGGCGGGGATCGTGCATTGCCAGTTCCTGACCGGCAACATGGATAGCGTATTTTTCCGAACCTTTCCCGATTCTTTGTGCAGCCAGGCGGACTCCATCGGCTAAGATATTTCCTATCCCATCCCGTTCGCCCATTTTCTTTAGAAGCTGTATTATCGCTTCATGGTTGCCCCATGTGAGATCCATGCCATCTGTCTGGGCCTTTGAAAGTGTACCCTTTTCATAACATTCAATGGCAAAGGCAATAGTTGCACCGGCCGAGATCGTATCAAAACCGTATCGGTTGCATATATCATTGGCCGTTATTATGGATTCGATATTATCATTCATACACAAAGGGCCAAAGGAGGCCAGCGTCTCATATTCCGGCTTATGCCCGTAATGCAAGGCATATTTACCCTCTTTCACCTCCACAATGCCGCCACAGCCGACAATGCATTTGGAACAGGCAAATTTTTTCACCTGATACCTGATCACATTATCATCACTGATATTTGAAGATTTTTTAGCCATAGGAAAGTCCTGATAAGCGATTCCAAGCCAATTTTTTATCGGGGCATCCTGAGACTCGCAAGCAGTTGAAGTTAGCCCCGAAGTGCCGTAATCCTGAAATATCTGGTTTACCAGCTTTGTATCCGGAGGAGGCAGGGGTACTTTTAACCGGAACAGAAGGGGCATAAGAGGCTTTAGCATCTTTCCTATTAAGTCCTGGAATTTTGTAGGTTTGAGAGAAAATTTGTCCCTGACGATCTTATTCAGTTCTTTCAATTTAGCTTCATCGGCAACAGGAGTCTTTTCATTTCCTTTTACTGCCACTGCCTTAAGGTTTTTAGAACCCATAACAGCGCCCAAACCGGAACGTGCGGCAGCCCTTCCTTTATCATTAATTATGCATGAAATAAGGGATAATTTTTCACCGGCCTGGCCTATACAGGCTATTTTTATCTTGTTGTCTCCCTGTTCCCGCCAGATCTCATCTTCGGTCTCATTGGCATCTTTGCCCCAGAGATGGGAGGCATCTCTTAGTTCTTTCATGCCGTCATTCAGATAAAGATAAACCGGTTTGTGAGATTTGCCCGTGAAAAATACGGCATCATAACCGGCACTTTTTAATGCAGGCCCAAAATATCCGCCGGAATTGGCATCTCCCCAGGTATTGGTAAGGGGAGATTTCGCTACTACCGTGTATCTGCCGCAACCCAACGCACTAGTATGAGTTAATGGCCCGGTAGTAAAACCTATGATGTTCTCAGGGCCTAAAGGATCTATACCTGGACTTATGCGCTCATAAAGATATTTTACTCCCAAGCCGTATCCTCCAAGAAACTGCCGGTATTCCTGAGGGGAAATATCTTCTTCTTTAAGTGTTCCTGCGGATAAATCAACCCAAAGAATCTTACCCATGTAGCCCTTCGATATTTCCTTTACCATTGCATGCTTCCTATATCTTTCATAAATGTACAGATCACATTGAACCGAATACCTTCTGACCCGTCATGATGGACGCCACAAACCCATAATCCACCTGCAGGTCATGGCCGCTTATATAGCGCGCCATATTGCTGTTCAAAAATATGATGGGCTCAGCCATCTCCTCCGGCGTTGCATATCGCCCGATGGACGAGACCAGAGAGTCGCTGAGTTCTTTGCCAAATGCCTTGTAAAAAGCTGGAGTCATAGGGGTTTGAGTGGTTCCTGGACTAAGAGTGTTTATGCGTATATTGCTTTTTGCCAATTCTCCTGCCCGTAATTTGGCATAAGTTATCAGGCACTGCTTTGAAAATCCATAAGAGGAAAATCCTCCGCGGGGCTCTCCATAACCACGGGCTGCATCCGGATTAGCTTTAAGCCAGGCAAGCGCTTCGTCGAAATCTTTTGTTGCCAGAAACTGCATAAGTGTTTCCATGTTCATCTGCCAAGCCATGCCGCCAATAGATGAGATCATTGCTATAGCCCCACCATCCACCACCCGTGGCAGCAGGTTTTCGATCAGATGCCGCTGTCCGACAAAATTTACAAGATTGACTTCGATGTCGGAAAAAGGCGGACTAACTATGCCGGCACAGGTGAAAATACTGTCAATGTTGCCCGGTATCTTCGCTATCGCAGCATCAATCGACTCCTTCTTTCCTAAATCAGTAGAAATATACTTCTTCACCGGTAAAGTTACTTCCCTGACATCAAGCGCATAGACTTCAGCTCCCAATTCAATCAGCAGCCGTGTTGCAGCTTCTCCCATGCCTGAAGCGGCTCCTGTGATCACCACTCGTTTATCCCTGTAACCAAAAAGATCTCTCATAATAGCTCCTATCCTTTTCTGTTCGTTATCAATATAAACTTATTTATAGCACTTTTATCAATTCATAACCATCAAAAAAATCAGTTTATAAAGCGGTGTTAGCCGCCTTGCCGGGTCTTTTTAACCGCAGCAACTATACTCGGTGCGAGTTATAATCTCGTTTTGAATATCTGCATCCAGATATGCAAAAAAGACGCTGTATCCTGCTACCCTTATCACCAAATCCCGGTATTGATCGGGGCGCCGCTGTGCATCTCTCAATAAATCAGCGCTGACCACGTTGAACTGTACATGGTATCCTCCCATATCCATATAGGTTTTTATCATGGCTATAAGCTTTCTCTGTTCGGCTTCGTTTGCAAGAGCAGTGGGGTGGAATTTCATATTAAAGATGTTGCCGCTGTACTTTCTCATATCCATGGCACACGATGCGGAATGGATCAGGGCTGTGGGGCCGTTGCGATCCGTGCCGGGAGTAGCCGATACCGTGCCGTCCGTTAAGGAGCCCTTGGCTCTGCCATTGGGCTGAGCTCCAACATGTTCTCCAAAATAACCATGGCCGGATACCACGATAGCATAAGGACGGCCATGGTCTTTTCCCAGGCGGCCCTTATAAGAGAGTTCTTCCTTGCAGAACTCATCATAAAGACACCTCACGATTCCATCCACAGAGGCATTTTCATTACCGTATTTTGGCGCTCCCGAAAGCTGTCGTTGTAAATCTTCATACCCGATAAAATTTGCTTCCAGCGCTTTTTGGAGAGTTTCCATCGTTGCTTTATTTTCTTCAAAGATGATCTTCCTGATTGCTGCAAGCGAATTTGCAGTATCCACCATACCGGCCGGACAATCGAGGTCGCCGCCGTATTTTGCTCCGCCGTTATAGCGATCCAGTCCCTTTTGCATGCAATCGTCCGTAAAGGCCGAGGCCAGGGGTGTCGGATAATGTTCGGCATGCACATTATCGGAGATGAGGTGCAGCTTACGAATCAGCCCGGTGAAATAACGAAATTGTTTCATGAAAGCCGCATGAAATTCTTCGTATGTTTTTAAATCTTTTACCTCACCGGTCTTTAGTCCTATCAGTTTGCCTGTTAAGGGATCGGTTCCGTTATTAAGGGTTATCGATAGAATTTTGGGGATATTTAATAATCCGCCCCAGGAACCGTCAAGGCTATGTCTGGGAAAGCTCTGACTACAACCGTGAACGGTAAAGTCATAAGCTTCTTCTAAAGAACACTTCCAGCGATCCAGGTTGCGCTCCACCGCTATATGGCCGTTAATCAGAGCCGGTTTACCAAGACCGATTTTGATGGTATCGGCGCATTTCATAAGAAAAGCATGTGAGATACGGTTGTGCAACACGGCTACAGTGCTTGGCTGAATCATGCGCACCCGTTTCTCAGCTTCCAGCCAGAGAAAATCAATATCATTGGTGGCATCCCTGCCGTCCGGAGTAAAACCGCCCAGGACAAAACTCTGTGCTGTGTGCTGTTGGCCGCCTTTCATAAGCGCCTTGCTGGATCCCTGAACTCCGATCTCAGAAAGCTTGATGCAGAGCAATTCCAAAAGCTCAATCGTTTCTTCTTCTGTTATCTTGCCCTCATCCAGGTCTTTTTTATAATAGGGATACATATACTGGGGAAAGCGTCCGGGAACAATAGCAGCCGAAGGCTGTTCAATCCAGCATGCGGCATGAATAAACCAGAAGAATTGCAGCGCCTCATAAAAATTGCGTGCCGGGTTTTCAGGTACCTGCTGGCAAATTTTAGCAGTTTTTTTGAGAGAGGCTTTCTTTTCGGGGTCTTTTTCCTTCTTGGCCATATCCGCTGCCAATTCGGCATAGCGGTGCGCCCATGCGATTACTGCCTCCAAGCTGATAATAACCGCCTCATAGAAGTTTCTTTTCTTATAATCCTCATAATTTAATACATCCAACTGTTCCAATGCCTGCTTTGCTTCCCGAATCAAACTTTTCAAACCTTTACTGAAAAGTTTTTCGTATGGAGGATCAACAAAACCAAGAGGGAATCCCACAATATCCATCCAGACACCATTTACACGGCAGTAGTTTCTATCCACTCCCGTCAGGTTCTGAAATATCTTGGTTACCCGAGCAAGATGACTCTTTTCGCGAAAAAAATCATCAGCGAGTTCAAGAGCTGCTTTTTCCTCTTCGTTTACGGCAATATCACCGAAGCTGCTGATCATCTTGGTAGCAGTTACATCATAGTCAGGGCTGGGGTTAACCCCGCGCCAGAATTGTGTAAGACTGCCCACCAGAGGATTTTCATCAATGTAGAGTGTCATCCCACGCAGGTATCTATCCAACACTTTTGCCCGAGTGATAATGGTGGGGTCTCCTCCTGCCTCCCGGTAAACCTCCAGCAGGCACTTGGCTCGTTCAACGGAAGTCCTGACCTCTGTTTCATTAAAGCTGTTCTTCAGTCTCTGCACCCTGCCGCTCAGGACAGGTTGTTCAACTATTTGATAACACCCGATTTCATCTTCCTTCTTTAAGGCATAGCCGCTCATATTTCTCCTCCCTTTGATTAATTACATTAATTATTTGTTTGAGGGGATAATAACATTATAATTACATATATAATTAGTTATGCTCAAACCATGCCAATATGTATATATAAATTAAATTAGTTAGTTATAAATTTAGTTTGGTTAAAAAAAACGATATGCCGAATATATCTTTCAATATTTAAAATTATATTATAATATTGATCTAAATATCGAACTTTTATTTAATGTATTATCAATCTTCAAAAAGAGGCCGAAATGAAAATAAACGAAAAAGACTTCTTTCATCAGGCTACAATACGTATCTGCGGAAATCTTGAGATAGATAAGGCTTTGATGCAATCCTTTCAGTATTTAAAAGATGTTATGCCGCTTGATGAAATGTGGCTTACTTTACTTCATGAAGATCTTCAGTCAATGCGTGCGATAGCCATTGCCGATGCAAACGGTGTAAAAAAAATGTATTCCACCATTCCCCTTCCTGAAATTATCAGGGAAAAGTACAACAAACATGGTTTCATCCCCAAGAAAGTAACAATTATCAACAGAATGGAAGCGCATAATTTATCGGATACTATCGGTTATCCCGAATCATCGGTAATGGTTTTTCCTGTTTTGCCCGAAGGCGCCGGAATAGGAGTGTTGATCATGAGAGTAGCAGGCATAAACAAGTACACAGATACACATGCCAAAATGCTTGCTCTATTGCATGACCCATTTGCTATTGCAATGTCAAATACCTTAAAGCACGCTGAAGTCCTCAGATTAAAAGACATGCTTGCAGACGACTGCCAGTACCTTACAAAGGAATTGAGCCAAATAGCAGGAGACGAAATTATAGGCGCGGAGTCCGGCCTGAAAAATGTAATGGATATGGTGCATCAGATAGCGCAAAGAGACAATCCTGTCTTGCTTTTGGGAGAAACCGGGGTCGGTAAAGAAGTTATTGCAAATGCTATTCATTATGCTTCTCCACGCAAAAACGGGCCTTTCATTAAGGTCAACAGCGGCGCTATACCTGAAGGACTTATAGACAGCGAGCTTTTCGGCCATGAAAAGGGCGCATTTACAGGCGCAATCGCTCAAAATAGGGGCCGTTTCGAAAGAGCTCATGGGGGAACGATCTTTCTGGATGAAATCGGCGATCTTCCCGTCCAGGCTCAAAGCAGATTACTGCGGGTTTTACAGCAGAAGGAGTTTGAGCGTGTTGGAGGAACAAAAACAATTACAGTTGACACCCGTATCATTGCAGCCACTCACCGTAACCTGGAGAAAATGGTCGGAGAAAATAAATTTCGTGAAGATTTATGGTACAGGCTGAATGTTTTCCCCATCATGATTCCGCCTTTAAGACAGCGAAAATCAGATATTCCTGCTCTTGTGAAACATTTTTTAAAGCGAAAATCAAGACAGCTTAATTTTCGCAGTGTACCGCCTGTTGCTCCGGGGGCCATTGATCAGCTTATGGAATATCCATGGAAGGGAAACGTGAGAGAGCTTGAAAACGTGGTGGAAAGAGCGCTGATACAATACAGCGGAGGATTATTGAGCTTTGGCTGCTTCATTTTTTCTCAGATGGAGGATGCGCCGGTCCTTTCAGGCGTATATGGCAGTGTGCTCAAGCTGGATGAGGTAAACGCCCGTCATATTCAAAAGGTATTGGAATTAACCCACGGTAAAATCAATGGACCAGAGGGAGCTGCCGATCTTCTCGGTTTACATAAAAGTACATTAAGAAGCAGAATGGATAAGCTTGGGATTTCTTATGGGCGGAAAAAGCATGCCAGGCCATACACTCCTGAGTAAAGCGGAGCAGCGCTCCGGCCTTTCAGATTGGGGATATGACCAAACGTTTCGCATTGAGCCGGGTGTTCTTATCGAGATCCTTCGTGAGATCGAACCTCTGCCGAAAGCGGTTGATCGCTTTACCACGCATATGATCGATCTTCTGGCCACCCGGCTTCGGCTTGTGGATGACGCGAGCCGCCATCCTGAAATCCCGGCAATCAAAATCGAGCGGCCGATTATTCTCATCGGCTTGTCTCGGACGGGCACTACAAATAAAGCACCTTCGCCATCAGTACAATGCGGAAGACTTCGGGTTTGATTCTGTTGCCATCGCGCGGCAATTTCCGTAATATCGTGTGCGATTCGGCCATTTTCTTAGCGATCCGGAGCGTTGAGACGAGTCAAATCGCCAACTGAGTCAGAAGGGGTCTGGGGACTTGGAAACATCCTTGTAAGAACGGTAACAACTGCAAAAACACTGTAATGACGACAAAAGTTTGTCAAAAGAGAATACTTCGATAGATACTGTTCCGGTAAATCCATTCATAAATTTTATGAGAGTTTCGGTTTCTTCGCATGATAGTTTGTCAAGCGCCAGATGGTCACGGCCGTTCTTAACGCCATGAAGATGAATAATGGAAGTAATGTCCAGATAATTTTTAAATATTGTTTCCGTATCATAGCCTTTCAGCAGTAGATGTCCGGCATCAATACAAACAGAAAAGTTGAAATCGGATATAATGCCATCTATCCATTCAACAGGGTATTCAAGCGTTTCTATGGATATTGTTTTACTATTTACTCCCGATACTATAAGTTTTTCCATACTGTCATAGACGTTGTTTTGCCATATCTGATCGCATCTGGTTTTATCCAAATCATCCGGATAAGTAAGATGCAGGGTATATGTTGATGGCGACAATTTTGAGGTGTGGTCGATAATATTTTGAATCGTATCAACAAAGCAAAGTCTGTCGGCATAATTGCTGCTTCCGGGAAATATATCCACAGGAAGATGAATATTGTATGTTATGGCATGCTCCCTTGAAATTTGATGCAGCTCATTTATTTCATTTTTTGCCGGAATGCTGCCGGAAGGTATGCTTTCTAAAAAAAGAAGCTCTATTTCATCTATGAATGGCGCAAGCATTTTAACATTAGGAACAATATGATCAGGATATATATAAGATGTGGTTCCGATTTTAAAAGGAAATTTTTTTTTATAAGATTCAGGAAGAATTAAATTCATATCCATTGCCCCATGTTTTTTCTTTTAGCATATACCATAAAACTAATATTTTAATAATAAAATTATTTTACGTAAAACAACAAACCGGATTCTTTAGAGGAATAGGTGATGAAGTCTGGGGGAAGAATAATAAGTTGATTAGCAGATCGGCCGATTGCATTGGCTTCCAACGAAGTCGTTTTTGTGAAATTTATATAACTTATTGATATTCATTAATTATCAATATTCAGCCGGACTCTGGCAGGTTTTTCTTTTTTCCCTCCCCCTTGAGGGGGGAGGGCTGGGGTGGGGGTGAAAAAAAAATAATAATCGGTCTCTTATTTCCCCTCACCCTGGCCATCTCCCACAAAGGGAGAGGGAAGACATTGGATAATGTCATCCGGTATCTTATTACTTCGTTTCATAATAGGACGCCGATACGGTGTAAAATTGCTTCTTACGAGTCCATCTTATTTTGACAACAGCAAGAAATTATTAACAGTAAAATAACTGGGTTCAAGTTGTGAAGCAGGCATATACAAAAATGCCTTCGGGTGCGCAGATCGCGCTACACAGGTTGCATGACGGACTTTTTCGTCAATAAATATTTGAGCATCCCAATCCCCAATATTAGTTCTTCCGCTGGGTCCTACCCCGTAATGTGATAATAATATGATCCATGTTCTGAAATCACCGGATTTTTCATATACTTCTTTATACCATATAGTATAAGTTTCCTGGTCAACATAATTTACGTGCAAGCCCCAGTTATAATACGGATCTATGGGCATCTGCTCCACAATCCATACTTTTCTTGGAACATATGTAAGATTAATAGGAGCCCAGGTTGCTCCTTTCCAGTTTTTATCTTCATAACCAAGTTTAGGATGATCGGCAGTATAAGGATACGATCTGCTCATTCGCCCATCCGCCAATTCCTGTTCAGTAATCTGATTTGGACTCGTAAATGGAACAAGAATTGTCTTTTCACCCACGTATTTCCATTTCATTGTACGATCTTTGCCATTCCACATATAATTTGTGTCCAGCCATGAATCTGAACCCATGTACGGGTCGGATCTTGTGGTTGATCCGGTTTGTCTGATTCTTCGAATAGCAGGAACATACGCATAATTACTATCATCCCTTTTGTCCGCATAAATATATGCCATTGTATTGGTTCCCTTAACATTCATAGGTTCCGTAACATTTTGAAACTCATAGTTTAAAACCTTATCAGAATTTTTTATTTTCTGCCCGGGCGGACGGCCGTTCATGTAAAGGCGGGAATCTATACCTGCTGCATAACGTTCCTCGCCCTGCTTTTTGTCTATCCACATAACACGTATTCTTTGCATTGCACCCATAAAACGGTATATCTGATAATTAAAGTTGTATATTATCTTTGCGCCAGCCTTGGGATCTTTGAGATCTATATCAGGAAAAGGGAAACCATAAATGTTTTCGGGATATTTTCCTGTTTTAATGTCAATCAAATCGCCTTCGTTGCTTACATCGAACTGTCCGGCATTCTTTTTCATTGCTGCAATAAAACTGTCGCTATGTTTGTATTTGAAGTTTATGGCGCCGGGAGTGACAACAAAGTCACCCCTCTCAACCGCCCGATACAAAGCTGGAATCATAATATCTTTATATTTGCTGCAATTTGTCTTGTCTATTGCCTTCGGCAAATCCGAAGCATAAACAATACCGCCATATAACAGCAGAACAAATAATGAACACAGCAACAACCCCAAATATTTTATATTCCTCACCCGTTTCATTTTCCACTTTCCTCCTTTTATAGTTATAATTAATTATATTCCTAATAGACATGAAACAGCTCTCTTGTAAGAAAATAAAAACAATTTCACCCTGTCAGGCAATACATGAAACAACAAAAGAGCTGCTTCATGTCTATTAGAGCCCATATAAAAAAGAACATTATGAAACTGACCGATTTTAGAAAAAGATATACATTACAATACTACTGGGAATCCGGTGAATTATTTGTTCTTGACAAGAAACCCTTAGCTCAGTAAACCAAAACTCATAATTTACATGGCGCCAATTACTTCCGGCTTATAAGCCGAACTAAGAGTTCAGGCAGGAGTTCTTGATCCATTGATTTAACCAAAGTATTTTTATCTCTATTTTGCAGATGAGGTTTATACGATATATGACTGCACTTCGAGGAACAAAGATTTCCTATAACAAACCGAAGCTCTATAAATCACTTGGAGCTCTGATAAAAGATTACAGACAATGGCGTGGAGTAAGCCAGGAGTATATAGCGGGATTGATTGGAGTAAGCGTTCGCCAATTTCGCAATTGGGAAGCAAACCGCCGCCGCACCCGTATAGAAAATTTGCACGATATATCTGAAGTTACGGGTATTCCAATGCAAGTTTGCGTAGCTCTTAATGCCGACCAGCCTCTCTGGTATTGCATAGAGAAAAGGTGGTTTGCATACTCACCCGTAGTAGCACGATCTTTACCGAATGAAGTGTTGAAAAGCTCTGAAATATTAGGTGAAGATCTTGCCTTAAAAATAGAAAGTATTACAACAGACAAGCATTTCAATATGGTGCTTTCATGCCATCGTGATATCTACCATGCCACCAAACCGCTGAGGAGAGATACTATAGAAAAAGCTTCTGCAATTATTCCTGATCTGAACTATATAATCCTTGATTCCTGGGGTCATTATGTCGGTCATAGCATCTGGTTGCCCATAGGAATGGACGTATATAGTCAATTGAAGAAGCAAAAGTCTTTTGAGAGTTATCTCACTCCGGAAAGAGTCAGCGAAATTACTTCTCTAAACAGGGGTGTTTATTTATTTATTTCCTTCTATATTTCCAGCTTAAATGTGGCGTACTTTAATCTTATAAAAAATTCGCAACACCTTGCTAAATTGAGCAATAAAGAAAAATATACCATTTCCATGTATTCAGCAATGCCGGAAACCCATGAAGTATCAAACGCCATGGGCCTGAGAGTGGTAAGAAGTGATAAGTATGGGAGATCAGAAGGTTACAATAAACTTTATGAAGCTCGATTAGATTTAATGATGAAACTCAGTGGGCCATGGAATTGGCCGCTTAAAGATTATAAACTTAAAGTAAAAAATAATTTTTCCGGAATACCCAAGCCTGAAAAGTTGCCGTCAGTTAAATCAAATATATCAATTAAAATTCCTGATACATCTCGGAAACATTCATTAAAGAAAAAATCCGGCGCCGTAATAAATGACAATAATTTAGTAGCCCCAATCGTTGATAATAGCATACGGTTTCATCAACGATTAGCAGACAATGAACGGCTTGAGGGCATTAAGATTCAAACAGATAAAGATAACGGTTTAGACAAAACAGCATGCCCAAACACCAACTGCGCATTATATGGAAAAAAAGGAAAAGAAAATATTGTTTCAAACGGAACATACCGTAGAAAAGGCGAAAAAGCGGGGCATCGGTTTCTTTGTAAAAAATGCGGAAAGTCATTCTGCAACAGAACCGGAACTATGTTTTACGATTTACGGTCATCTGAAGAAGATGTTTTAAAAGCCTTGAAGCTTTTAGCCGAAGGGAAATCGTTGTATTATGTTAAAAATAACCTTGGAGTGAAATTTAGCACGCTTCGCCGCTGGATGATCATTGCTTCCGAGCAGATTACAAGAAAAAATAATTTGCTGAAAAATAACTTAAATATATCCGAGCCCGAGGTCAATTCTTTATTGACTGATGTTGAGAACCTTATTGGTATGCATTAAACAAATTTGTATTTCTTTATTCGTTAGCCTCATTTTTTAAGAGTATGGAAATGATTTTAGGAATATAATCATCGGCTTTTTCAGCGGGAAATCTGCAGGCGCCTGCGCCTCTGTGACCTCCGCCGCCAAATTTTTTAAGCATTTTCCCGACATTTACTTTGCAGCCAGGATGGAAGATGCTGTGACCTACACTTACAGCTATTTTCTCTTTGGCAGTATCATCGTATCTTATTTTAACGCTCACAACCGATTCAGGATAAAGAGAATAAGCAAGAAATCTGTTTCCATCAGGCGCATCATCGAACAAACGTAAATCTGTTACGGCAACATGTTTATTCAATACTGTATTTTCTATTAATACAGTTTTATAAGCTTTGTTGTTTTCGATAACTTTTTCACACCTTCTTTTTACATCCGCATCGCTCATAACACCGCTTATATCAATATCCCTGAAAAGATGAATTAACTTGTTCCAGTACAATTCATCCGACAAGCTGCGGTTTGATATAGTCATAGAAAGAAGAACACAAGGATATTTTTCGGGATACAAAACCTCATCCATTGATAATTGAGCAGAATCTATTTTATCAGTTTCTTTCACAAGCTCGCTATAATCTTTTTTGAATTTTCCTCCGTAATAGGAAAAAACCACTCCTGCCGCAGAAGGAGCTATCATAAATGAGCCCAAAAACGGCTTTTCAATCTTATTCGAATAATGATGATCAAACCACATGGAGCATCGATTATCATAAGGAAGATTGGCTATTATATCACCTTCCTTTATTTCTACAAGTCCCTGCTGAATTTCATGCGGCTCAACCCATTTGACAGATTCGGTAATTTTTTCCTTTTCAAACAGAAGAACTGCGCATACCAGCCCGTCAAAATCTGGCCGTGTTACAATTCTCATATTGTCTCCGAGAGTTAAACAAAAGGGTTCAGGGATCAGGGGCCGGGGGTCAGGAAAGTAAAAATACTTGGTGACTTTCTTAGTTGTAAGGATAAAGGCGCAGGCCTGAGGGGTCAGATTTCAGAACATTCCTTGCCCCTGCGCTCTGGTCACCGATCCCTGGTCCCCGACCACTAACCTCTACTTCATTTCGTTTATTTTTTCAGTCAGCATCGGCACAAATTCAATCAGATCTTCAACAACTCCAATATCTGCAACCTGGAATATGGGAGCTTTCGGGTTTTTATTAACTGCGACCATGAATGGAGAACCTTTGATTCCGCCAAGGTGCTGGAATGATCCGCTTATGCCAAGAGCCATATAGACCTTTGGTTTTACGGTTTTGCCGGAAGTTCCTACCTGACGTGATTTCTCAAGCCATTTGGCATCAATGATCGGCCTCGAGCATGAAACATCACCACCCATAGCTTTTGCAAGTTCATTGACAATTTCTATGTTTTCCTGTTCACCGATTCCGCGTCCGATAGAAACCAGAACTTCAGATTTGGTAATGTCAACATCTCCGACTTCGGCTTCAATAACTTCAACGAAGCGCCTTTTCCCTCCCGGCATACCGCTGGTAAGAGCATCTCCGGTTTTATCAACAACCGATCCGCCTGCGCTGCCTGCTGCTAAAGCAGTAAAAGAACCAGGGCGGATGGTTATAACAGCTCCGCCTGAAATATCGCAAAGCACATGTGTGCTGACCTGTCCACTGTATTCCTGGCGAACAGCCTTTAACTTACCGCCTTCGATTCCCTCAAAACCAACCGCATCGGGAAGATAAGCTCCGTCCAGTTTTACGGATAAGCCTGGTGACAGATCCATGCCGAAATGATCATGGGCAATCAGAACGATACTCCCTTTCGGTATAACATTTGCCAGCAGACCGCGGATTACTTCAGAATTAGGATATGCAAGAGCATCATTGTCAATTTTCCAGACTTCCTTGAAAGAAGCGGTTAAGCTGCTGCATACCGGATCTGTCTTGCTGCCGACTACTATTGCTGTTACAGATGCCGCAGGATCAAGTTTAGCGGCTGCCGCTGCCATTTCAGCGGCTGTATCATCAACAACCCCGTCTTTATGTAATATATATGTAAAAATCTGAAAGGCCATTATTTAATACCTCCTTTGGATTTCAAAAGTTCAATCAGTTTATCGGCTTTTTCCTCAATGCTTCCCTCAAGAATTTCAGCTCCTTTTCCAAGAGCAGGCATAAAGTAATCAACACGCGAAACTTTGGCTGCTGCGCTGCCGACTAAACCCTGATCTATTCCAAGATCGGATGCGCCAAGAACCGGGATCTCAACGGATGCAACCTTTCTTATCCCGCGAATGCCGACATAGCGCGGTTCATTAATACCTGTCTGAATTGAAAGAACACATGGAAGATCGATCTCGTCTATTTCCTGTTGCCCGCCGGCAATTTCTCTGCCTATTTTGATCTTTTTATCGTCGGATACCTCTATGAAATTGACAAGAGAGGCATACGGCAGGTCAAGCATTGCGGCAAGCATTCCTCCTACCTGACCGGCTCCATCATCAGCCTGCGCTCCGGTGAATATGAGATCGTATTTGTCTTTTTCTATTGCGGTTTTTAATATTACAGCAAGCCCCTTCCCGTCAGAACCTTCAAAAGCACCATCAGAAATAAGTATGCCCTTGTCGGCGCCCATGGCCATTTCCCTTCTTAATACTTCTTCAGACTCAGAATCGCCAACCGAAATAACGGTTACGCTTCCTCCGACCTTGTCCCGAATCTGGATAGCTTCCTCCACAGCATAATTATCCCATTCATTAACGGAATAAACGAGATCGTCCCGTTCAATATCCGTACCGGAACCGTTTACGCTGATTTCATTTTCAGCGGTATCGGGAACTCTTTTCACACAAACCAAAATATCCATTTTATCCTCCATATCATTTTATATGAATCAACATAATTCACCCAAGATGTTTTGCAACCAGTTCCGCAAGATCAATTGCTTCCATTTTACCTTCCATTCCGCAAACCTTGATCGCATCTTCAATATTTACAAGGCAGAACGGGCAAGCTGTTATAATGACATTTGCTCCGGCCTGTTTGGCCATTTCAACCCTTAATACGCTCATCCTTTGTTCCTCTTCGGGTTCATAGAAAAGCATTAATCCGCCGCCGCTGCAACAAAACGAGCGGTCCCTGCACTTTTCCATATCAACCCTTTTGATTCCGGGTATGGCATCAATAGCTGCTCTCGGATCTTCATAGACATCATTATGCCTTCCCAGATAGCAAGGGTCATGGTATGTATATACCTTATTTGTATCTTCAGCGCCTGTTAATCTTATCTTTCCAGCCTTTATACTTTTTACTATGGTCTGGCTGATATGCTCAACAGGGGGAATGCCGGCATATTCATTCTTTAAGGCATTAAATGCGTGTGGATCGGCGGTAACTATATTTTTAACTTCAGAATTTTTTATTTCTTCTGTATTAATGCTTTTCAGATTCTGGAAAAGCATTTCTTCGCCAAACCGTCTGACTTCATTGCCGCTGTCTTTTTCCAAAGATCCGAGTATCCCGAAATTTATTCCGGCTGCCGTAAGTATTTTTGCCGTGGCTCTGGCTATATCCTGCATTCTGTCATCAAATGAGGTTATGCTGTCCACAAAATAAAGGGTATCAGCAGGATCTCCTTTTTCTATCATATTGACCTTTATACCATTTTCTTTCTCCAAAACCTTGGTCCAGTCAGCACGCTTTTTTTCCATTTTTCCCCAGGGATTGCCGCGTTTTTCAAGCGCGCTCAACGGTTTTTGGATGGATTGCGGCACCATGCCTTCGTCAACCATACCGCGCCTTAGGTCGACAATCTTGTCAATATACTCGATCATTAATGGGCATTCCTGTTCACAGGCTCCGCATGTTGTACACGACCATATTTCATCTTCGCTGTATATAGTTCCTATAAGGGGTTCATCGGTATTCTGCGCTTCTCCCCAAACAGGATATTTGTTGAACATATATTCGCGGGCTTTTATTGATATAAATCTCGGGGAAAGAGGACGACCTACCGCATTAGCGGGACACTGATCCGAACACCTGCCGCAATCAGCGCATGAATAGAAATCGAGCATATGTTTCCATGTGAAATCTTCAAATTTTTTCACTCCGAAGGATTCGAGATCTTCAAGCTTATCGTCGGGAACTCCCCACTTAACCGGTTTTATGGCGCCCTTTTTGAGTTTCATTGAAAAAAGATTGGGAAGAGATGTCATCAGATGAAAAAATCTGTTGAAAGGAAGCAGACAAAGAAAAAGAAAGAATGCGGTCTGGTGAAAATAAAAAAAACCAAGATAAACAGATTGCAGTTTTGCAATCGGGGTATGGCTTAAAATTTTTGAGGCCGCCCATACTCCGGTTCCGGGGATCAATAGTTTTGTAGGATATATGCCGTATTGAGCCTGGGCTGAGGCAAGACTTCCCTCAAAAAACATATCCGCAGCCATTAAAAATGCAATCAGAAAGAGCATGAGCATAGTTTCGTTGGATTTATCCCGACCATATCGTGAAGGCACCTGATAGCGTTTGGGCAGATATATTCTGCGCACCATTGCAAATATGCAGATGCATAGCACCAGCGTTGCGGAAATATCTCTGAGCATGCCATAAAACAGGCCTATGACGCCTCCAAGTCCAGGTGAAACAAAAAAATCAGAAAACCCGGTAAATACTAACGTAATCCATCGCAATGAAATTATGATAAATCCGGTTAATACAATTATATGAATAACACTCGCTAAAAAATACCGGGGCATTTTATGATGGGGAATCATAAATGCGTTTATCAGCCGCTGTTTTATATTATCCATACGAGGATCGGAAGCGGCTTTGTTAAGCGGTATAAGCCGTTTGGACACTATAAACACAAGAACTCCCAAACCGATAAGTGTAATCAGAACAGAAAGAACAACAGCCGGCATACCGATAATCGTTGCTTTGGCCGGAGAAGTTAATATTACATCCATATATCTATCCTTTATCCGCTAAATGAAACTTCAGGTATATCAACCGCTGCGCTGCTTAACCCGAATATCGCATCCATCTTGCCGGAAGTAACGGGAAGTACCGTATTAATAAAAAACTCGGCGCTTTTGATCTGGCCTTCATAAAACGCTGCGTTCTTGTCTTTTTCTATTTTGGCAAACCTTTCCGGTCCGGTACCTGCCAGTTTCTCAAGTTTTGGAGCAGCAACAAGCGCTCTCCAGAGCAGCATCCATGCCGCAACAACATCTCCTGTGACTTCCAGAAAAGGATGTGCATAAGCAAATGCCGAAAGTACCTTGGGAGATCTGGCGCTGCTGCCGATATGCTTGGCAAGTTCAACAAATTTATTAAGACTTTTTTCAAGGTTTCCGGCAAGATTCTCAAGACCTTTAATGTTTTTTGCACTTGCAATATCATTTGAAATTTCACCAACAAGATCTTGAAAGGGCTTGCCTTTATTCATGCCAAGTTTACGCCCCAGAAAATCCATACCCTGAATACCATTTGTTCCTTCATAAATCATGGTGATTCTGCAGTCCCTTAAATATTGCTCAACAGGATACTCCGTCACATATCCATAGCCTCCATAAATCTGAACGGCATGGCTGCATATTTCAAATGCCCGGTCTGTTATATAACCCTTGACTATAGGGGTAAGAAGATCGACAAGTCCCTGTCGCTTTGCTTTTTCTTCCTCGTTGTCGGTAATATGTATAATGTCGAAACAATAGGAAACAAAATAAATAAGGCTTCTCATGCTTTCTACAGAAGATTTCATGATCATAAGTTGTCTGCGGACATCAGGATGCTGAATTATAGGAACACCGGCTGCGCTTTCATCCATAGCTTTCAGAAGATGTTTACCCTGAACCCTTTGTTTTGCATAATCCAGCGCATAAAGGTAAGACGGAGATGCACAGGTAAGCCCCTGAAGACCGACTTGCAGACGCGCATCATTCATCATAAGAAACATTACTTTCATACCCTTGTTTTCTTCCCCAAGAAGAAGCCCCCTGCATTTGCCCTTTCCTCCTAGCGCCAGTGAGCAAGTCGCATTACCGTGCATACCCATTTTTTCCTCAATTCCGGTACATACAACATCATTTGGTTCTCCGAGGGTTCCGTCATCATTTACCCATATCTTTGGAACCAGAAATAAAGAAATACCGGCAGTTCCTGCGGGCGCTCCCTCGATTCTTGCAAGAACAGGATGAATTATGTTTTCGGTCAGATTCTGTTCACCGCCGGAAATAAATATCTTGTTGCCTGTTATTGAATACGTGCCGTCATCATTCTTTTTTGCGCTTGTGGTAAGAGCTCCAACATCAGAACCGGCTTCAGGTTCTGTAAGAAGCATGGTTCCGCACCATTCACCGGAGTACATCTTTTTTAAAAACATCTTTATCTGTTTATCAGTTCCGAATTCCTCAACCAGCTTCCCTGCGCCATGGCAAAGCCCGCCGTACATTGCAAAAGAATGGTTGGCTGCAACAAGGTAATCAGTGGCTGCGGCAGCCACAGTATGAGGCATACCCTGGCCGCCATATTCAGGATCGTCCGACATGGCAATCCACTCACCCTCTTTGATTAAACCATAAATTTTATGATAACTTTCGGGAACCGATACTTTGCCGTTTTCAAACCTGCATCCTTCCTTATCTCCCAATGGGCGGGTCGGAAGTATCTCTTTTATAGCCAGATTGCGCGCTTCCGACACGATCAAATCAACTGTTTTTTTATTGAACTCCGCATACTTCTCGTGTTTGCTGAGGTCTGCAATCTGAAATTGCTCGTGAAGTACAAAATCCACATCCCTCCTGTCAGCTAATAACTGTGCCATAATCAATATCTCCTTAAAATTAATTTAGTACTGTCAAAAGTTTTTTGCATACTTACTCGAATATAACCCTTGTGTCATTTTAGTTTGTCTGGATTTGTTATCCCCCTTATAAATAAATCAACAAGCGGATCGGCCATTGAAGTAAGATCATATTTCTCCCCGGAATGCAACCATGTATTTATTACCTCATCAACACCGCCAAGTATAACCCGCTTTGCATGACCAACATAAAGGTCTTTCCTAATCAATCCTTCATCCTGCCCGTATTCAACTATTTCTGAAACGATGTCAAGATATAGCTTGGAAATTACCCTTATCTGCTTTTCAACCAGCCGTTTATTCTTATGAGTTTCAGCCTGATATAAAACAGCCATATCCCTGTCGTTCTGGAATTCTTCAAGGTGGCAGCGGATAAGGTTCTTAAGCTTATCAAAACTGTTGTCTGCCTTGTCAACTTCCTCCCCTGAACTTGCCAAATATCTACTGTGTTTTATAAGTAAAAAATTGTACTAAAATATCGTCTTTATTTTTAAAATAAAGGTAAATAGTACCATCAGCAACCCCGGCCTCTTTTGCAATCTGGGATATTGTTGACTGATAAAAGCCTTTTCCGGCAAACACCCTAACTGCAGACGTCAGTATGCGATGTAACTTATCGTTTCCTTTAACTTTATTAATGATGGCAAACCTTCTTTATGTATTATGAATAAATGCTCATTCACTAACAAAAACCTAATTCTCATGTCAAGCGGTTTTAAAAATACAGGGAAGACGTTTTATGATAATAATAAGAGGAAAGAATTATTCAGACCCGGATTTAAACCTGATTTAAAACAGTTTGTTCAAAACCTGGCCTGTTATAACTTTTGGATAAAAATAAGTTGACTTTCTCGGCATGATCAGGCCTTCACCGGCAACTCTTTGAACCTGTTCTATTTTTGTGGGATTAAGAATAAAAGCTATATCGTAATCGCCTGAAATTGTTTTTTCCATGGCTTCTTTATCAGAACTTGAGTAAGAGATAAGCTTTTCATTATCCAAACCTGCCTGGTCAAATCCGAGAACTTCTGTTAGAATCAGTCTTGTAAGTACGGTCACATCAAGATCCATCAGGGATTCGGATAATTCATCGCCAAATTTCTCCTTCATGATACCGGGCTTGGGGGATAATATATAAAGTTTTTTACTCTTTTTCAGTATTACTCCGATTTTATTTTTTGATTCTTCCGCCCTTAGCGTTGAAACAAATAAGTCTTTGGCTTTTTCTGTATCATTTTTGTCAGCCGCAATTTCTGAAATATCAAAATATTCTGAAGCCTTTTGCACGAAACAGGAAAGGCTTTGCTTATCTATACCATTTAACAAACGGTGAGCCGGCAGTATAATTAATCCAGGGTCTTCCATACTGCAGATAAACATCATTATAAAGTTGGCAGGATGTGTTGGCAAAAATTCAGTGTAGTTTTTTGATACCCACTCCCTGTAATTCAGAGCAGTTTCATACCGGTGGTGTCCATCTGCAATATAAAGAATTTTATCTTTAAAGGCAGACGAAATGCTTTCCTGAATATTTTGATCGGTTATCTTCCAAAGCCTTTGACGATGCCCCTTGTCGTCGGTAAAATCAGAATCTGCAGGTTTTTCGGGAGCTGTTTTTTCCAGAACATTAAGAACGTCAATTTT
>DYJH01000004.1:0-18575 GCA_020723255.1 Desulfonema limicola | reverse complement strand
TGAATAAAGAGAAAATATCGGGCTGAAGTTGGCATGGCAGGCTTTCATAAGCAAAAGCCGTTCAGACTTTGTCTTTGAATAAGTTTTTTCGTGAGGAAGAATAATTCCCTTTTCGAATGGCTCAAGCCCAACAAGAGCTATAAGGCCAAAACGTCTGAAAATTTTGCCGTCAACAGGAAAATCAACAGCTGTCAGATAAAAAGCAGGACTTTTGTCCGGAATAAGAATTTCTTCTGATAGCCACTCGTTGAGAAAAGCCGCTGCCCTTGTATAGCGGTTATCTTTTTCATTGTCTTCCTTTGTTTCATTGCCCAGAATCAGACGGATTATATTTTGAGGATGTCTGTTATGGTAATTTTTCTGTTCTTCTTCAGAAATAACATCATATGGAGGTGTTGTAACATCTGCCAGATCACCGATTTTTCGCGTGTTATAAAGAATCCCCCTGAAAGGGATTACATATGCCATTTGTATTTTTTTCCTTACTATAAATCCTCCCACCCCCCTCTAAAGGGGAGCAAGGGGGGATTTTATGACAAGATTTTTTGGGTTGATCTCATTTCAATTTATTCAAGTCACTCACTTTAGTTTTAAAAAATGATTTAAGCTGATACTATAAAGAAGTCGATAATTCAAGCAAAAGATTTTTTTAAAATCAACCAAATCCCTCCATGTTCTACAATCTTGCAATTAGCTGTTAAACCCGAATCTTTAACGATCGTTTTCAATTCTTGCATACTGATCCGTTTTCTTCCCAAACTGTCATTTAATCGACGGGATTCATCAGCAATTTCATCTATTAATTTTTGCGGTGTATCTTTACCGAATCCACCGCCAATAAAAGCCACTCCTCCATGTTTTAAGACGCGAAATATTTCCCTAAGAAAATTATTGGTTGCATCTAAGAAAAAAAAGGCGCCTCTTAATATTACCAAATCAAACCGAAGATCATCGAAGTCAAGGGTATTTAACTCTGTATGTTTAAACTTTATCTTTTGTGAGAATCCGGCATTTGAAATCTCTTTCTTTAAATATTCCAGCACCTTTTTTGAACTATCTGCTATTGTTATATCAAATTCCGGGTAAGATCTTAACAGCTCAATCGAAATACCGCCGGAAAAAGGTCCGAGTTCCAGGACTTGTCCGGTGCTTCTCTGATAACTATCCATTAGTTGTGAAACAAGATACGGATATATCTTTTCCCAAAGGTCGTTTACTTGTTTAAGTTCATTAATGTCCATAAGCTATAAACCTCAAAATTATTGGTGCTGTTCAGCAGCACATATTTCTGTGATAATTCCGGACAATTTACACTTTATTACAATCACCTTACAAATAGATTCTCACGAAGTATTTAAATTGCAACACATTTTTCTGCGGTTTCTTTTATTCTTATCATATAGACTCTTTTCAGTTCTTGAACTCCTATAATAAAGTTATTTACAGTTAGCACAGTGTATATTTATCGATTTTTTTTGACGAATCAGATTTGATTATGAAATAACGATCAAAACATAACAAATAATAACGTATATTAATAATGCGATAATGCCGAATTAACCAAAATATTTTGGAAATATTATCTCAGATGTTTTGAACTGTAATAGCGAGAGCATTTTCCGCTGCTTGCAGGGGAGTGCATCAATTTTAGATAGCAAATAGTGAAAGCAAAAATTAAGATTTTAAGCGGGAAAAACATGAGAAAACCGAAAAAAAGGGAATAACCGTCTTTTTAAATCGTTGGTAATGATGGCAATAAATTAAAAGGTGTATTGCAATAAGAATATTGGTGGCTATCGACGATACGGATAATTTGGAGAGCATCGGAACCGGGAAACTGGCTTCGATGATTTCGGAAAATCTGGATGCCAAAAGATGGGGAATAGGAAGTTATGTAACCCGCCATCAGATGTTTGTTCATCCGGATATTCCTTATACTTCACATAATAGTGCAATGTGCTTTTCCGCAAATATGAATGACGGATATATAGATGCTTTTGTAGAGTTTGCCATGGCTTTTTTGCAGAAAGAAAGCGCCGCCGGATCTGATCCAGGCTTGTGTGTCGTTAATATCGATAAGCTTTCCGGAGCCGACAAACTGATAGCCTTTGGGCGTAATGCCAAGAAAAGTGTAATTGCGAAAACGGATGCTTACAGACTTGCAAAACATCTGGATATCCATCTCTCCGAACATGGCGGAACTGGTCAGGGTGTGATAGGAGCGCTCGCCGCGGTGGGTTTGCGTTTGACCGGCAATGACGGTCGCATTAAAGGGCATTTAAAAATTGAATCAGCAGACGGCATAGCCACCCCGATTGAGATACAAAGTCAAACACATGTTGAAGTTGTTAAAACTGTTGACGGGTTGCTGCCAAATGATAGTGATAAAGTTCGTTTGGGCGATAAGGTAAAAGCGGTCCTGCTTGATGGAAAATCCACGCTTTTGGTGAATAAAATTGAATCCGAAGGGGATTTCACAGCTCAATGGGAAACATTCAGTAAGCAGCAGTTAAGAGCATACTGATAAATACATTGTTCGTATTGTTCACAAGATAAAAGATGATATCCTGCCTGCAATCTGCTGTTTCGGAACCGCTCCAACGATTGTATCCTTAAGTTCTCCTTTATCAAATATCAGCATTGATGGAATGCTGCTTATCTGAAAACTTGAAGCAGTTGCCTGGTTTTCATCGACATTGAGTTTGCATACTCTTATCTTGCCGGAATATTCTTTCGCAAGCTCTTCCATAACAGGTCCTATCATCCTGCACGGCCCGCACCAGGGCGCCCAGCAGTCAAGCAGAACCGGAATAGGGGATTTTAAGACTTTTGTACCGAAACTTTCATCCGTAACAATTACAGGCTTATCATTCAATATGTCGCTTGTATCAAGCGGAGAGGAGCATTTTCCGCATTTTGCATAAGCTCCGGCTTTATCCATAGGAACCCTGTTTCTAGCGCCGCATTTCGTACATCTTATAGTTCGTGTATCCTTCCGGCTCATTTTATACCTCCAGGATGATTGTTATGGCATAACCCCATATTTTTTCAATTTTTTGTGGAGGGTTCTTCTTGTAATACCAAGCCTTCTGGCTGCCTCGCTTTTGTTTTCATTGGAAGACTCCAGCGTTTTTAATATAGTTAATTTTTCAATTACTTCAAGAGGCATATCCCAGGCATCAAAAGATTGCGTTGAGTCGCTTTTTACTGATTCACCCCGGATTGTTTCAAAATCTTTTTCATCCAGGTAATCGGAACGGGCTAGCACCACAGCCCTTTCAACGGCATTCATTAATTCGCGTATATTTCCGGGCCAATTATGTTTTATAATTTCATTCATGGCCCCTGGAGTAAATCCTTTAATATGTTTATGGTTTCTTTCCGCAAACATTTTAAGAAAATTTACGGCAAGTAGAGGAATATCATCTTTTCGCTCCCTCAGGGAAGGAACTCTTATATTCACAACATTTAATCTGTAGTAAAGATCTTCACGAAATGCTCCGGATTCAACCATTTCCTGAAGATCTCTGTTTGATGCAACAATAATTCTTACATCAACTTTTATAACAGAGTTTCCACCGACTCTGGTTATTTCTCTTTCCTGAAGAACCCGCAGAAGTTTTACCTGCATTGTAAGCGGCATTTCTGTGATTTCATCAAGAAAAATGCTGCCCCCGCTTGCCTGAAGAAATCTCCCGTCCTTTCTTCTGTCTGCGCCGGTAAATGATCCTTTTTCATGGCCGAACAACTCCGATTCAAGAAGGGTTTCCGGAATCGCAGCACAATTTATTTTAATAAAAGGGCCCTTTCTTCTATTGCTGTTAAAGTGGATAGCGCCTGCGATCAATTCTTTTCCGGTTCCGGATTCACCTGTGATAAGGACAGTTGCTTCAGACGGAGCAACCAGGGCGATAGTTTCAAATACCCCTGTAATAGATGAACTCTGCCCGATTATATTCTGCCTGTCAAAATTCATTCTGAGATTTTCTTTAAGAAGACGATTTTCTTCTTTAAGATGAAGATGCTCCATAGCTCTTTCAATGGTCAGCTTTAATTTATCAAAGTCGAGCGGTTTTGTAAGGTAATCATAAGCTCCGTATTTAATAGCCTCAACAGCCGATTCAATAGAAGAGTAAGCAGTCATTATTATTGCCGGGATAGCCGGATTCAGCGTTTTAATCTCTTTAAGCGCTTCAATGCCTGACAGCTTTATCATTCGTACATCCATCAGAATAAGATCATAAGATTTTAGCTTCACCGATTCAATTGCTGTGATGCCGTCATCCGCTTCTGAAATTTCAAATCCCCAGCTTCCGATGAGCTTGCTCAGCATTGTGCGGTGCGCCATATCATCATCTACAACAAGTATTGTGTTTCTCTGTTTCATTTTGCTGTTTATTCCTTCTTAGCATCCGGTAAAAATATCGTAAACACCGCTCCTTTTCCCGGCAGGCTTTGTACTGTAATTTTACCTTCATGAGCTTCTATTATATTATGAACTATAGCTAGCCCAAGACCGGTTCCGTCCGATTTTGTTGTAAAATACGGATCAAAAACAAGACCGAGGTCATTTTCGCTGATACCCGATCCTGTATCTGAAACTTTTATAAGAACCCCCTTGTCTTTTTCAGAAACATCAATAGTAAGTCTGCCGCCTTTTTCCATGGATTCAATTGCATTTAGATAAAGATTTAATAAAACCTGAATTATCCTGTCTTTATCAAGAGCTATTTCAATTTCATCCGACTGAGCATGATTTATTATCCGGATATTCTTTTCTGAAGCTTCTCTTTCAAGAAGTTTTATCGAATTGTCGATCACGGCTTTCATCCGGACAGGTTTTTTCGATATGGTCAGCGGCCTTGCAAGCTCTACAAGCTGACTTACAACTCTGTTTAGTCTATCTACCTCATGGATCATAATTTTAGCAACGTCTTTATCTTCAGCATTTTCGTTTCTTTCCATAAAATAGGTGGCCAATCCTTTGATAGAACTGAGCGGGTTTCTTATTTCATGCGCTACGCCTGCGGCAAGGGTCCCAAGAGATGCGAGGCGCTGACTTTTTGCAATTTCTCTCAATAAGGAGGCTTTTGTGTTCCTGTAACTTTGAGTCATAAAAAGCAGAACAACACCTGCAAAGCCGATAAGAAGCAGTACTATCCCCATAAATATATAGTGCTTTATATCTGCGGTTTTTGCTTTTTCAATAGAAGACATATCTATTCCGACGAATATTACAAGTTCCGCCTGGCTAGGATTTTTAATTTTATACCGTGGGTCAAACAATTTGCGCATTATATCTCCGCGGTAGTCTTCACCAACAGGAGTAAATTTTTTATATACTTCAAATATCTTGATTTTATCAGGCCATTCAATAATACGCCACCGTATTTCATTCGCTAAATATGCTTTTTTAATATCAATATTTGTTTTATAGGATTCGCCTTCATAATCAGGATTATTGTGGGCAACTATCGTTTTTTCAGTATCTGTAATCATGATATAGGCTACATGAGGCTGCATCGCGGTTTCGGTTAATAGACTATGAAGATGAAAACTTCCTACATAGTCGCCAATGATTCCTGTGCGTGTTCCTGCTTCAAAAGACCTTATCAGAGCTGTGCCTTTTTCAAGCAGAAGCCGAGAAGTGTAAACATTCCAGCGTTGTATATTTTGTACTGTCATGAAGGTAAAAATTGGAAGAAGCACTGCAAAAGCGCCTAGTAATATCCAGGATGGAACCCCGGCCCAGAATTTGCTGTTTATTATTTTTTTAAGCATATTAAAAATAAATCAAATCCAATAGCAAAATAATAGGATTTAAAAATACAGAATCGCTTGTGCGGAATATCGGTAGGGGCTTTTTAGTGGACGATTATAAAATGGAAAAAAACTTATTTCCCCTCACCTGGCCCTCTCCCACAAGGGGAGAGGGGAAGTAGTATAATTATTTATGTCCTCTTCGGGGGGCTTCCTGGGGTCACCCACTCTGCGGGTGGAGTTTCATTCCATATCTTTTGCGGATTAACCCAAGCCTGCGATTCCTCCATCAACAGCTAAAACCTGTCCCTGAATAATCTGGGCGGCATCAGATGCCAAGAATGAAAAAACTTTAGCAACTTCTTCCGGTTCCATCGGTCTTTTCAGCAATGCTCTTGCAAGAGTAGCTTCCCTGAATTTTGGATCTGATAAAATCTTAGATGTCATGTCGGTAGATACAACTCCTAAACTTACAGCATTGACATTAATATTGTAGCGGGCAAGCTCTTTTGCTCCGCTTTTAACCAGCCCGATAACCCCGCCTTTGGAAGCTGCGTAATTCGGCTGGCCCACCGAACCCTGGATGCCGGCTACTGAGATTACACAGAGGATTTTACCCTGCTGTCTTTCTATCATGTGTTTTGCTGCTTCTCTCATGCATAAAAATGTTCCTTTAAGATGAATATCCACCACGCTGTCCCATTTATCAACCGACATCTTATGAAGCATTGCAGGAGCCGAATTGCCGGCATTGTTTACAAGTATATCAACCTTGCCGAAACTGTCTATGGCAGTTTTAAACATGTTGACTACATCTTCTTCTTTGGAAACATCCGCCTTAAAAGCGATTCCTTTCCGGCCCATTTTTTCAATTTCCTGCACCACCTCTTTAGCCGGTCCTTCACTGCTGCTATAATTTACAAGTACATCAGCGCCTTCTTTTGCAAAATCCAGAGCTATCCCTCTTCCAACTCCTCTTCCAGCGCCTGTAACAATTGCTGCCTTACCTTCTAACATCATACCGTCTTCCTCCTTAATTGCTTTTATATTTGTTCGTTAAATAACAATGCGTTTTACGAGTCAACTTTGACGGTTTCGCTGAAAGCCGTCATTCCCGCATGCATTTGGCGGGAATCCAGTCTTTCCAATTTCTGTTGTGCCTGATCTTCTGGATGCCCGACAGAAACATTCTGGCATGACAGGATGTGGTGTTCCCGACTCTTGTCTCCTGACTCCTGAACCCTTCTACAGCCTAATGCCGTTTGCGGCATAAAATACTTTTTTGCGAAACCGTTAGTCTTAATGCCTAATACCAAAGCTTGCAGGTATTTTCAAGGAAATCCGAACAAAACAAACTGCTAATATATATCACACATGCAACAATCTGCAATAATTCTAAAAACGTGTTTATTGCTCATCCGGCTTTATTTTTTTCTGATAAATCAGAAGACGATCACCTTGTTTTACGGAGAGCTTGTTATCAAGAACGTTCCAGATAGAAATTGACAGAACAGGCACATCAAACATTCTGGCAATTGAAAAAACGGTATCTCCTTTTTTTACGATATACACATTCTCACTCAGGCCGGACAGAAAAATTTCCACAAGCTGTTCATAACGGCTTTTAAAATCTTCCGGGTTGTTTTTTGGAATACTGATGATATGGCAGCCTTTTGCAAGAAAATGGCCTCTTATTTCCGGGTTAAGATCTTTTATTTCTTTAAAAGTAGTATTTGCCGCCTTAGCTATAAGCATTAAAGGAATTTTATCAGGACATTCAATATTAACAGTGTCAAAGGATAGCCGGGGATAATATTCTTTTTCTTCCAGCTTGAATCCATATTTTTCAGGATTCTGCATGATAAGTTTTATTGATATAATGCGGAAAATATATCTCTGGGTTTCTTCCGGAAGATAAAGCCTGTAATAATCACCGGTTTCCTGCTCATAGATTTCGGCAAGAAGGCGCTCTTCTCCCATATTATACGCTGCTGTGGCAAGTGTCCATGATCCCAGCATACCATTTAATTCTTTTAAATAAGCAACGGCAGCCTGGGTTGATGAAAAAAAATTTCGCCTTTCATCTTTGTTTTCGTTGATGATTAATCCGTAATTCTGGCCTGTGCTGTTAATAAACTGCCAGTAGCCTACAGCGCTTTTGTTTGATGCGGCATGCGGTCTTAATGCGCTTTCTGCAACAGCAATGTATTTTAAGTCGTCCGGCATGCTATTATCTTTAAGAATCTTTTCTATATAAGGAAGATATTTGCGGGAGCGTTTAAGCCACAAAACAACCTGTGCTTTATCCCAGGATGAGAGAAGGAACTCTTTTTCAAATCTTTCTTTTACATCCTGAATTGCTAAAGGAACAGTTTCACCGCAAAATGTTATATTTTCGCTGGGAATTATTGAAAAATTAGGATAAAAAGAAGAGCATTGTTCGGAAGATGCTGCGCATGCAGTAGCAGAAATAAAAAAAACATAAAGTATCAAAATTAATTTTTTACAGCTTATATACATAATTCCCCTTAAAAGGCTGTTTGCCCTGCTTTTTTTCTTTCTTCTTCTTTTTTTTTGATTTCATTCTGCTCAGTTTTAAGAAGATATTCTATATTGTTTACGAAGTAAATCATTATACTGTATTTAAAAGCGCCCCCTTCTGAAATAGCGGAAAATATTAAAAAATCATTGTTTTTTTCCCAGAAAAGAGAGGTGCTTTTGTTGTCATTCCATTTGATAAAAGTTGGTTCGCCATATTTTCCCCTAAGAAAGTCTGTTAAATCTGCACCCTTTTTTTTTGATGCAACAGAAAAGAAAAGGGGTTTGTTTGTGTTGTTTGAAAAAACCAGCTTGATGTTTTCAAAGGGAGTGTTTTCGTTCTGCGGGTATCTGAAAATAAGATTTGTAATATTGTGCTCAACTCTCGCTCCGGTTTCATCATTTAATTTCCGGTTTAATTCATAAAGTTTGGGGAAATTACTATTGAATAATATTTTGTCACGCAATGACAGATCAAGTGTGCTTATTTTTTCAACTGCGTAAGAGCCAAGCTCTTTAGAAAGTTTGATTACAACCTTCTCTGATAGTTCGGTATTCGAGCCCAGATCAAAAAATGTAAAACTTTCCGGAAAGACCATTTTCGGAATCTCGGTCTTTTTTGGGCTGTTATTATCGGTACAACCGGAAACAAGCGAAAACAAAAATATGATGAGAAGTATTATAAATGAAAATAACTTGTTCATATTGTCTGATAACTTCATAAAATTAACTATATTCAATGATAGGTGTCTGAATTTATTTAATGGCAGACAATCCGGTTCATATTTCTATAATTTTATAACTGCGGCTTCCTATCCCGATTTTTTCCGCATAGTCAAGTTGTATTGCCCAGTCTACGGCCGGATAAACTGCTCTGAATTTATCTTCTCCTGCGCCCAGGGCCGATTTCATGCAAGTGCCGGGAAGAGCCTGTTCATTATTAACCATATCAACCGAAGCCTGATCTATTGCAACCGGATCGGTTGAAGCGACGATTCCTATATCTCTTACTATTGGAGCGTCATTGTGCGAGTAACAGTCGCAAGCCGGTGAGATATCTGTAATAAAATTTAAAAACAATGCTTTTCTATCCTTGTTTTTTAATACACCCATTGTGTGTTCAACCATTTTTTCCATAAAAACAGGAATTGCCTTATTCCATCTGATCTGAATGGCTTCATTCGCGCATATCAGAATACATTCGCCGCAGCCTGTACACCTGGCTGAATCGATAGCTGCTTTATTATCAACAAGGGAAATGGCTTTTTGTGAGCAATGAAAGGTACAATCACCACAGCCTATGCATTTTTTCTTCTTTATGCGAGGCGATAGCGTTGAATGCTGGGCCATTTTTCCTCTTCTTGATGCGCAGCCCATGCCAAGATTTTTTATTGTTCCTCCGAACCCTGAAAGCTCGTGACACTTGAAATGGGCAACCGAGATAAGTGAATCGGCCTGCACAATTTCAGAGCCAATATTTACCTCTTTGAAATGCTTCTGGTTGATCGTAACAGGCGTTTCCGATTTCCCGCGCAATCCGTCTGCAATTATAATCGGAGCTTCAACTACGGAATAAGCAAACCCGTTATGTATAGCTGTTATAATATGGTGAGGGGCGTCACTGCGGGTTCCGGCATATAATGTATTTGCGTCAGTTAAAAATGGCACCCCTCCTGTTGATTTGATTGATTCAACGATTTTTCGCAAAAAAGCAGGGCGTATATAGGCTAAATTGCCCATTTCGCCGAAATGAATTTTTACTGCAACAAGATCTCTTTTACCGACGGATTCCGAAAGGCCGGCGGCATCGAGAAGGTTTCCAACCTTTATTAACAGATTTTCCTTGTAAGTAGCTCTCAGGTTTGTAAAAAATACTTTGCTTTTCATAAAATGCCCCGGTATCCTACATTAAATAATGAAAAATTGTATACTTTTTAAGAAAATAGCGGCAGGGAATATTTAAGTCAAGATGTTTGAATTGAATTACTGGTATAACCGTATTTGAATTATACATATTCTCAAATTCCCCCTTAGGAAAAGAGGGATTGAGGGGGTTGTAATGATAATGATATTGATGGAATTTTAAATGAATTTAAATTCAAAGCTATTAGCGCTTGATAAAGTATATAATGTTTATAATGATTTTGCATCAGGCATTAATACTTTCTGCAAAAAATATTGCTCATTGTGCTGCACCAGGGATGTAATAATGACAAGCATTGAGGGCTATAAAATTATTCAGCATATTATATCGGAAGATAAAACGCATTTATTTGAAAAAATAAAAAGTTCCGCTGAGCTTAAAAGACTTCAGCCTGGTATTACCATAAACGGCCTGGCAGAACTTTGCAAAGATAATGATAATGATAATCTGGCTGAAGAGATTAAAACCCCAATGGGGCAATGCCCTTTATTGATCAATGATGAGTGTTCTGTCTATCAGGACAGACCTTTTGCGTGCAGATGTTTTAATTCCATAAATAATTGTGCGGAAAACGAAAGCGCAACAATAGATGATTTTGTGCTGACAGTAAATAATATTTTTTTGCAGGTAATAGAACATATTGATCAGGGCGGATTTACAGGTAATCTGACAGATATATTGCTTTTTCTGGAACCGCAACAAAATTGTGAAAATCTTCTGTCAGGCAAATTAATTGATCTGCCGACTTGCCTTATAAATAACCACTCTTTAAAAATATTGATGATTCCTCCTGAACACAAAAATCAGGCGCAACCTATATTAAAAGCCTTAAAAAAAATAACTTATTGATATTATATCAAAATGTTATGTATCAAGATTTAATCATGGTTAAAATCATTTTGAATTTGCTGATTGCCTTTAATGCATGTGGCTTGTTTGCAGGCATTATAATCATTTCACCCTGGCACAATTGATGGGGTTCGCCAGAAATTCTAATTTCAACTTCTCCCTCAATTACCTGAACCACGGCATCAAAAGGGGCGCTATGCTCGCTTAGCCCCTGATCCTTGTCAAAGGCAAAAATCGTTATGGTCCCGGCTTTCTTTTCAAGAAGAGTTTTGCTTACAATCGCATTTGCCTGATAATCTATCAATTCATTAATTTTTGATTTCATATTAAAGTCCTTTCTTTTGAAGTATCTGACATTTTAAGCCACATTCTGAATTCATTTTCTGATAGTTGACTTTTCCAATGCCCGGTGATTTGTGCACAGTATATCATATTTGCAAAAAGTTATCGGATTATCTCCAAGAACCTGTGAGATGTAGATGTAAAATTGAAAACCGGCAGCAATAGTAATAATAAAAATGACCAGTTGAACCAGATTGCGACTTTCGGCTAATAATTTGTTTTTAATCAAGGTTAATGCCTCTATCCATTTTTTCTCCATCAAGGTAGCCATTTAAATTCCCCCTTAAAAGGGAACACCTCTTTATTCCCCCTTAACAAAGGGGGCCAGGGGGTTGTTGCGTCCCATAGTTTTTTTACAATCCCCTTAATCCCCCTTTTATAAGGGGGAATTAGTGGAAATATCTCTTTCCAACGAAGTTAACAGTGAAAAAAACATCCATCGGAATCGGAATCGTCATCGGAATCGGGATCGAGTATAGTATGAACCGGTTCGATACCGATTTCGATATTGAAAGCCAAATATGCTTTTTAAGAGTCCATTAATATTCTTTTCCAATAATACCTTCTAAAAAAATGCTCATATGCCGGTTGCAATCAAGTATGTAATTGGGATACTTTCTTATCTCTTCAGCGTCTTGAATATAGGCTCCGGTTTCTTTGAGTTCATCACCGCAATTTAATATTAATTGCTCGATGCTCTCTTTGGTAGATTCCAGATGAAACTGAAGCGCAAATACTTTTTGATCGTAAACAAAACCTTGATTTTTACAGGCTGTACTTTCAGCAAAACGGGTAGCCCCCTCTGGGATATCAAAAGTATCTCCATGCCAGTGAAAAGCATGAAACTCATCCGGAAATAATGCGTCAAAGATCGTTTTGTCCGGTTCTTTGGTTTTTCTAACCGGAAACCAGCCGATTTCCTTATACTGATTCTTATAAACCTTTGCGCCCAGCACATCTGCGATCAATTGAGCCCCCAGGCAAATTCCTATAACAATTTTTTTGTTACGGATGGCTTGTTCAATAAAAATTTTTTCGGCCTTCATCCAGGAATATTTATTCTCATCACATGCGCCCATAGGGCCGCCCATGACAATCAGACATTCAAAATCATTCTGTTCCGGTAATCTCTGACTTTCAAATAAAGCTGTTCGCGAAAAAATGATGTTTTTTGTTTGGAGCCACGTTTCCACATAAGCAAGATTTTCAAAAGGCACATGCTGTAAATAATGAAATCTCATTTTTTCTCCTTCAATAATTACTTTTTATAATCGGCAATGACTGCTGTGAGATTGTCTCCGCCGCCATTTTTCAATACTGCTGTAACAAGATCCTTGATTTTTATTTGATCTCCGGATATGAAATGTAAGGAGGCGACAAGTTCTTCTTTTTTAATTTGATTATGGAATCCATCTGTTGTGAGCAATAATAAATCCTTGCGCGCTATCTCAAAACTTTCGGATTCAGGTTCACAATATCCACACCCAATATATTGATCCATGACACATCCGGAATAATGAAAAGGAACTTCTTCTTGTGTCAGTTTCCCTTCTTTAACTAAAAAACGGGTAAATGTCTGATCCTCGGTAATCTGTATCAATTGGCCGTTTCGGAAAAGATATAACCGGCTGTCTCCGATGTGAACCCAATACACAAATTGATCCCGTATCAAAACAGCAATCAATGTGCTTCCCATGCCGCCCAGATTTTGATTTGTTTCGGATTTATGCATTATCTCTTGATCAAGATCTTCCGACAGGCGGAGAAGATATTGTTTTTCTTCACCTGCAGGAATATGAATGACAGCAGCAAGTTTAATCCGTATCATTTCAGCAGCAAGATCGCCCGCAACTTCACCGCCCAAACCGTCAGCGATTCCCAACAGTACCGACCCGTCCGCAAGCGGGTTTATTACATACCTGTCCTGATTTGTTTTTCTGACAAATCCGATGTGTGTATATGCTGAAATATGAAAATCAGCCAGCGACAACTGCGTCCCTTTTTCATTCCAGTCTCTTGAAACTTTATCGCAAGAGAACTTATCCATTTTCAACTTTTATATCTCCGCCCATGTCCTTTATTTTCCTGCTGAAATCCTCAATCAATTTATCAAAATCAGCTTTATGATTATTGTCGGGTTTTAAAAAGAGGGTGAGTTTTTTTGTTCCGGAAAATTCCAAACGATTGCGATTGGAAAATATTTTTCTAACCAAAGGAGATATATCGTTAACCACATCAAGCACATTCTGATATCTTTCCAAAGGATTGCGCCTGCAAGCGTCTAAAATGAAATTGCGCAAAACCTTAGGTATATGTTTGTTTTTTTCTGCGGGATCGTGAATCCCATGATTCCGAATCATATTCATCAATTTATCAGGAGATTTTTCCGTAAAAGGTTTTTCCCCTGTGATCAATTCATATGCGGTAATTCCCAGCGCATATATATCCGTTCTTTCATTTGCGGGTTCTCCGTCAAATATCTCAGGGGCAAGGTAGGCAAATTCGCCTCCAAAATGGTGGTCCTCTGTTCCTGAAGGGCAGGCCAGGCCGAAATCAATCAGTTTAATGCGGTCATTTTTCATAGCAATGATATTTTTTGGATTGATATCCCGGTGAATCAGTCCTTTCTGCCCGGCGTGAACTAAAGCTGCGCATAATTGATAAATATAGCTTGCAACCAGCAGCGGAGGTATTGATTTAAGCCGTTTTAACATTTCATATAAAGACTCGCCTTCAAGATATTCCGTGATTATAAATAACGTTTGATACCTTTCCTCAATGTCAAAAACGCGTATGATATTTTCATGGTTTAACCCGGCAATGATCTTGGCCTCATTACGGAAATTCTCCAGAAAATCCGGGTGCATTGCCAGATTATGACGCATCATCTTAATGGCCACCGGCATATTCAGATCGGAATTAACACCTTTATAAACTATACTATTGCCGCCGCGACCGATGATATCCATCGCGATATATTTTCCTATGGTTCTATCGGCCGTCGGTCTTTTGGAATCAAACCGATCAACGACAAGTTCCGTTAAAAAAGAATAAAGATCGGGGTCATTTTGCGGCATATTGGTGAACCGGGCTTTGTCTATGACCCAGACATCCATGTCCGTTTCAGCCTCAACATGCATGTTCATTGGTTCTCCGGTTAAAGCCGACATCATTCCGACAACGTCACCCTCGCCCCGATGACCCACCGGATGAAGAATTCCGTCTTTTTCCACCAGTTCCACGCATGCCCCGCGATGAATAATAAACGGGGTATCTACCAAATCTCCCTGGGAAATAAATCGTTCCCCGCATTTTATATGTTTATAGGTTGAAGCATCGAATATAGCGTCTCTTACATCCGGATTAACAAATCTTAAAAACTTGGTGCGCAAATTCGCTGTGCCTTGTTCAGCCTGCACGCGTTTGTAGAAATCACAATGGACACAGGACTCGCGCTTTTCAGCGAATGTTCCCTGAACTTTTCCTCCGCATAATGTTCCGGCGACAGCCCAGCAAAACCGGCCGCCGCACTTTCCGGAATTAATGCCGTCATAAGAGTCATCAACAGATGCCGGACAAACTCCAAGTTCGGATGCTTTTTCTCCTTCCGGGGATCTGCCGCATTTCATATATTCCCAGCAATTTATTTTATTATTCGTGTGCATAAACTATGTTTTTTCAATAAGTATGTTTTCATCTTCAATCATTGCAGCAAGTTCATCAGCCAGTTTTTTGCAGGACTCATACATATTTTTACCGCCGATGCGATCTTCTTCCTTTGAAAACTGTTCCAGAATAAATTGTTTTTCTTCTTCCGGGAGCAGCTTTTCCACCATCGGCAAAAAAACATTGTCTTCCTGATATATATGGCGCTGCAAAATAGAAATATACATCGCTATATTTTCAAGAAGCGTTGTGGTTAAAATCTCATTTTCCTCAATATTACCGTTGACCGCCGCTTCAATTTCCTTAATGCATTTACGGCATCTTTCATGTTGATATCTTAAAGCGCCGATCTCCCAATCAAGATATCCTTTCTTTTTTTGAGCCAGTATGCCGAACATCAGAAATTCTTCTTTAAAATGATGAAACTTGTCTGAAAAATCATGTGAAAACCGGATTGCTTTTTCAAAAAAGCTTTTTGACGGCAATTTCCCGTTTTCAATATACTCTTTGGCGCGCGAAAGGGAATTTAAAACCTGCTTTATCATAACATGTTCTTCAATTAAAATTTCTGTGGCTCTCATTGGCTATGCCCTCCGGTTAGATTTAACATTCGTTCGAGCGGTATTTTTGCAAAAGTTTTTATAGGTTCCTCAACAATAATGCGGTTTATTGTGCCGATATTTTCAACTGTTAGCAGCAGATTGTGCAGGTTGATTTTAAACATGTTAGGGCACAAAGACCGGTAGAGCTCGAAAATTTTCTTATCGGGATTTTCCAGCGCAAGGCGATGGATAAGATTGATCTCGGTTCCTATAAAAATCATTTCATTTGAAAATGCGTTTTTAACGTAATCAACGATAAAGCCTGTGGACCCCACAGCATCAGCTAATGCAACCACCTCTTGAGTACATTCGGGATGTACTACAATTCTTGCGTCAGGATATTTATTTCTTATATTAAAAATATGCTCCGGCTTAAAGCGTGTGTGAATCAGGCAGTAACCTTCCCAAAGAATTAGTTTTGCATTTTTAATTGCTTCGGGGCTGTTTCCGCCTAATTCAAGTTCCGGATTCCATGTGATCATTTTATTAGCCGGTATTCCCATATTAGCGAATCTGCACCTGTAATATCCGTAATGTCTTTCCATGCCTTCTCAGCGGCGTCAATATCTATCATATCCGCCATCTGGCAACCTGCTTCAATAGCTGGTATCTGAACAGTCTGATGGGGTTTTGCCAGAATGGCGGTGTTTTCAGCCATAAAATGCACTCCGCAAAATACGATATACTGCGCCTTTTTATCACCAGCGGCTTTTTTTGAAAGGCCCAAAGAATCTCCTTTATAATCTCCAAGATCGACAATCTCTTTGCGCTGATAATGATGCGTGAGTATAAGCAGTTTTTTCCCAATCGTTGATTTTATCTTTAGAATTCTTTCAACGGCTGTCTGGTCATCGAATTTATCTTGTATAACACTTTGCATCTTAATTGGTTAGAACCAGAATTCCGGATATTTTCTCTTCTCCGGGATATTATTTACAAATAAGGCAACGACCAGCATAATCAATGCTCCCAACCCTACAGGTATAATTGCATATAAAAATCCCAGAGCATGAATTTTGTTGCTGCCGATTACGGCAATAAGAGCGGTGGCGCCTCCCGGCGGATGAAGGGTTTTTGTAGCATGCATAACCGCAATTGCCGTCGCTACAGCTAAGGGTGCGGCCAACCATAGTTGATTTGCAAATAGCTTATAAGAAGCAACGCCTATAAGGGCGGAAACAATATGGCCACCGATCAAATTTCGGGGTTGTGCAAGAGGGCTCCGGATAGCGCCATATAGAAGAACAGCGGAAGCACCAAATGATCCGATAATAAATTCCAGATCACTTTTTGTAAAAAGATTATAGTTGAGATACGCCAACGGTATAATTCCCAAAAACGCACCGATCCATGACCAAATTATCTCGGAAAAGCTTACATATGGAGGGCTTTTTGTGCTTGCTTTCATTTTGTTGAAGTATTTCATCATGACACGTCTCTCATCTGACTGCTTTTTATACGATAGGATTTAACAATATCAGAGCGTGTTACAATGCCTGTGAGTTTGGAATCCTTGCCGATTACAGGCACCCGGTTGATCTTTTTCTGCTCAAAAAGAGCGGCAATTTCAAATACCGGGGTTTCTTCCGAAACAGTTATCGGCGGAGATTTCATTATATCCCGCGCCTTCCGGTTTCTTAGTGAAATTGCCAGACACCCCTTATTAGTCAGGCATCTGGCAATAACCGCCATAAAAGAGTTTTTTGTTTTGTCTCCCATTTCATACAAAAAATCTTTTTCTGAAATTATGCCGGTGACATGCTGTAAATGATTCAAAACCGGCAATCCTGAAATATTATTTAAAGCCATGAGTTCGGCTGCTTCCTGAAGAGAAGTTTCTTCCCGGACAGAAACAACCTGTTTGGTCATAATGTGTTTGTCCTTTACTGATCTTTTTAAACGCTCCAATGCCTGCCTGTAAGCAACAATATATATTTCTTTGAAATCGGCAGGCGTTATATCCAGAAAACCGCTTATGCTTTTCATGGCTTTAAGCACATCATCATCTGAAATATCTACGGGAAATTGATGCTCTTGCATATTCACTATAAGTTGCCTTTCATTATTGATTTGATTTTACTTTAGCTCATCGTGAATAAGATATAATTGACTTAGGTCAAATATTATATATAAAAAGCGGGACAATGAAAAAAGATGAATCAGTAACAAGTCCCCGAACCGTCATACCGGCGAAAGCCGGTATCCAGAACATATTGAATTTACTGGATGCCGGATCATGTCCGGCATGACGAAATAGGGATTTTCCGACTTTTTGCGAAGGCATCAAAAAAGTGCTGTTGGAAGTAAAAAATCGCAAAAAAGGAGTATTTATAACGAAATCTGGAAAAATCCATGCCTCCTTTGGAGGCATGGTGTAATTTTTACTTTTCTGAATTTTTCCAATTGACGGCGGCCAGTTGACCCTGGCGCGCATAATCAACAGCCTCGCCAAGAATGCGGGCAGCCTCCTGGGGCGCATGAAATCCCATAGAGTTTTCAGCCGCAATAAAATCCAGCCTCCACTGAGCCATGCGCTGAAAATCGCGGGTCTTTTCCAGTTGGCTGTCGGATGCGCCATCTTTTTTGGCCTTTTGAACGGCGTCCAACTGATCCATAAGCGCTTGGGCTGTCCGCTGAAGCAGTTGGTGATTCCTGTCCTGAATGGCGTCCACACGGGCGGATATTTCCTGTTCAGAGAACTTGTGGCATGTCTGGCAAGCCCGGCTGATGTTAAGAAGAGGACTGCGCACCCAATGATCGGAAACCTTGGTGGCGCCGTCCCGCATATAAGGCATATGGCAATCTGCGCAGGAAACCCCGCTTCGGGCATGTATTCCCTGACTCCACAATTCAAACTCAGGGTGCTGAGCCTTTAACACCTTGGCGCCTGATTC
>DYJH01000197.1 GCA_020723255.1 Desulfonema limicola | reverse complement strand
GGCCCTTTTTCCGTTTGAATGCATTCCCAATCATTTTGTTTACTTTCGATCATATGTATTCTCCAAAAAGTTATTTAACAAGAGAATTCAGGGGACAGCCGATGTGCAAATCTTATTTTAATTTTCAGAAAATATATAGCAATACCTCAAAATAATCAAGTAGTTCCCAACCCCCCCATTACTTTCCCGAATAATTTCTAAAATATTTTACACTTGCAATAACAGCTTGATTTATTGTCTGTTTTTACTTGACCAGATCAAGTCCAGTAAAGGCTTGGCTCATAGCTTTGAATTCTGGATTGAACGCTTCAACACTCGCTTTCGCCTTCCGCTTTTCTTCTCCTTCAGATAACTTCTCACGAACTCTGCCAGGACTGCTCGGCGGCATTGCAGCCATCGTTGTTGTCTCCGGCATAAATATCGGCGCTCAACTGATAGGGATTCTGGTAACAATTACCATTGCTGCATTCGCAGAATACATCAGATGTTAATGACTTCTCAGAGGGAATATGTTTATGACAAATGTCTTATTCATTTCATTCAAATGCTTGTCTTGTTCCTGAAAAGACGCAATTTTTTTTAGTTTGCGAAAAATTCGATCCGGGTTATTCCGGTTTCGTCCTGGGAAAGAGTTTTGCTATTATAAAAAGCATCGCCAAAGTCACAAGCCCAAGTACTGCGTAAAGTCCCCATGGCCTTCCTTTAAATAGATTATCAACGGCTTTTTCCCAGCCCCCTGATCTAAACGGCTCTATCCCGGCCATCTGCAGCCTGTTGGGAATTTGTTCAAGAAGATTTGACTGAACCATTGAAAGATCATAATTGGGCGCTAAGACATCAGGATTGCCGCCGTAAAGAAGATAAACACCTTTTCCCCGGGCTATGAAATTGATGGAAGGCGCCACATAGCTTGCCGTGATCCGATACATTTTTATGGGTTGATTATCGCCGTGACGAATAGTGATACGAAGCCGATCCTGGTCGTCAGGATATGTAGAGAGATCCATAGCCAATATGGACTCCCCGGTATCATGATTTTGCCAGTTCCGGCTTTCCCATTTATTCCAGCCCATACTTCCCGGCTTTGGGATTTCAATCTGAACTTCTCGCTTGAAAATCCCTGACGCATACAAACTAAGATTTGACCAGCCTGAAGAGGCGCGGGGAAGCCGGATAGTCCACGTCGTCTGGTTCTTTTCCGGGTCATACCCGGATAGTGTTGAAGCGGTGAGATCTACTTCCTTATTATCTTTTTTTGCGAAAAAAAACGGGGTTTGGATATTGTCCTTTACCAGTCGGATCCCGGATCTATTTTTTTCAAGGCTTGCCGTCATATCCAGGACCAGGGTGTAATACCCGGGTTCTGGAACATTTATTTTTGATTTCCAGGTAAAGCCCGTATCATCAAAAGGACCTCCCTTGATTTCATATTTTTCAACCAGGTTTTCAGGATGTTGGTCTTTGTTAATCTCTGGAATTGAAAACGAAATCGTCCGGTCAACAGCCCTTTCTCTTTCTTGTGGAAATTGTGATATCTTCGCTTGTTTACCTGTGCTACTCCTTACAATATATCGCCCGCCGGTATCTGCCGAAAAAACCATGCGTAATAATCTTACCTTTACTTCAACACCGGAAACATTTCCAACAAAAGAACCTTGGGGATCAAGCACTAGTATAAGATTCCGGCTGGGCCATGTTCTTCCGATATCAAAGGAAAGTCTCTGCCTATCTTTTGAAACACTGCTAATACTGCCATTTAAGATCTTTGAAAATATCTGTTTGCCGTTTTCAATTTTTTCGATCCCGATCTGCCAGTCGCCTTGAAACTGGGCTTGTGTTGATATTTGGATGGATTGAATCAAAATTCCTGACCCTGGAAGCAGCGTTCTGATAAAGGTTGTTCCATCTATCTCTGATTGTTCATATTTGGGTTTGATTATATCCTCTACGTAGTTTTTCCCAGGTCTTTCGCCAAAAAGAAACACTCCCAGGACAGGAGAAAATTTATTTTCATATTTTTTATCAAAGCCTTTGAAATGAATCCTGATTTTCCGGTACACATTCTTATCAATTTCCATTTCAGTTCGTGATTGATTGTTCGCCTTAAAAAGCACCTGATCTTTTTTCAACGATACCCATTTATCATTGCAAAAACCTTCAATATCCACCTTGCCGACAAAGCTGTCATCTGCGATTTCAATATGGATGCTGTCGGCACTTATCTTTTGTTCAGTTTTTCCTTCCCAGATATAATCTCCTTTTTTTCCAAACCTCATTTCTGTCGGCGCTAGTTTGATACGTGCGGGTCCGACAGGCTCACGCCAATACAGTTCAAATGATCGCAAACGGCCATCAGGTCCCGTTAATTCCAGGTCAAGGTTGTCGGTTGATGTTTTTGCGTACAGTTCCGGTGGAAGAATTACTTCCACAATGCCGGGGTTTACAACATCCAAACGGGCCTTTGCCAGCCAGTCATTATTTCCCGCATAAAGAGATGGAACAAGTCCTATTAAGAAAATTAAGATAAAAGTGAATCGGAACTGTTTATGCTTCATTTTGTTTTCCCTCTGATAAAAATCGCTGATAAAGAAAAGAGACCAAAATCAATACCACGGCAAGGCCTACAAAAGCGCCAACCCTGTAAAGTTGACCCAGTTTCCAGAGATCCAGTGTAAATATCTTCACAGATGTTCCTACAAGAAGAATAATAGCTGCCCACCGGACTTTTATATTTCCCCATTTTATGCCGACTATCATAAGTCCTATTGAAAAAACCAGCCAGCCTATACTATACGCAAGCTGCATCGAAAGGCTTCCATGGCTCAGCATTGAAAAGGATCTTCCTTTTGGTGCAAAAGCACTGGCAATTTCGATATTTAATACAACAAATGCCGCAACTGCCAGAACAACTCCCCAGAAAGCCCTGGGCTGCAACTCTGATATGGGCCAAGGCTGCTTCCAATCTCTGAGGGTGAGATAGACAAGGCTTGAAACTAAATAAAGAAAAAGCAAAGAGGGGAGATTAAAAAAAGGCGTCATATCCCCGAAAGCCGTTCTAAAACTATAAGAAAATAAAAGTGTTTTTATAATGCCAAGCATTATCAGAATAACCCCTGCAAACCTGAATGGGCGGTCAAGCCGCTTTGGCCAGATCAATAATCCGAGCCCGTATATAAGCAAGCCTGCCGCAGATGCCAGAGCCTTGGGCGCGGTATGTGAGTGAATCAATTGAAAGGGAAGCCCTGGTTGTAAAATTGTGCTTGAAGCCAATTTTATCATCATAAAACCGCTTATCAAAAAAATGGCCAGGAAACCGTTTTTCAAACTGTAATCAGATTCATTCAAAGGCTCTTTTATAAAAAGGTAATACATTATTGCCATGAGCATAAGATATGTAAATAACCCAAGATTTATCAGAGGTCTCATCTGCCCGATTGTCTCCGGCAGTATGATCGGGAGTTGGAACAGGACAAATGCGCCGGCAAATGCCAAACTCACTCCAACTGCGCGCATAATAAATGGCAACGTACGGGCTCGCCATAACACTGCCCCGAACGCTGTCCAGGTAAGAGCATAGCACATCCAGTGCGAAAAGTTTCTGTCGGGAAATACATTAAATTTTGTGCCGGGTTCTGCAAAAAGGTCGGAAATTATCAGGTTGAGAAGATAAAAACCTGTGCCGACAGCCAGCCACAGAAAGTAGTTAGGAAGATCCAGCTTGCCGATTGTTCGATCCGGATATGGAGCCAGCTTGACTGCTGCGCCCAGTGCAATAATGGCTGCTGCCACCGATATCACCGCACTATTGACAACAGGCAGACTGTCCAAATGCTTTAGCAGGGGTACATTTATGAAAAGAATTACCAATCCCAATGGCGCAAGAAAAAGGGCTACCCATCTTAAGCCGGGATGAACTATTCTTCTGTTCAGCCAAAGCAATGCGGCTGCTTCAAATACAAATGCTATTCCTATCCAGCCGTGATCAAGAACTACCACAGGAAGAGCAGAAATATAAAAAAGAAGCGCCCCTCCATGAAAGGCCAGAATGGCGTTTCGTTCTTTTTTATCTTTTAACCTTTTCAGCAAGATGCCAACAGCCGGAAGCTTGAGCATGGCAAGGGCCAGAGAAGTCCATTTCACTAAGGGGTTGTCCCAATATAACGAAGACGAATAAAGTAAATATATCCCCTGGAATACTTCAAACAAGGCCCAGGCATTAAATATCTGTTTCCATTTTTCAATTTCCCGAAAAGCCAGGAAAGGAACAATCAGAGCACAAACAAACAACGCCGAAGACCAAGCTACGGATGCAAACAGAAGGCTCATATCCTTGTTCGGATTCATTACCCATATGGCCTGGGCAAATACAGCAGCCAGCAGAGCCAATACAGCCGGTGGCTGAAACATGATTCTTTTGCTCAAAAACAAAGTCAGCGCAAGAAAACACACCATTGTCAGCATGCCCGGATGTGGGAAATAAGGGTGTTTAACAGTAAACGCCGCTCCTAAAAGAATGAATGCTCCCACAGCAGGTGTGGCGACCATCCATTGTTCTGTATTTTTGACTCCTTCATATGGAAATACTTTTTTAGCCAGGCTCTCTTCAAGGTCAGGAATAGCGATAATATCGGGCAATTTTTTTATAAAAATAAATATTGCGAGAGACAGTAATATACCGGAAAAAAGGAGGAAACCGAAAAAGCCAAAACCCAACAAGCCCGCCGGGAAATGAAAAACTATGTAAAGGCCGCATGTCAAAAACAAGAGAACCAGCAAGCATATCTGGACAAAAGCTTTAACCAATAGACTCAGGCCAATGCCAAGCAATTGCAGGCAAAGCAACATGGGCCAAAAACAGAAAGAAATAGCAGGCGCCCTGAAAAAGCCGATCAGGCTGATAGCGACTATTGCCACAGGAAAAACTCTGAACCATCGGAGGGCTTTTAGATCGAATCCGTATTTTTGAATCAACAATATGGGGCCCAATCCCCCTGCAACACCATACAGCAGAAACAAAACAAAATTGAAGGAAATATATTGAGGGCTGAATTTTAATAATGCCCAGATAAAAGCAACGATAAATGTGGCGCCTGAAAATGGGATGACCTTTGCATACCATCCGCGATTTAGGTATGCCAATACGATAGCCCCGGATATTGATGCCGTCAGCGTAAAGAGCGACCCACAGCCGGTTTTATCCAGTAGCACAATGGCCATGATAAGGGCCGAAATATACAAAAGGCTTCCAGTCCATCGCGTTGTCTGATTCTCTTCCGGATCTATATTCGCCCATCCCAAAAAGACGGTAAATAATGCGAGATTTGCTACCCATACACCTGCAATAGTGTGCCACGGCAGTTTATAATAATATGATATAATGCCAAGAGACAATGTCAGCAATGTTCCGGCGCATGCTATCAACAGCAGCATTTGTGATTTCAGATGCCTTACTACCTGATACACTCCGATGTTCACAACCGCAAGATATGCAAAGAGCATAACAATATTACCGCTTCCCGTGCTCACAATAATAGGAGTTGCGTTTGCGCCTATTACGCCCAGCACGGAAACGGAAACGCCCTTATGATAAACCGCAAGAACAAAAGCGGTTGCCGACACCAAAGCCAGAAGGGCAAATCCCGCCGGTTTTGTGATAAATTCGTAGTAATTGGCAGCGTAAACGACCGCATAAAGCACGCCAATTCCGCATGATACAAGAGTATGCCTCATGACCGTGTACTTTTTTTCTTTGAAGCGCCAGGATACAAAAATCAAAGCAATGCCTATCAATGCTCCTGCAGCAAGACGCAGACTCAACGGAATCAGGTTATTGTCTATGGAGTATTTTACAAAGAATCCGGCGGCAATAAATAATGACAGCCCGCCAAGCCATGCGGAGATCTTCTTTCCCGTAAATTGCTCCCAATCGACATTCTCCTTGAATCTTTTCCAGCGGGTTGCCCAGTCGGATTCGGTTTTTTCAGGTTTTTCCTCGGTCTCCGTTTTCTGAACTTCTCCGGATACGGACGAGTCATCCGCCGGGGGCACAGGTGTTGCTTCATAGGCAGGTATTACCGGATCAATGGTGGGTTGGAAGATAGGTTCATATATCTTCTCATGTCTGATTTCAGGTGGTACGGCTACCGGAGGTTTTTCTTCCGGTTTAACATGTTTGTCTTTTTCTTTAGCGCCGGCTTCAGGCTTGCCGGTTTCAGGATATCGCAATTCCAAAATCTTTTTCTCAAGCTCATCAATGCGAAAGCTCAACATATCTCTGATCTTATTGAGCTTTGAATAAAAATAAATAATCATCCCAATGAAAAGCAGAAAAATATAAAATTCCATGTTCTATTCCTTAAAAGAAAGGTTTTTACAGCATATTATAACTTGTGTCTCTCCGGAACTGGGTATTTCCCGAAGGTGTGTTGGAAACGGGCATATATAATAATAAACTTTGGGTAACGTTTTTACACTTGCTGATAATTTGGCTATTTTTGCATATGCCGACAGAAGCAATATACTTACAGCATTTTCGCATTCCGTTATAATTCTTACTACGTAAAACTTAAACAATCGGACAGGTATTGAAGTTCTTTTCAGAATTACTGATAATGTTTTTATAGAGGAGCCACTTTCAAAACGTTTCAGTTTGGTCAAGGTCAAGGCGGGCGAAAATTTT
>DYJH01000196.1 GCA_020723255.1 Desulfonema limicola | reverse complement strand
ATAGATAACATGTGTTTACTTAATTGTAAAGGTTATTATTTAACAGTCCCTAAGTGCAATAGTTAGTAAGACGCAATAAAAAACAAATGGATAGAATACTTAGATAAAACAAGCGATTACTAACTAGAGAATTCGTATATGTCAAGATGTTTTTACGATGTTAAGTAAAAATAAATTTGCATCGGAGTCTATAACAACTGTAAGAGCCTGAAAAAACTGTATTCCGGTTGTCTATTCTCATAGCCAGCCTCCGCAGGAATCCAGTCAATTCAATATGTTCGGGATGCCCCTCGCTTGACGCATGCCGGGACAGGCTTATCGAACCCGGCATGACGATTTGAGGTTTTTACGAATACATCTTAGAATATATTTATTCCAAATGCGGTTGTTCCGAATAATAAACAGAATTTTGTTTACTTTGTTTATAACGGGTGTGATATAATAGCATCATTAATTAAATATGACCTCGTTGTATGTCGATCATCAGACTGAGATCGCATAATTACAAACTTCGGATAACAACAAAAAGAAGAGGTAATGATGACATTTAAGAATATTCTTGTCCCTACTGATCTTACCGAAAAAAGCAAGAAAGTTCTCGATATAGCAATCTCGATGATTCCAAAAAAGACGGGAGAGATTACTCTGGTCCATGTAATTGAGATGATAGAGGGTATTGAGGATGAAGATCTCAGCAACTTTTACAAAAAATTAAGAAACCGTGCACAGAAAAAAATGGATGAAATAGTCCTTGAATATAAAAATTATGGCCTTCCGATTAATACGGAAATTACAATTGGAAAACGTGTACCGGAGATTCTCAGGATTGTTCAAGAGCGTGCAGTTGATCTTATAATTATGAAATCCCATAAAATAGAAGATGTTCGCGCCGCTGAAGGCTGGGCAACAATAAGTTATAGGATTACCATAATGGCTCCGTGTCCTGTTATGATTGTAAAATAAAAAGCAATTAATAACTATTTGATCTTTTTTATTATTAACCCAAAAAAGGATATGAGCTATGACTAAAAAGATCATTATCGGGACGCTTGTTTTTTTTGTTGTTTATACCATTTTTGGTTTTTTAATTCTCCCTTCTGTTCTAAAGTCAATACTAAGGAAAAATCTTACTGAAAGCCTCCACCGCACAGTCACTATTGGGGAAATCAAAACTAATCCTTACATAATATCTGCCAAGATAAAAAGTCTGGTCATCAAAGATCAGCAGACTCAGAAGATATTTGCATCTATATCCGAACTCTATTGTAATCTCCAGATTGAATCATTGCTTAGAAGAGCTTTAGTTATAGAAGAAATAAGCATAACCAAACCATACATAAATATAATGCGCGAAACTCCGCAGAGCTATAATTTTTCTGACCTTATTCAAGAGGACAGGAAGAAAGCGGATACAAAAAAAGAGCCATTCAGATTTTTCATAGGAAATATTCAGGTTTCAGATGGCCGGATAGATTTTATGGATTCACCTAAGAACAAGCAGCATAAAGTTACGGATATTGACTTAGCCCTGCCATTTCTATCCAATATGCAAAAAAATATCGAGGCATTTGTAAAACCGTTTTTCAGGGCAAATATAAATGGCACGCCTCTTGTGCTCGAAGGCAGATCAAAACCGTTTGCCAGAAGTCTTGAAACCATTTTTAATATTAATCTCAAAAGAATCGATATCCCGTATTATATCGAATATCTGCCTAAAGAGATCGGGATCAGGATACTATCCGGGACTCTTGATTTGCAGGCAGATTTATCGTATGTTCAGTCTCAGGATAAACCGCCTGTGTTGCATGCTTCGGGTGTATTGGGACTAAACAACCTTGCAGTTTATGATACAAAAAATCTTTCGCTTGTACGTTTTTCTGAATTTACGTTTAAAATTGCTGATATTCAGCTTCCGGAAAAATCAGCACATCTGTCTGACATTAATCTGAGTTCCCCGGAATTTTATATAAGGAGCGATAAAGCCGGTAACTTAAATTTAGAATCAATTATACAGAAAACAAACGCTGAAGACTCCGAAACAAATACTGAAAGCCAGCAGTTTTCCCTTAAAATTGACCAACTGGAAATTAAAAAAGGCACTATAAACTTTTCAGATGCTTCAGCAATTGATCCTGTTAATATTGCGGCAGAAAATCTTAATATAAGTATTAATAACATATCCTATATTCAATCTAAGGATAAATCGCCTTTTTTACGCGCTTCAGGTGAATTCGGATTAAACAACCTTGCAGTTTATGATACAAAAAATCTTCCGTTTGCACGCCTTTCTGATCTCTCCGTCAAAATTGCCGACATCCAGCTCCCTGAAAGAAACGCGCATCTGGCCGGCATAAACATAACAGCCCCTGAGTTAAACATCAGACGCGATGAGTCCGGTGATACAAATTTGGAAGCGATAATACGGAAAATAAATTCTAAAAAGTCCGAAACAAAGCCTGAAAACGAGCCGTTTCCCATTAAGATAGATCAGGTGGAAATTAAAGGCGGTACTTTCAGCTTTTCAGATGTTTCAACTGAAGATCCTGTTAACCTTGTGGCTGATAAACTGAATATAAGCGCCAATGACATTGATACTGCAACAGGCGGCAAGGCAAATCTCACCTGCCGGTTAAATAAAAAGGGCATCATTTCAACAAAGACAACATTTCATATAGATCCTTTTGCTTGTGATGCCAAGGTGAGTATGGATGGAATAGAGCCGGGATGGGTGCAGCCCTATTTTAGTGACCGGATACGCATAATAGTAACCGGCGGACGTGCATCGACCAGAGGCGCTGTAATGATGAAACAAGACAAAATGAAACGTTTGAAGGGCTCATATAAAGGAAATGCAGCGCTTACAGATTTTGCTTCTGTGGATAAAGAAAATAAGGATGAATTTTTTAAAATAAAATCACTTAATTTAAATACCCTTGATGCAGGTTTCAATCCGACTTATGTTGATATAAAAGAAATAGCCCTTATAGATTTTTTCTCCAGTATCATTGTAAATCCTGATAAAAAACTCAACTTGAAGAGCGTTGTCAAACAAGATCAGGATAATACTGTACCTGAGAAAGAGCCAGAGAAAGATAAAGATAAACAAAACATAGAAAAAATATTGATCGGCAAGGTCTCAGTTAAGAACGGTAACGTAAAGTTTATTGACAGAAGCATCAACCCGAACTTTTCAACAGAATTTACAAATATCGAAGGATCGATAATAGGTCTTACATCGCTAGATACGGATGCTGCAAAGGTTGAACTGTCAGGCAAGCTTGACAACAATGCTCCCTTGATCATAACCGGCGGCATAAACCCGCTTAAAGATGATCTTTTCGTAGATCTGCATATAAATATCAAAGACATAGATTTAAGCCCCGGGTCTCCTTATTCGGGAAAATACGTGGGATATACAATAAACAAGGGAAAACTCTCTCTCGACCTGAAATATCTTATCAACAAAAAGAACCTGGATTCGCAAAATGATGTATATATCGATCAGTTTACTTTCGGCAATGATGTCGACAGCCCGGATGCAACTAGTCTGCCTGTCAGATTAGCTGTTTCATTACTAAAGGATTATAATGGTAAGATAAATCTTAACCTGCCCGTTGCGGGAAGAACTGACGATCCGGAATTCAGCATATGGAAGATTATTATTAAAATGCTCGTCAATCTTGTTGGAAAGGCGGCAACAGCTCCTTTTTCACTTATTGCTTCATTATATCCAGGTGCCGATCAGCTCAGCAACGTTGAGTTTGATTATGGGAAAGCGGATCTTTCCACACAGATTGAAAGCAAGCTTCAGCTTATCCAAAAGATATTAACGGACAAACCGTCAGTGTCCCTTGAGATAAAGGGATATGCCGACAAGGATAAAGACCGGCAGGCTATTATTCAATATTTATTTGAAAAGAAATTAAAGGCCCAGAAACTCATAAAAATGATCAAAACAGGTAAAACTGCGATTGAAGTGGATGAAATTATTATTTCGCCTGATGAATATGAATTATACCTGGGAGAAGCATATAAGGCGGAGAAATTTCCTAAGCCGAAAAATGCCCAGGGCAAATCCGGGGTTCCAACTCCTCCGGAGTTGAAAAAGCTGATTATCGATCATATACAGGTAACAGATAGTGCTTTGAAGCTTCTGGCTGAAGAGCGTGCGCATCAGGTGAAAAACTTTCTGTTGAAATCAAAGCAGATCACCCCGGAAAGGATATTTTTGGTTGAAGGCCAGTCAACCGCAGACAAGTCTAATGGCGTAAGTGGAGCGCATGTAGAACTCACTTTGAAGTAGAACGGGAGCAGAGTTATGACAATTGCTATAAATGATACATGGCAGGTATGAGGGATGATTAATGAGAAGTCCGTTACAAAGATCGGCCGATCTTATTGAATTCATAAGAGATGGTCTTTGGAGAATACGTCTTAGGGATCTCACGGTCATAAGACGTTTTCTCATCAAATACTTAAGGATTATCATTATCGCAGCAAAGGAATTTGTCTATGATAAATGTCCGCTTCGCGCCTCTGCTCTGACCTACTATTCACTGCTTTCCATTGTTCCTGTGGCAGCGGTGGCATTTGCCATTGCCAAAGGATTCAGATTACAGGAACACCTCGAAGCACAGATCATGGAAAAGTTTTCCGGTCAGGAAGCAATGATGACGCAGATAATAGAGTTCTCCCGCAACATGCTGAAAAATACGAGGGGTGGAATTATAGCCGGTGTAGGAGCGGTAGTTCTTCTCTGGGCAGTTATAAATGTCTTAAGCCAGATAGAAGATACTTTCAATGACATTTCGGGAGTTACAAAGTCCCGCTCTTTCGGAAGAAAATTCAGCGATTATATTTCATTAATTCTGATAGGCCCTCTTCTTTTAATCATGTCAAGCAGCGCTATGGTATTGATTGCAACAAATCTTTCTCAAATAACGCAGAAAATAGCTTTGGTGGGCGTATTCAGTCCGCTTGTAGCATTAATTGTAAATATTCTTCCATATTCTTTTATATGGATACTCTTTACCTTTATCTATATTTTTATGCCTAATCAAAAGGTGCCTTTTTCTTCCGGTCTTATAGCAGGCATTGTTGCAGGAACAATTTACGTTCTGGTTCAAAAACTATATATATTTTTTCAGATCGGAGTGGCAAAGTATAATACCATCTATGGCAGCTTCGCAGCACTCCCACTGTTTCTGCTATGGCTGCAGTTAAGCTGGTTTATTATGCTATTCGGTGCTGAAATATCCTTTGCACACCAAAATGTCGATGCATACGAGTTTGAGCCGGACTGGAAAAAGATAAGCCCGTCATTCAAAAAACTCTTAAGTCTGCAGATTGCCCATATGATTGTTATGAATTTCATCCGGGGAGAAAAACCCATGACCGTAAAACAAATAGGCAACGCTCTTGATATCCCGATACGTCTTGTTCAGGAGATTTTAAACGATCTTATCAGTTGCGGCTTATTATCTGATACTACATCCGAAAACAACAGCGGGACTGCCTATCAGCCTGCCCGTGATATAAATGACTTCAGCATATCGTTTATCATAAATGCCCTCGAAAACAACGGCATCGATACAATTCCAACGGCACATACTGATTCCTTCAATTCTCTGTCCGAAAGACTGAGAGCTTTCGCTGAAGCTATAGAAAAGTCACCGTCGAACGCTTTGCTAAAAAACATTTGACCTTTGCACCGAGCGCATCAGTATTTATTCTGCAGGATGAATAAAAACTAGTTAAAGCTCTCCATATATACCGGCGCCACACAGGAAGGATTGTTATTCTTAACAGAGTTTATCTGTTTTGATACCGGGTAGTATTTCATATCGCTTCTTAGCCCATCATGCAATATGGCATCCAAATCTTTTCGAGATTGTATTGTTGGATTCAACCACAATTCATGGTATTTGGATGAAAGGATAACAGGCATTCTATCATGAAGCTCGCTGATTGACCTGTCTGCTGTTGTCGTTATAACAGTGCATGATTTGTAAGCAGGCTCTTTATCGCCTTTGTTTTTGTTCCATTTATCCCATAACCCGGCAAATGCGAATGGCTCACCTGAAGCAATAGTTATAAAATAGGGCTGCTTTGCACCTTTTTCTCCTTTCCATTCATAAAAGCCATCCGCAATAATCAGGCATCTGTGTTTTTTAAACGCATCGCGAAAAGCTGGCTTGGTTGCAATAGTTTCAATTCTTGCATTGATCATGCGGAAACCGGTTGAAATGTCCTTTGCCCAGCGGGGTACCAATCCCCAATGTTGCTTTTCCAAATTATTTTTATTCTCCTGTTTTACAATTACAAGCACTTCATTGGAAGGAGCAACATTATAATTCGTTGTAAATTCACAGGACACAGAATCGATTTTAAATTTCTGTCTAAGTATTTCCAAAGGACTGAATTGGGCAAATCTTCCACACATAAAGAACTGATCCTCAAGATCTTTGTTATAGCGAGCACGTTTCTTGACTCTTTATTATAATTGAATCTAAAAATCAATGTGCTTATTAATTATTTAATTATTGTAAAACCTGATCTATTTATATCTGGCGGTCCTTCTCTGGATAAGATACAGACAAATAGTGCTTTTTTAAAAGAAGTATGTTGCGAGAAAGAAAAGTATGATAAATTTAAGCTTCTCAGGAAAAGCTTGCATTTTTTATAGTCCGGGCACATTTCATTATATCGGACTAACCCCCATGCCCGGGGCGGGCACAACGAAGGATGAAAATATTGATCTTGCG
>DYJH01000195.1 GCA_020723255.1 Desulfonema limicola | reverse complement strand
TAATTTCGAATCCCGATTGGTTTTTAGGTTCCTGGATTGTCGAATGTATGAAACGGGGATCAAAATTGATCGTTATTGATTCGCGCCTTACCTGGCTTGCGGCCCGCGCTGATATCTGGCTTCAGGTGCGTCCGGGAACAAACGGAGCCTTGGCCCTGGGGTTGCTCGACGTTATCATACGGGAAGAGTTGTATGATAAAGAATTTGTAGAGAAATGGACCTTTGGGTTCGATAAACTGTCTGAGCGTGTGGCGCAGCATCCTGTGAAGAAAATGGCGGAGATCACCTGGATACCTGAAGAAAAGCTGGTTGCGGCTGCAAGAATGTATGCCAAAAGCAAGCCTGCGGCAATCCAGGTCGGCGTTTCCGTTGATATGGAAAAGACAGGCGTTTATACGGTTCAATGCATTGCTGCATTAGTCTCTATCACCGGAAATCTGGAAGTGCCCGGCGGAAATGTGTTTGCATTGCCGCCTGGAGGTGTATTTCAGCCAAGTGTCGGCGGCTGGGGATATCATGATCTGCCGGAAGAAACTCGCAAACATACAATAGGGTATGATAAATATCCGTTTCTCGGAATGGGAATGCCTGCGGCAAGTCCGGATGTTCTTGCCGAACAGATGCTTACGGAAGATCCCTTTCCTATCAGAGGAGCGTGGATACAGGGCACTAACACATTGCCGTGCATGGCTACAGATCCGAAGAAATGGTACGAAGGATTCAAAAAGATGGATTTTGTAGCTGCCGTGGATCTCTATATGACTCCAACAATCATGGCTTTTGCGGATATCGTTTTGCCCGCTGCAACCTACCCTGAGAAAAATGCCGTACGGGCATGTCTGTACAACCTTTCGTCAACAAACAAAGCGATAGAGAATGTGGGAGAATGTAAATCCGATCTGCAGATTAATCTGGAACTGGGAAAACGCTTCAACAAAGATTTCTGGCCCTGGGAAACGGAAGAAGATGTTTTAGACGAGCTTCTAAAGCCTGCGGGGATGACCTTTAAAGAGCTTCAACAGTGTGGACCAACATACCCCGGACTAGAATATAAAAGGCATGAGAAAGGAATGTTGCGACCCGATGGACAGCCCGGATTTCCGACCCCCACAGGTAAGGTGGAACTCTATTCAACCATTCTTGATCACCTTGGGCATTCTCCTCTGCCCTATTTCGAAGAGCCGACAAGAGGTCCGGTCAGCACGCCGGAACTCATTAAGGAATTCCCCTTTATCCTGATAACCGGTGTGAGGACCATATTCTTCCATTCGGAGCACAGACAGATTAAAAACCTGCGTGAAATACGTCCTGATCCCTTAGTGGAGATCCATCCGGACACAGCCAAAGAATTGGGAATAAATGACGGAGATTGGGTCTGGATAGAAAGTCATAAAGACAGAATCAGACAAAAGGCGAAACTCACACCAATTGTTCATCCGAAAATGGTTTCAGCGGATTACGGATGGTGGTATCCGGAAAAAGAAGGCCCTGAGCCTTCCCTGTTCGGATTCTGGGATGTTAATTCCAGCCGCCTGATAGATTTGGGTTTGGTGGGAGAAACCGGTTTCGGGGCGGATATCAAGAGCACGCTATGCAAAGTATATAAGGTGAAAGAAGGAGAAATGTAAAATGACACGTTACGGACTTCTTATAAACTACGAATTTTGTACCGGCTGCCACAGTTGCGAGGTAGCCTGCAAACAGGAACATAACATACCGGTAGGCAAATGGGGGATCAAGCTTTCAGAGATTGGTCCTTGGCAGATCAGCATGAACAAGTGGCAGTTGAGTTACATACCGGTGCCGACAGATCTTTGTACTTTATGCAAAGCACGGACAAAAAAGGGCAAATTGCCTGCCTGTGTGCACAACTGCAATGCGGCAGTTATGAAGTACGGGCCGGTGGAAGAACTTGCCAAAGAGATGGCTGGCAATAACCGCATGGTTCTTTTTGCACCTAAATAAGAAATTCCCTCTCCCCTTGAGGGAGAGGGTAAGGGTGAGGGGTAAACAAACATATTTTTGATATTTACCACTGTTACATGACTACATAGCATTTATCATGGAGGATAGTTAAAAGGTCTTAATATGAAAATCGGTCGTTATTTATTTGAAGAGTACCTGGATGTCGTCAAATCTTTTCATGGCTTTGCCGCACCGGGAGTTGTTATCGGCGGAATAATGGTTGATTTTGCTTTGGAGCATATGCCTGAAGGTGTGCTTTTTAATGCTCTTTGCGAAACTTCTAACTGCCTTCCCGATGCCATTCAATTGCTTACACCCTGTACTATCGGAAACGGCTGGCTTACGGTAAACGGTGTTGGCCTGTTTGCGTTAAGTCTTTATGATAAAAGCGAGGGAAGAGGCGTACGTGTTTTTTTGGACCCCAAAAAACTGGAACTTTACCCGGAGATTAGAAACTGGCTTTTTAAACTGAAACCAAAAAGTGAGCAGAACAGGGACTTACTTTTGGAACAAATTCAAGAAGCAGGCCGGAATATTTGCGGAATTCAGCATATCCGTATTATGCCTGACTATCTTAAAAAACACAGTAAAGGAGCTATATCCACCTGTGCCAAATGCGGTGAAGCCTATCCACAGAACAATGGAAATTTATGCAAAAATTGTAAAGGCGAATCCCGCTATACTGATAATGTCAAAATTTCTATGAAAGACGGGATGGATTTATGAAAACAGAAGACAGCTATACTTTTAGGAGAGAATATGAAATATTTTATAATCTATTGTTCGCCTGCGGGAACTACCGAACACGTGGCAAAACTTATTGAAACAACTTTAAAAGAAGTTAATAGTGACGTGTTTATAAAAGATATCGGTAAAGAGCAAAACAGGTTAGTTGCGCTGGATCAGATCAAGGCTGCAAAAGAGAAAGTATGCCTATACATAGGAACTCCGGTTTATGGCGGACATACGGTTTTACCCGTAATGGCCTTTATTAATGAGCTTCCCGAATCTAAAACCGGTTTTGCCCTGCCTTTCGTAACATGGGGAGGAGTTTCCAGCGGAGTTGCTCTCTGGGAAATGGGTAAGATATTGATTGATAAAGGTTATAAGATTGCTGCAGCGTCTAAAATAGGGGCCGTTCACTCTATGTTATGGCAATCGGAAGATCCGGTTTGCAAAGGCCATCCCGATGAGGATGATGATAAGATTGTTAAAGAACTTGTTATAAAAGTCCATAAAGGTTTGTCCGAAGGAAATCTGCCGGAGTTGCAGTTGCAGGACCTTGACTATCAGCCGGAAATAATTGGAGCAGAGTTGAAAAAAATGCCGATCCAGGCTTATATGAAAATGATGCCTCCAAGAATGGTTAATGAAGAAAAATGTACTCAATGCGGTATTTGTATAGAAGAGTGCCCGTCGGAAGCAATTGAACTGGCTCCTTACCCTGTATTTAAAGACAATTGCTTCGGCTGTTTCAATTGTGTGAGGCTTTGTCCTGAAAATGCTATCGAATCCGATCTTTCCATGGTTAATATGCATATCAGAAAACGAAAAGAGCAGATCAATGAACTTCCTCTAACCGCTGCTTTTTTGTAAAACATCACTTTTCGTTATACCGGAATTCATGGCGTAAACAAGGACTTGCAGGTCTTTTGCAAGCCAGACGATGTCTTGCCGGAAAGGGGGAGGGATGGAAAATAAGTACGATCGGCCAGTTTATAATATTTAACGTTATGGGGATCATCATGCTCTGTATGATGTTCACGGTGGGTATCGTTTATTCCATTATCAGAACGGCAGGCGGAACTACTTGTGATGTGACTTTTTACGAAAGAGACAAATTAGGCCGGCCGGGAGAGTTTGTGAAGCGGCGATTCCGGGATTATAAGCATTTTTTTTACCGGTTTTTTGATACATTGCAGTATAGTTATCCGGCTGTGATGGTGCTTTTGTTCCGGTCAATTTCTCCGGCTTTTCGGGAAAAAATTATTATAAATATTTCATTGTCAAACAGTTGTGTGCAATGACTGAAAGCACATAAGCGATTCGGTCGAATCGCGGGATTATCAGAACGGGATATCGATACCATAGTGGAATTAAGGCAAAAAGACTTTGATTATCGGGAATGGGTGGCCATGCGGTGGATTAGAGATTACATCGTTTTCGAAGGAGATTTCCCAAACCGGGAGTCGGCCAGGGAATTTGAACAGATGTATTCCAAAAAAGAGCAGGTATGTATATTTGCTTTGATTAAGATGATGCTTTTTAGCAATATGCTGGGAAATACTGTCATAAAAGACGCTTATGAAGATGGTGCTGCCTGTAGAATATAATATTGGGTATCTAAAGGATATAACATGAAAAGGGTGTGAAAGCTGTAATCACAGGAAACGATATTCCCGATGTAAAGTTTGGTGTTATGATGGCAATGATTCCCCAGACTGCCGATAGATACCTTCTGGCGCGAGACAAGGTAAGGTTTATAGGAGAGGAATAGCAATCAGTAGCCGCAGTGAGTGAAGATATTTCGGCGCTAAGGAAGGAGCTGAAGGGACGGTAGGGCCGGTTGCTCCGGCGATACTGAATGCTGTTTATGATGCGACAGGATTAAGGTTTAAAGAGCTGCCTGTAACACCTGAGATGATTCTTATGGGGTTGAAGAAGAAAGGAGAAGAATCAGCTTAAATGAGAAATCCTTTCTTTTTCTGCGATATGCCCAATTTGTGAATCCTGTTTCTGAGCGTACTCGGGTTAATCTTCAGAAGCTTGGCCGCTCCTCCCGGTCCATTGATTTTACCTCCCGTTAGTTGCAACACCTTTTGAATATGTGAAGATACAACTCTGTCAAGGCATAAGTCTTCAGTATTATTTTCTGGTAAGATGAGATTGTCCTGGTTTTTTTGTGAAGAAATAATATTGATGATCTGTTTCATATGCATAGCAATCGTCTTGTCAGCTTCTGAAAATTCATTATCCTGAACAGGCAATCGCATGTCGTCGTGTCCTGTTTTTTTAAAAAGAAACTCCTCAAGGATTATAGAATCCGAGATTTTGTTACCCGGTTGTTGGATCAGGGATCGTTCCACTATGTTTTCCAATTCCCGTACATTGCCTGGCCAATGATATGCTTTCAGCTGATCCATGACCTCCGGCGCAACCTCCGGAGGAAGCGGGACATTTTTTTCTATGGAGTTTCGTTTGATAAAATATTGGACCAGAGCCGGGATATCCTCTTTCCGTTCCCTTAAAGGTGGGATTTTGATTGGAAACACATTAAGCCTGAACCATAAATCCTCTCTAAACCGGTTTGAGATGATCATGCTTTTCAGGTCCCTGTGTGTTGCGGCGATAACCCTGATATCTACAGGTATAGCCTTGTTTCCCCCCACACGTTCAATTTCTTTGTTTTGAACCACGCGCAGAAGCCTGACCTGTGCTTCTTGGGGAAGTTCCCCGATTTCATCCAGCAAAATGGTTCCTTTATGAGCCCGCTCAAATCTGCCTCGTTTTTGGGCCAAGGCTCCGGTAAAAGCCCCTTTTTCATGTCCAAACAGTTCGCTGTCGATCAGCGTTTCCGGTATGGCGCCGCAATTAACCTTGATAAACGGTTCGTTCTTCCGGGGGGAAGAGTAATGAATGGCATTGGCGATTACCTCCTTGCCTACTCCGGTTTCCCCGAGCAGTAGCACTGGGTTGTTTAGAGGCGCCACTTGGCGGACCATCTCAAAGACTTTTTTCAGGCCTCTGTCCCGGCCAATGATTTCATCCCCCGAAAGCCGGAGCATTTCCTGCTGAAGATACCGGTTGTCATCGGCCAGTATTTCTTTGAATTTAAGGACTTCATCATGCTTAAGCGCATTTGACATGGCAATGGCAAACGGGTCATGTAACGAAGACAACAATTCAGCATGTTCCTGTTTATACTGATCTCTTCCCAATACGTAAGCGACCAGTGCAAATAGTCTCTGATCTTGTATTTTAAGACGCATGTGCATGACCGACATATCCGGCCTTCCATATAAACGTGTCATGGCCCGGCAGGCAGGATCTGTATCAGGGCGGTTAATAATCATAATATCATCCAAATTTGTCCAATAACGTTCTATTTCGTCACTTATGTCCGGGGGCAAAGGCATTATCCGGTCGGATTTTTCAATCTTATGAAGGGTAACCCTGGCCAGAGTTTGTATGGCAGGCAGACCCGGCTCACCCAGTACCAGATTAATCCCGGTCAACGGTATGAAGTTTTCGAGATATTTTAGAGTGTTCCACATAGCAGTCTTAATGTCTAGACTTCCACAAATTTGCATGGTTGCCTGTCTAAAAAAATCATTGAGATCCGGATTCATAGTTACCCTTATATTATGATGGGTTTATATTAACAAAATACAGTTACCGTATATTATAATTTTTTCCAAATATAAACTAATTTTAGTATATATGGAAGTAAAAAACCAGCTATATTTATAACTTAATGATATAACATATATAATATCTTGGTACGGCTTTTGCTAATATAATAAGTTTGCTTATATTAAAAAAAATTACGAAAAATTACCGGTAACGAACCCGTAAAAAAGTTATATTCCATACCCGGCATCCTATTATGAAACAAAGCCAAAAGACACAGGATGACATCTTCCGAATAATATTTGAAATTCATAAAAATGACTTCGTTGAAAGTCCGTCATGACTAATTGTTCTGAAATATTACATAATAGTTAGAATGTGTTTGAAGGGCAGCAATTATACAATAATCATGTTTATAGAGAGGGCATCTCCGGCATTAAACAGCCCTTTTGTTGTTTCA
>DYJH01000194.1 GCA_020723255.1 Desulfonema limicola | reverse complement strand
TGATCGGAGGCGGACCCATCGACGAAAAGGTTTGTTTATATACAGGCGCCGATGCATGGGCAAATGATGTGATTAAGGGCGTCTCGAAAGCCAAACAATGGGTTGCGGTAAGTGACACAAGGTGAATTTCGTGATATAGATAAAATTAAAAGATTAAACCTGAAGAATAAAAACAAGGAAAGGTATAATTATGAAACTCCACTTTGATTTTGCCGCATTGTCCCAAATGCCTAAACTTGATATGGCAGATGTCTCTGCTTTCCGTGAGGGGATCGAGTTAATGTTATCCCAGTTGCCCGATCCACAGATTCCGGATGGATTGGTGATCACCGAGCGTAATATATCCGGTCCTGCAGGAGCGCCTGAAGTTCCGGTACGCGTTTACAAGCCGATCGGTCTATCCGGCGCTCCGGTTTTGCTTTATTTTCACGGCGGTGGTTTTGTCTTGGGCGGATTGGAAATAGAACATAGAATACTCTTGCATGTCGCCACTCAAACACCGTGCGTTATTATATCTGTTGATTATCGTATTGCTCCTGAGCACCCTTTCCCGGCAGGTGTAGAAGATTGCTATGCTGCTTTGCTTTGGACGGCCGGAGCGGCCGGAGAACTTGACATTGATGCTGCCAGGATTGCGGTTGGCGGCAGCAGTGCAGGCGGTGCGCTGGCGGCTGCCGTCACGCAGATGGCCCGCGACAGAAAAGGTCCTGATCTGGCGCTCCAGTTGCTGAGCTATCCTGTTCTCGATAATGAAATGACAACGCCTTCCATGATGAAATTTAGTTCCATACCTCCTTTTTTCGACCGTACAGGAGTGGAATGTATGTGGAAGCATTATCTGGGCAACCTTTCCGGCAAGGTATCTCCCTATGCTGCTCCCATGCGCGCCCAAGATTTAAAAGGCTTGCCTCCGGCTTATATCGTCACGGCGGAATACGACCCCTTAAGGGATGAGGGTATCTTGTATGCTTTGCGGCTGATGCAGGCCGGTGTGCCGGTGGAATTGCACAACGTGCCGGGCGCTCCGCATGGTTTTGACATGGCGCCAGCTTCAAAAATTACACAACATATTATGGGAGAACGAATAGGAGCGCTGCAATATGCTTTATATTAAGGGGCTATTAATCAAATTGAATTTACTCATTAGCCAATTTGCAAGAGATGAATAAACCTCCCTGTTGCGGTTCGAAGCCTCCGCTGCTACAGCATTTTTATCATGAGAGGCACCGCTTCAAAGGTACCGACAGACGCTCCAAGGTTTGTGAAGGCGACTACTAGAAGTATTCTGGTTACTTTGTTTTTCCAGAAACCTTTTATCGAAAGAATATCTTCCGGCAGGTTTTCGATATCTCTAACTTTCGGTTTGCTGAAATAGGCTTCCACCAGTCCTGAAACCCATCCAACGGCTATAAGCGGATGCAGAGTAGTTAAAGGCGCAGCAAGCATGGAAGATAGAATTGTCAGAGGATGAGCCATAGCCAAAATTGCGCCCAATCCTGCGAGAATGCCGGTTATTAGTATCCACCAGGTTATCATGTTGGCGCCGGCCTTTGTTCCGCCGTAATAAAAACCGTAAATAAAAAGTATTATAACGCCGGCTGTGAAGATCCATTGAAAAGCATTCGATATATTGCTTTTTGGAGGGATTGTTTCAAGCGTATGCAAATCAATAGAATCGTTCCAGTAAGCTTTTATGCCTTTCACATGACCGGCCCCGACCACAGCTACAATCTTTTTTCCGTGAGCTGTTTTGATTTTTTGAGAAAGATACATATCCCTTTCATCTACAAGTATTTTTTTTAAAACAGGAAGAGACCGCCCTACTTCTGAAAGAAGAGTTTCAAGCACATCCTCCTGCTTCATCTTTTCAATGTCATTTTCGCTGATATCCCCGACATCTCCCAAGGACAGAATCAGCTGAAACAGAAGTTTTACTTTCCCCCAAAATCCTATAGTATTCCAAACTCTTGAAAGAGTTACTCTTATATCCCTGTCGGCTGGGCGTATTTCGGCTCCGGCGGATTTTCCTGCCCCGATAGCCTCTATCATTTCCATCCCCGGAATTATATCAAATTTTTTTGCAATCCTTTTTTGAAATGACGCCAGAATAAGATTTGAAAGAAGAAGAAATGTTTTCTTTTCTTTTATTACCTTTACGATATTGGTGTTTTGCCATGCGTCTTTTTTTTCTATAGCCTGATATCTTGATTCACATAATTCTACACATACGGTATCAGGTTTTTCTTCGTTAATGACTGAATTAACAAGTTCAACGCTTTCTTTCGACACATGAGCAGTGCCTACAAGAACAATTTCTTTATCTTCGGCGAACAGGCGATGCACCATATTGTTGCTGCTGGTTTCCATTATTATATTTATTCTCTCCTTCTATCTATTCTTCCTTTTAAGTTCGGCTATAGTAGAACCCCAGCCTCCCCAATCCGGAGGTGAATTATTAAATGATATGACATAAGGACTTCTTTTTAGAATTCCGACGACACGGTTTTTAAGAATTCCCATTCCCTTTCCGTGTATTATGCGCACAGTATATATGCCATTTGCAATACATTCCTGAAAATATTCGGAAAGAAGATCGGAAACATCTTCCGGCCTGAATGTATGAAGATCAATCATATCTTCGACAGAAATTTTAACAGGTTTCATCCGATAATACCTTTTATCCTTGAACCTTTCCCCTTGAACCTTGCTCCTCTTTTCCCTGATCCCTGAACCCTGCCCCCTGTTGGAGCAGCGAAGAAGAGCTGGAATCATGGTTGCGGTAATTAATCCCCGCCTTTTCAAAACTGCCTGTAGCATAACAGTATTGGCATTCATACAGACAGGAATTGTACATTCCTATATCTTTACTTGCAATACATCCGCATTCTTTTCTTTGAAAAGGATCTTTTTTCAACTCAAGCTTAATCCCGAAAATTTTTGAAATATAATCATAATCTATACATTTTCCAGGAAGAATGCCAAATTTACCAAGATTTTTTTTTAAAGCGCAGCTTTGGATTTCCATATTATTCTTATCAGCAATTTGAGCTAATATTACGGAAAGTTTAGATATGCTTTCATCGCATTCGGTCAGGATAAAGCCTTTATCTGAGAGCCTGTCAAGCCTGCTTTTGATCTTCCGGTAAATTTCTACAAAACTAATTACACACCGGAAAGTATAACTGCACAAAGATTCTGCTATGTTTTCAAAAGCTTTTGCGTGGAAATTAATTTCTGTAATATTGCTGAAAATAACAGGATCATACCGCCAAATAATCTTTTCCGGGCCAATAAGGCCGGAAAGCTTTTTAAAAATATTAAGTGAGTGTTTCACAGAAGGTGATTTCGGGTCAAGAAGTTTTGGGTTATTCATTAGAGTATATAAAAAATAATAGCGATAACCTCTTTGATCAAGTTCTTTAAGATAAGGAATAATCGGGCCGGGATTGCGTGTCCAAAACACAATAAGATCAACATGTTCAGGAGCTAAAGAAATGTTTGAAATCTGTGCCGGGTTAAAGGGGTTAGGAACGGTGCAGAAACCTGCACGAATGCGATTCATAAGCCATTTGCTGTAAAAAGCCGGAATATCGGTTCTTCTGCTTGCGCTTATTATCATATAGTCACTATTTCCGGTTGGATTTTTATTAATAATTATGCGGCGAATAAAAATTATTCAACGCTCTAATTATGTTAGCCTTTTTATATTATTAAAAGACAAGAAAACAAGTTAAAAATTGTTAATAGAAAGCAAATGATATCTCTGAGCAATAAAATACAGGATTGATCTGGAAGCTAAATTATGGCAAATAGAATCTATCAATGTTAATTGATTTTTATGATTTGCAACAAGGATGGTTTTAATGAAAATTTGTTCCGCTAAAAATTTGATGATAATCATTTTATCATTGATAAGCGCTTGCTTTATATTCGACAAATTACTTTATGCCGCCCAGTCCACCATTACGGAAGCGGAGGGCTATGCCTGCACGGGTGATGACAAGTCCAGAAAAGAAACGAAACAAAATGCTGTTGCCGATTCCAAACTCAACGCAACAGAAACAGTTCTTACATATCTAAGCAGTGAAACCACTATAAAGAATTTTCAACTCGAAAACGACCTTATTTCCGCATACAGCAAAGCTAAAGTAATAATTATTCAACAGATAAATGGCGTTTGGTATAAAGAAGGTTCTGCCGGTGACTGTTACAAAGTTAAGATTAAAGCTGAGATTATTCCGGATGAGACAGTTCTTAAGGCCGCAGCAAAAGATGATGGCCTTGAAAATCCTGATATGCCGCTTAAGGTTGCTGTCTGGACAAAGAAAAAAAATTACAAAAAGGGAGATAAGATCACAATTTATTTAAAGGGCAATAAACCTTTCTATGCCTCCGTGTTATATAAAAACGCTAATGGCTCCATGGTTCAGCTTTTGCCGAATCCTTACAGAAAAGAACATTATTTCAACGGCGGCGCAGTTTATACTCTTCCTTCGGGAGAAGACAGGTATGATCTTGAAGCAACTCCCCCTTTTGGCGAAGAAAACATAATAGTATATGCAAGCACATCGCCTCTTGGCCAGCTTGACCTTGCAGCTTCCGGCGGTGTTTATCAGGTAAAGACCAAAGATACCGGAATGAGAACAAGGGATGTAGTTATTAAAGAAAAGACAAATGATACGGGATCGGTGGCAGCTGAGTTTTTTGAAATAAGCACATCAATAAAAACCGGTAAATAATTATTCTTCCTTGCAACGGAAATGGGAGGAATTATGGAACAAATAGAAACGATAATAAAAAATGGCGACTGTCTGGAAATTCTTAAACATTATCCTGACAATTTTTTTCATTTAATTGTAACATCACCTCCGTATGCTGACAGTAGAAGCAAAACATATGGCGGCATTAAACCAAATGAATATGTTGGATGGTTCTTGCCAAGAGCAAAAGAATTTCTTCGGGTTTTGAGGCCGGACGGAACATTTATTCTCAACATAAAAGAAAAAGCAGTTAATGGTGAAAGACATACGTATGTACTGGAGCTTATATTAGCTTTGCGGGAACAAGGTTGGCTATGGTCAGAAGAATTTGTATGGCATAAGAAAAATTGCTTCCCTGGGAAATGGCCTAACCGGTTTAGAGATGCATGGGAGCGTTGCCTGCAATTCAACAAATCCAAGAAGTTCAATATGTATCAAGATGAAGTTATGGTTCCTATGGGTGACTGGGCAAAAAACCGGTTGAAAAAACTAAGTACTACTGACCTAACTCGTGATGAGTCTAAAGTCAATAGCGGCTTTGGTAAAAATGTCTCAAACTGGATAGATCGAGATATGGCTTACCCTACGAATGTTCTGCACTTTGCTACTGAGTGTTACAACAAAAATCATAGCGCCGTTTTCCCAAAATCCTTACCTGAATGGTTTATAAAATTATTTACAAAAGAGCATGATTGGGTGCTTGATCCTTTTGTTGGTTCCGGCACTACTGTGGAGGTAGCGCAAAAATTAAACAGAAATTCTGTAGGGATCGATGTCCTTCCTGAGTATTGCAAACTATCAAAAGACAGAACAGCTCATTACCAGTACAGAATATGCGAGGACAAAATAAAGTATGAAAGCAATAACAAAAGAAAAAATAGCAGAATACGTCGAGCAAAACATCCCAGAGTTTCATCACAATCGAATAGAAAAATTAAAAAACCTCAAATTGAAGGAAGTACTCAAGCGTAAAAATCCATACCTATTCAAAGTCAAGCACATAACCACTGCTGGTGATTTTATCAAAACAATTCTTGATGCTCATTTATCTTCACAGGAGGAAACTTTATTCGGTGGCTTTCTTGAAGGATTGGCTATTTACATTTGCAACTATGTTTATAATGGCATAAAATCCTCTGCTGAAGGAATTGATTTAGAACTTGAGAAAGATAGTACAAAATACATAGTTTCAATAAAGTCCGGGCCAAACTGGGGTAATTCCGGTCAGATAAATAAGATGAAAGATAATTTCCGTAAGGCTAAGCGTATTTTAGGAACTAATGTTGCACCATCTCTTAATGTCATTGCCGTTAATGGTTGTTGTTATGGCAAAGAGAATGTACCGGATAAGGGCGAGTATTTAAAATTATGCGGTCAGCGGTTTTGGGCCTTTGTATCCGGGAACGAGAATTTATACACTGAAATTATTGATCCTCTTGGGCATAAAGCAAAAGAGAAAAATGATCAGTTTCTTGAGGAATACGGAAAAGTGGTAAACAAATTTTCCCTTGAATTTATGGGAATGTTTTGTGCCTCAAACGGCTCAATTCACTGGGATAAGGTTATTCAATTCAACTCTGGCGAAAATAAGCTATTAAATTAATAGGTTAATAAGGAGAAAAAATGGGAAAATTTTTATTTATGCTTACCCGGGGTATGGAAGATCCGACACGTGTAACCCGTACCTTCCAACTGGCAAAGGCGGCAAAGGAAACAGGGCATGAAGTTAATATCTTTTTAACTGATGATGCAGTAGTACTTGCCAAACATGGTATGATTGACAATATAGTTGCTCCGACAGGAGATGAGGCCTTGTCTCATTATCAATATCTGATTCAAAACAAGACACCGATTTATCTTTGAATTCCCTGTGCAAAGGCTCGCCAGGTCGGCGAAAAAGATGTAGATGAATCCGTTCAGTTTGCCGGGGCGCCAAAGCTTTTTGAGCTGTCCGAAAATTCCAATATTTTTACATTCTGATAAAAGATTGATGGACTCGTAAGAAGTCCATCAACAGGCCGAGGGCGG
>DYJH01000193.1 GCA_020723255.1 Desulfonema limicola | reverse complement strand
ACTAGTCCATCATGTTTTAGCAGGAACTTACATATATTTTTGATATATCTTCCTGACACTAATCTCTTGTTTCTTTAATATTTCGTTAATAATTCAATTTATCCACTTTTTTAATATTTTAATAAATTTACTTTACAAGAATAAAATATGACAAAATCTAATACTTATACTGCTTTTCACCAATTCGAGAAAATTATTTTAATTGTTTTGCTTTCTACAGCCTGTTTTTGCATCTGCTCGTGCACCGGCAATAAAAGCTCTACCATGAACTTTTCAGGCATAATGGATGCGGATATCACACGTGTCAGTTCACAGGCGCAAGGGCTGATAACGGAGCTTAAATTCGACGAGGGAATGTGGATAAAAAAAGATCAGATACTTGTAAACGTTGAAACCGAAAAACTGGGATACCAGCTCGGCCAGAACAAAGCCTTTCTTGAAGAACTTAAGAATCAATACAATGCTTCTGTTTCACAACTTGAGAAAGCAAGATTTGAAAAAGATAATATAAAGATAAAATATGACCGGTTTTTAAATCTTCTGAAGATAAACGCTGCCGTACAGCAGGATGTTGACGATCTTAAAACCCAATATGATGCCGCAAACGAACAGATAAAATATATTCAATCATCCCTTGACGCCATTACAAGCAGGAAAAAACAGGCTGAATCGGGCACAAAAATTATCAATAAACAGCTCAAAGATGCAACAATTACTTCTCCTTTAACAGGGATGGTGCTTGTGCGTTATGTCGAAAACGGAGAATTGCTTGTTATGGGAAGCCCGGTATGTGATATTTCGGATATATCCACGCTTTGGACAAAAATATATGTTGAAGAAAAAAATCTGCCTTTTATAAAACTCGGCCAGAAAGTGCAGCTTAAAATTGACGGAATGCCTGACAAGACAATGGAGGGTTATATCTCCTGGATTTCTGACCAATCCGAATTTACCCCCAAAACCATACTCACTGAAGAAACAAAAGCTTCTCTGGTATATGCTGCAAAAATAACTGTGCCAAATGATAAAGGAATTTTAAAAATCGGTATGCCTGTTACAGTAATTGTAAACAGGGAATCATGATGTTGCCTATAATAAGCGTTAAAAATTTTTCAAAGTCATTCGGCAATATAAAGGCTGTAGCAGATTTAAATCTTGATGTTGAAAAAGGCGAGCTGTTCGGCCTTATTGGTCCGGATGGAGCCGGAAAAACCACAACTATAAGAACCCTTGTAACATTGATACCTCCCGATTCGGGACAGCTTTTTGTAAATAATCTGGATGTTTCAAAACATTTAAGAGAAATAAGAAGCATAACGGGTTATATGCCCCAGAGATTCTCTTTGTATCCTGATCTTTCTGTAAACCAGAACCTGAATTTTTTCGCAAACCTCTTTGAAGTTCCGAAAAAAGAAATTCCGGAAAGGAAAAAAAGGCTTTTTCAGTTCAGCAATCTCGAGCCTTTTTCGAAAAGGCTTGCAGGCCGGCTTTCCGGAGGAATGAAGCAAAAGCTTGCCCTATCATGCACTCTTATTCATAACCCTCTCGTTCTTATACTAGACGAACCTACAACAGGCGTTGATCCTGTTTCCAGAAACGAATTCTGGATAATTCTTAAGGAACTGAAATCCGAAGGAGTTACTATACTTGTGTCAACTCCATACATGGACGAAGCGCTCAAATGCGACCGCATAGCAATTATGCACGAAGGCTCAATTCTTGCACAGGGAAAACCCGATGCGCTTACCGGTCGCATTGAAAATAATATTTACAAGCTTACAGGAATTGATCTTATTAATCACATAGATTCGATTGCTAAAATGCCGGATATTATTTCCGTTCAGTCTTTCGGCAACAGTCTGCACCTTACTTTTCCAAAAAATATACCTGTAGAAAAAATTATTGAGGATATTAAACAAATTTTAAAGCAAAACTTTATTTTAAAACAAACTGAACCCTCGATTGAAGATTTATTTATAGCGCTTGTTGAAGGTAAAAACCATAATGGAAAATGATATTGCTGTAAAAGTATCAAAATTAAGCCGGCATTTCGGAAGTTTTGTGGCTGTTGATGAAATTTCATTCGAAGTAAAAAAAGGCGAAATATTCGGTTTTCTCGGAGCAAACGGAGCCGGGAAAACAACAGCGATAAAGATGCTCTGCGGTCTTTTAAAACCCACATCGGGAGAAGCTTATGTTGCAGGTTTCAATATCAAAACAGAAAGCTCAAACATAAAGAAACATACAGGTTATATGAGCCAGAAATTTTCTCTTTATGAGGATCTCAAAGTTAAAGAGAATATTGAATTTTACGGAGGAATATACGGCTTATCCAGAAAAGAAATACTTAATAAAACAAAGCTGCTTTTATCCGAGCTTCACCTGGAAAACATGCAAAATTCTCTGACAAAAACTTTGCCTATGGGATGGAAACAACGGCTTGCATTGAGCACGGCCCTGCTTCATGATCCTCCTGTTATCTTTCTGGATGAGCCTACAGGCGGGGTTGATCCTGTTTCACGCCGGAACTTCTGGAGGATAATCTATAAAATTGCAAACCTTGGAAAAACCATTTTTGTTACAACTCATTATATGGACGAAGCCGAATACTGCAAAAGGCTGTCTATTATGCATAAAGGGAAAATAATTGAAATTGGAACACCAGCGGATCTTAAGAGTAAATATAATAAATCTTCCATACAGGATGTTTTTGTTGAGCTTGCCGATCGCGACTGAAAAAAAATGAAACTGCGAAGAATTATAAATTTTATTATTAAAGAATATACCCATATTTTCAGAGACAGGGTTTCTCTTATTATTATAATTTTAATGCCAATGATTATGATAATTCTTTATGGTTATGCCATCACATTTGATATGAAAAACATAACATTTGCAGCAATTGATGACAGTAAAACACTACAAAGCAGAGAACTTATAAGAAGCTTTACGGGAAATAAATTTTTTGTGCCGAAGTTTATGGATATAAAACGTTCTGAAATAGATCAATTGTTTAAAGAACGTAAAATCCAGATGGTAATAGTGATCCCTAAGGATTTTTCCGAAAGCCTTGCTACAAGCCGCACAACAAAGGTTCAGCTTTTAGTGGATGCTTCCGATTCCAATGTCGCAACATTTATAAATAACTACAGCAATAGAGTGATGCAGATATATAATGAAAAAATCAACATCGGGACTCCCGGAATAATAAATATTGAACCCAGGATATTTTTCAATCCCGACTTGAAAAGCGCCAATTTTTTTGTACCCGGCCTTGTGGCATTTATACTTCTTCTTATAAGCGCTCTGTTAACTTCCATTGCCATAACGCGTGAAAAAGAGACCGGCACTCTTGAACAGATTCTGGTTTCTCCGGTTTATCCTGTTGAAATAGTAATCGGAAAAGTTCTTCCATATATATCGCTTGGTTTTTTTAACGGAACTATAATCGTTCTCTTCGCAAAATTTTTGTTTAAAGTGCCGATTAACGGTAGCATTATATTGATGAGCGCCTTTGCTCTTCTATATATATTTGTCGCAATGAGTTTCGGGCTCATGATTTCTGCATCCGTACAGACACAGCGAACGGCTATGTTTACGGTTATTATGTCAACCGTTCTTCCGACAATTATGTTAAGCGGGTTTATTTTCCCTATTGTAAGCATGCCTCTTCCTCTTAGAATTATATCAAAATTGATTCCTGCCACATATTTTTTGATCATCATACGAGGTATCATGCTTAAGGGAACCGGGGTTATGGTACTATGGAAACAAGCGGCAGCTTTGTCCGCTATCGGGCTTTTTATGATATCTATTGCTATCAAACGTTTTAAAATGACCCTGGAGCAATGATAAAATGCGTCAGATATTATATCTGGTTCAAAAAGAATTCAGGCAGATTTTTCGCGACAAAGCTATGCTTAGAATTATTTTTATAGTGCCCCTGATTCAAATACTTGTTCTTGGAAATGCCATTACAACAGATGTCAAAAATATAAAGATTGTTATACAGGATCAGGACAAAACACCATACAGCAGGGAGCTAATTCTACAGTTTGTTCACTGCAAGTATTTTAAAACCATAGGATTTGAAGATAATTATACCAATCTTTCAGATTGCCTTGCTTCAGGAAAAGCAAATCTTGCAATCGTAATTCCAAAGCATTTTCAGCGGCATATTGTACTTAACAAAAAACCGGACGTTCAGATTCTTGTTGATGGTGTTGATGGAAATTATGCCGGTGTGGCGCTTGGATATGCTACAGATATATTGCAGAAATATCAGGAAAGATTGATATCATCTACTCCATATTTAGGTTTTTATGCCAAAAATATTCACAGGGTTGAGAAGGCGCCCATGTTCTGGTACAATCCCAACTTGGAGAGCAAGCCATATATTGTGCCGGGGCTCATTGCCATTCTGCTTCTGATAATAACTATGTTTCTTACAAGTATGGGTATAGTTCGTGAAAAGGAGATAGGCACACTGGAACAGCTTATGGTAACTCCGATAAGATCATATCAGCTTGTTCTTGGTAAAGTTATACCTTTCAGCATTCTTGGCATTGTTGTAATAAATATTGCGATGGGGTTTATCTATCTTATTTTCGGTATAGCAGTAAAAGGCAGCCTTCTTTTTATGGTTTTTGAATCTCTGATTTTTATAATTTCAACACTTGGTCTCGGTATTTTTATCTCAACGATATCGGAAACCCAGCAGCAGGCTCTTTTTATGGCGTGGTTTACAATGATTTGTTTTATTCTTCTTTCAGGCTTTTTTTTCCCGATAGCAAACATGCCATATGTGATACAAAAGATTACTCTTTTAAATCCGCTTCGGTATTTTATAATAATATTGCGTGAAATATATCTCAAAGGAACTTCGATAAAGGATCTTATACCCGAAACTCTTTCATTGGTTGCATTCGGCGCCTGCTTGTTTATTGCGGCAATCATAAGATTCAGAAAAAAGATAGGATAAAGAATGCTCATGATGAGAACCTTAAACAAGTTGAAACCGGCGGTTGATAAACGCGCTTTAATTTTAATCGCCGGTTTCATATGGATTGGAAGCGGAATAATGCTTTTGTGTATTTCTTATTCCTGGCTGCCCCAATTAAAAGATACAAATTATTTGGCTATAATAGGCATGGGTTTTATATTATCCCTGCTGATACACCATTTTGGGTTTTTAAAAATTGTTGATAAAAACTTAAAACGAATACTGCCTTTTGAAGAAAAACAATGTATATTTTCTTTCATAAGCTGGAAAAACTATGTAAACATAGCAGTTATGGCTGCAATGGGAATATTTGTGCGTCACTCATCCATACCCAAAATGTATTTATCAATAATTTATACAGGAATAGGATTGGCTCTTATACTTTCGAGCATTAGATACTTAAGGATATCTTTTTGCCATTTTAGAAAAAGCACTTGAAGGAATATCAGCAAATAATTTGTCACATAATGTATCACAAATAAATACCTTTAGGATTAGAATCTACCATGATTTTTTTTGACGGACATGTCCATTTTTTCTGGACGGGTTCTTTAAAGCCTGTACGGCCCAAATGGCAGCCACTGATAGATCGTGGTTTAAGAGGAATTGCCGCTATTATTATAAGCCATCACCCCGATGATGTTGACAACCTCTTAAAATTAATCCCAAGCAGTTATCATGACAGAACAGGCGACCCGTTTTTTTTCAATGAGAAAGCCGGATTTAGAATTTCAACCGCACAGAATATGGATGAAGACAATTTCAAAATTTTTCCATACCTTGATTCCAGATTTATTGAAAGGGAGTCCGCCGACCTATCCGTGTACCGCAAAAAGGGATTCAAAGGGTTGAAAATTTTGTATATCCCTGAAGAAGACAGCGAGCTGGGGATATTGGGCTGGGAAATTTTTTTCAGACGTTCGAAAAAAGAATCGGAAAAGCTCATAATTTTTATGCTTGAGCAGGCTTTTAGCTTTGGCTGGCCGGTTATTTTCCATGCCGATCTCAGAAGATACAAAGGCTTCGTAAAAGAGATTCTGCAGGCAAAGCCCGGGCATCCTGTTATAATCCCGCATTTCGGCTCTTCAAGAAAGATTATAGCGGAACTAATGGAGCAATACGAGTGCTGCTTTACCGATTTTTCTTCTTTGCTTCCTTTTATGAAGAAGGAAACCAAAAAGTATATCGATTTTACTACAACCTTCAATAATCGCATTTTATTCGGTTCGGATACTGTTTTTGGCGAACCCGGGCTGACAACTGAGTACTTTGACTTTATAATGACTTCTATATCCGATGATAACATCCGTACAAATATTTTATCAAACAACTATAAGCGTATTCATGGGTATATAAACTGATGGAGCTGCAATATGCAAAAAAATATGGCAAAAAAAATATCAAAACCTGAAAGAAAATGCAGAATAGATGCTTATTCGGTTTCCCAGACGAGAAACTTGCTTCCGGGTATTGCAGAAAAATTAATAAAAAGTTGCTATGATAAAAAATGCTATACCCATATTGATTTCGATCCGATTCCCTCGAAAGATTCTGTTGTCGAAATAATAAACAAATCGAAGGAAATCCTTTTTCCGGGCTATTTTGCAAAGGAAAAGATAGATCCTGTTAACTTAAAGTACAGCATGGGTCAGAACGTATCCGTTCTCTTTGACATGGTTTCGGAGCAAATTTCAAATTGCATAAGACACGATTGCTTCAGGTACAGCCAGGAATGCAGCGAATGCGCTCAACTCGGCAATAAAACAGCTATTGAGTTTCTCGAAGCTATTCCGT
>DYJH01000192.1 GCA_020723255.1 Desulfonema limicola | reverse complement strand
TGAGGCTCTTTTATTCCGGTAATCTTATTTTCCCGTCAAGATATTTTGTTTATCCATCTGTTTTTATTAGCATAAACAACAGTCAAAATATTACGAAAACAGAGATTCATTCGTGGGAGCTTAAAGATGTTGGTGAAATTTAACCGGGCATTATGGGTATTATTTTATTGATAACTCAAACCATTTTTATTATACTTGCCGCCATAAAAAGGAAGTTATTATCAAATTAAGGAGATGTTGCTATGGGAAAAGCTATTAAATCCGGACCTACAAACCAAATGCTGGCAATGCTTTCAGGCGGAAGAACTCTTGATGAGCAGATCGAATGGCTCAGAAAATATGCGAATCATGGCCTGCCTCTCACACTTAGAGCACTTGTAATGAATTCTAATGGGATACCCATGCCCAAAGAAAAGGCTGAAAATGCCGTTATATTCGGCTGCTACATTCCTTTTACAAGCCCATTCCTTATAAATAACATAATCAAGTTATTAAACCTTCTTGAAATTGATTATTCCTCCCTGGAGCAGGAGTTTTGCTGTGGTGCTCCGCTTCTTCTTCAAACACCTGAAAAACAGCGCAACAAAACCATGGCTGTTTCAAAAGAAATGAGTGAACGCAATCTTTCCCAGGCTGTGCAGAAGGGCGCAAAGACAATGGCGTATTGCTGTGTCGGGTGTTCTTATACCGCAAATGCTGTATACCCTGATGATTCCGCCCATCATCTTTATATTTATGACCTGATTCTTGATAAGATGGAAAAGAAAACTCTTAAGGTTCCCAAAACTGTAATGGGATATTTTGAAGGATGCCACACTGACTATAAAGTTAATTATCCCGGCGTAAGCCTTAATTGGAAAAGATACCGGCAGTTCCTCGATAAAATAAAAGGTCTGAAAGTCGTAGATTTCTCGAACAAGTTTTGTTGCAAAAAGGCTCCAGATAAGATTATAGGAAGCGCTGAAAAACAGAATTTAGATACTATTTTATGTTCTTGCAATGGCTGCTACGGATTTCTCGGCGGCTTTATCGGCGGTGCAACAAAGGGAAAAATAAAAGCCATGAGCTTTCCTGAAATTCTTTTGAAATCTCTGGGAAATTAAAAAATAGATGTCATTGCAATAATTATGAGTACGTATTTCGACAATTATTATTATGAACATACGTAAATTGTAATTAGCTGCTCTCAAAACTCCAAGAATCCATGCTCAGCTAAATTCTTCTTAGATCAATTAGTTCTGTATATCGTATAAATATGCTTATGCGCTATCTCTATCTCAGCAAGGTTTTTTCGATTGATATTGATTTTCGATTTAAGTGCTGATATGTCTAAATGAGATTTGGACAATTTATTTATCTATAACCTACTACATTGATAGCTGCAAATTCTGCTTAGTTGTACAAAAAAGGATAATGAGTTGAAAATTGATAATAAACTTATTGCTGTGATTCTTGCTGCCGGATTAGGAAAACGAATGAAATCAGACAAGGCAAAGGTATTACATGATATTAACGGTAAACCTATGATTATGTATATCCTTGAAACTGCGAATAAAATTGCCGGCAATAATATAGTCGTTGTAGTTGGAAATCAATCGGAAAAAGTAAAAGAGGTTGTATCTGAGAAGTATAGTATTATTTTTGCCTTACAAAAAGAGCAGCTTGGCACAGGGCACGCGGTTATGTGCGCTTTACCTTTTTTGCCGGAATATTCTAAACAAGTTTTGATCCTATGCGGTGATGTTTCGCTTCTGACTTTTGGCACTGTAAAAAATCTTTATGATGATCATATAAGGTGGGATCGAGATGTATCTGTTCTCGCAGTTAAAAGCGAAAACCCAAAAGGATATGGAAGAATTATTATGGATGACAGTAATTGTGTGTCCGGGATAATTGAGGAAGCTGACGCAAACGAACAACAAAAATGTATTAATATTATCAATTCGGGAGTATATTGCATGAAAAGAGATTTTTTGGAATATTCTCTTAGTAAGATAAATGCAAATAATGCCCAGAGTGAATTTTATCTTACAGATGTTATTAAAATCGGGTATTCCGAAAATAAAAAAGTAGGAGCGGTGATTGGTCAAGACAGCGAAGAGGTATTAGGAGTAAACAGTATGGAAGAATTGATGGTTGTTGAAAGTATAATAAAAAAAAGAGCAATGCTTTGATTTATCACAAAAGGAATGATGTATTATATCTTGACTTTGGCATGAATAGAATATTATAAGAGAAACCGAATATGAGGTGAAAACTTTGGATAAAGAACTGATCTTGGGGCAATTCGATGAGATAGAACAAAGGCTTGAAAAACTTATTGCAGTTTGCAAATCATATGAAACAGCAAATATGGAGCTTAAGAATAACATAGCAAAAATAGAGGAGGACTTAAAGGAAAAGATTGAAAAGGAAAAGAGCTATATACAGGAGAGGGATATTATTAAATCAAAGGTAGATAATCTTCTTAGCAGGCTTAACAGCATTACAGAAACTGAAAAATAGATGCCGTTTTAATTATTTTTGAAAGGTAGATATTTCTTATTGGAACAATTTATAACAATAGAACTTTTTGGAAAGAAATATACATTTAAAGCTGAGACGCAGGTTGAAAAAGCAAAAAAAGTAGCCGAATTAATCGTTAAAGAGGTTAGAAAAGTCGAGTCTCAACAAAAGGGTTCTCCGGCGCAATCTAATCCGCTTGGGATTATGATATTGACTGCCATGAATATTGCGGTTGATAATATTGATATCAAAGAAAATCATTCTGATTTTATGCGAAAAATATCTGATAAATCAGCTAAATTATTGAGCAAATTAGAAAGTGTTTGATTTAAATTTATGGTGGCGTGTTGGTTTTGTATAATGCCCCTGCCGTGTTTGTGATTGGCATTTGTTCTTTGATCCAACAAAGATAATATATGGGGCCTTCCTTGATTTTGGTGTGCATGTTCTGCTTTTACAGAAAAGCCTAAAGAAATCATAAGGCGCTAACTTTGAACTTTAGGTTCAGAGACTTGCCGACACGGCACAGTGCGGGGGTTTAAATTTCCCTTTGTTCCTTACCGTTTTTTCTCCTGCCTATCAGCTTTTATCATGCCATTGATCGTAAAAAATATTGAAACGTAATAGCTGCCGCATTTCCCGTTGCTTTCTGCGTGGTTAGCGATCTTAAATATTATAATATTTTTTGCTTGCATTATTGGCGGTAAAGCTGTTTGTATGTGCTCTTTTTTGCGGTTCAAGCGGTTCCAGCCTCATTTCAGATTATGGCTAAATAAGCCTTCGGCCTGACACCTGATAATGGACTTTTTGCGAGTCCATGATGTGTTGTATGTTTGGCGAATAATGTAGAACTGGAGATAGATAATGACGACATATATGATAATAACCGGCATAGTTATGTTTGCCATAGGATATGCAGTTGCCTATTGGTTAAAAGGGAAAATGACTTCCCAGAAAATCAAGGCAGCTGAAAATGGTGCTGTCAGAATAATAGAAGCTGCAAAAATAAAGTCAGAAGCTGTTATTAAAGAAGCCCAGATTGAGGCGAAAGATAAGCTTTTCAAGATGAAAACAGAATTTGATCTTGAAACTAAAGAAACAAGGGCTGAGCTTAAGAAACGGGAAAAGAGACTTATTCAAAAAGAAGAAAGTATAGATAATAAGCTTGAGCAGATCGATCGCAAGGAGAAAGAAAATTTACGAAAAGAAGCTATTCTTAAAAAAAGAGAAGAAAATATCGAAAACAGCGAAAACAAATACAATGAAATAATCGATGAACAGAAAAAACAACTTGAGAGAATATCAGGTTTAAATTCTGAACAGGCAAAGGAACTTTTGCTCAGAGCCATGGAGAATGAAGCCCGGCATGACGGTGCAAAACTAATTAAAAAGATAGAAAATGAAGCAAAAGAAGAAGCTGAAAAGAAATCAAAAAATATTATGGCAACAGCAATGCAAAGATATGCTTCAGAATATGTTGCCGAGCGAACTGTTTCAGTAGTCCAACTTCCTAATGATGAGATGAAAGGTAGAATAATAGGAAGAGAAGGGCGAAATATAAGAACTCTTGAAGCAGCAACAGGAATAGATCTTATCATAGACGACACTCCTGAAGCAGTGATTTTATCAGGATTTAATCCGGTAAGAAGAGAAGTGGCACGTATCTCACTTATGAGGCTTATTTCTGATGGCCGGATTCATCCTGCAAGGATAGAGGATGTAGTAAAAAAGGTCGGCCAGGAAGTAGATCAGGCTATAAAAGAGGCTGGGGAGCAAGCAGCTTTTGATCTGGGTGTTCACGGAATTCATAACGAACTCATAAAATATATAGGAAGGTTGAAATACAGAACAAGTTATACACAAAATGTTTTGCAGCATTCCATTGAAGTTGGTTTTTTAACCGGAATAATGGCTTCAGAGCTTGGACTCAGTTCAAAGCTTGCACGGCGTATGGGCCTTTTGCATGATATCGGCAAGGCAATTGATCATGAAGTTGAGGGGCCGCATGCTGCTATCGGATCTAATCTTGCTAAGAAATTTGGCGAAGCGCCCAAAGTAGTGCATGCAATTGCTGCTCATCATGAAGACATACCGCCTTCATCAGTGTATGCTTATCTTGTCCAGGCTGCAGATGCTCTGTCTGGAGCAAGGCCAGGCGCTAGGAAAGAAATGCTTGAAAGTTATATTAAACGATTAGAAGACCTTGAAAAAATAGCTAATTCTTTTAAGGGTGTTGCAAATACATATGCCATTCAGGCGGGAAGGGAACTTAGGGTGATCGTGGAAAGCGGAATCATATCGGATGCCGATTCTGTTATGTTAAGCAGAGATATCGCCAAAAAGATAGAAGAATCTCTTGTTTTTCCTGGACAGATAAGAGTTATAGTAATCCGTGAAACAAGAGCTGTAGAGTTTGCAAATAAATGAGGCTGGCATGGCTGACTTAATTGATATTTTCGAAGAACGTGGTTTTATCGAAAACACTACTCATGATGAAGAACTAAAAGATTATATCAGAAATAATACAGTAACCTGTTATATAGGATTTGATCCTACCGCATCGAGTTTACATGTTGGAAGCCTTGTTCCAATAATGGCGCTTAGTCATATGCAAAAAAATGGTCATATACCAATTGTTCTTATAGGTGGCGGAACAGGCCTTATAGGTGATCCAAGCGGAAAAACCGAGATGAGAAAGTTTCTAAGCCCTGAAATTCTCGAAATAAATATCATCGGCATAAAAAAACAGCTTTCTCGATTTATTGAGTTTGGCAATAATAAGGCGCTTCTTGTTAATAATAATGACTGGCTTAGTGAATTGAAATATATACCTTTTTTAAGAGATACAGGAAGGCATTTTTCGGTCAATCGGATGATAAAAGCTGAGAGCTATAAATTAAGACTCGATTCTGAAGATGGTTTAAGCTTTGTTGAGTTTAATTATATGTTGTTACAAGCATATGATTTTTTAAAGCTATTTGATAAATATCAGTGCAGGCTGCAAATGGGTGGCAGCGACCAATGGGGAAATATCGTTGCAGGCATTGAACTTATAAGAAAGGCCAGACAAGATACATCTTTCGGCATTACTTTTCCGTTAATAAAAACTAGTAATGGCACTAAAATGGGAAAAACAGCGAAAGGCGCTGTCTGGCTTGATTCAAACAGAACCACGCCATATGATTACTATCAGTTCTGGATAAATACCGACGATAGAGATGTTGCGCGTTTTTTGGCTCTTTTTACTTTTTTGCCGATGGATGAGATAAGGTATATTAAGAACTTAGAGGGCGCTGACTTAAACAGCGCCAAAACAGTGCTCGCATTTGAAACAACATTAATTGCTCATGGACGTGATGAGGCGATTAAGGCATATCAGGCGGCTGCAAGCGTTTTTGGCGAGCGGTTTATACCTGAAGGTATTTTTACAAGCAGCACTGTGCCAAGATATAAGTCCGAAATTAAAGACGAATCCGTTCCCTGTTCTTATATAGATATGGATGTTTTTAAATCAGGAATCCCTGCTTTTAAACTATTCCAAGAAGTTAAACTTGCTTTATCCGGAGCAGCGGCTAGAAGACTTATTGACCAGGGAGGAGCTTATGTAAATGACCGGCGAATAGAAAAGTATGATGAATTGATTATCTCAAAAGATATCAATAATATGGAGATTATTTTAAGGTCGGGTAAAAAGCGAATTCATAAAATTAGGATAAAACAGTAAAATATCACTTGACATAGTATGAGCCTGAGGATAGAAAGCGCTACGATTTGATTGAAAGCAGGTGGCTTTTCTTGCACTGTATGAATCATATATTGTCGGGCTTAATATTGATGCTTTCGTAAAAAGCCCACATATCGTCATACCGGCGAAAACCGGAATTGAGAACATACCGGAATCATTGGATTCCGGATCAAGTCCGGAATGACAAAACCGGGGGCTCGACTTTTTACTGTTTGACCAATAATAGCGATTAAGAAATATCAATTTTCAAATAAAAACTGCTTGACAACCGGAAAAAGAATTTGGTATAAATTAACTCTTTCGGTTAGAGATAATCAATTGTGCTTCACAGATATTTTTAAAAAATCAAAAAAAATACTTGACACAAAGGGTTATAACAAAGTAAAAACAAAATTTTTTAGAATAGAGGGTGCTGCTTCAGCATCCACTTGATCTTTGAAAACTAAATAGTGACAGCTTGTGAGTTAGGGCGCATATGTATGTATGCATAAAAATCAATAGTTTAATTGGAGAGTTTGATCCTGGCTCAGAATGAACGCTGGCGGCGTGC
>DYJH01000003.1:36782-46743 GCA_020723255.1 Desulfonema limicola | reverse complement strand
ACCGAAGCCCATCGGCATTCTACTCTGTCCGATACTTCCACCGGCCGTAAAAAATGCGGCGTATAGGCCGGGAATAGGCTTTGAATCCATATCCAATACCTGCATGTGACGATTAGTCCTCAGGCCACAGCCGACCGGCCCCATACTGCCACCGGCTTTAATCCCATAGAAAGGAGCGTGCTTTATCGGGATCAGGAACCTGGCAGGCGTGCCGAATTCAGGGTCCTCGCCGGCATCACAATATTTGTTCCAAGTTTCTATGGCCTGCTTGAACAGAACCTTATCCAAGCCTAACTTTTCAGCTAATCCCTCCAGTGTATCGGCCACTCTTATTGCCCCCAAATCAATCGATTCTTTCACCGCCTCCCGCCAATCATCCGGGCAAAGCAGATTATTTCTGGTAACTGTATTCAAGCCCGGGATATCCGGCGTGATGGGGCGTTTGCAGGATAATCCCAATGGGACATCGTCCTGGATCTTCCAAATATTTTCTTCGTACTTGTTATCGAAAATAATATAAGCCCTACCACCGGGTTGCGAGCCCATAGCCGGTGGCCTTAACATGTATTGGCTTAAGTTGTTGTCCATCATCATAAATCTTTCACATGCTTTGTTTAAGTGCAGCCACGGGGCTCTTGACAACTGCACATCCCCGGAATATAAATATCTAAACCACGGGCCTCCTTTCTCCATGAGGTCTATTCCTCCCTCAAAACAGGTACACGAGTCAAATCCTGCCACATCGGCTCCTACTCCAAGCCCCATCCTGAAACATTCTCCGGTATTTGACGGCAGAGACATCGATACACTACCGACACCTTTATAAACCGAGGGCGCATATTGTTTAAGCAGGCTTCGATTGTGCTGCATACCACCGGCCGCCATAAGTACGGCTTTTTTTGCTTTTACGAAAAGGGTGGTTCCATCCGGGTTGACGGTAGCTTTCACCCCAACAATCCTGCCCTTGTCTCTTACCAATGCGGCTACCTGAGTATTGGTGAGGAACTGCACCCCCTTTTCCTTGCACTTTTCGGTCAGAAAGTTCATTAGGTCCGTTAACGCAATATAACATAATCTCTCGTGGCCGCCTTTGGAGGTAACTGCGGGGTATCCTGCTATCTCACTCTCCCATTCAAAGCCCTGATCTTCTATCCAATCAACTACTTCACCACTCTTTTTTATCATGTTACGAAACAAATGGATGTTGCCCGTATAACCTGTTTCAAACAAACTTCCCATGGCAACCTCGTTTATATCCCATTCTATACCTTGCTGTTTCTGGACTCTGCTGTTGTAAGCGTAAAACGCGCCGGCGTATTGCGATGTCCCGCCGGTAAATTTCAATTTCTCCAATAGAATCACGGAACATCCTTCCAACCTGGCTTTCAGTGCGCCTGCAAGGCCTCCTCCTCCTGATCCGACTACTACCATATCGGCTTCCTGATCCCATTTTGCCGGTGGGTCTGCCGGCAGGATCGGTTCCGCATCTTCAGGTTTTTCCAATGGCTTTAACTTTACTCTCCAATCATACTCTTTGTTCATTTTTGTATCCTCCTCCTATATGAACCGAAACAATGAACTCATTCCCTGCTGCCTGTGGCTAGTTTAGCAAGCTACTCTAAAATGATTAAAAATTCTTACGGTCGAAGATTCCCTGCTTGCTCTGTGGCGTAGAACCTTAATTTATTCAGTTGTCAATATCTCTGCTTAAATCATGCCAAAATATAATTAATCGATATAACAATTAGTTATATATAAATAGTTTTTTGGCTATCTAAATAAAGATAAATTTATGTATTATTTCACTAAAAATAGTGGTATATAGCATTCGCTATAGTTTAATTTTTCCTGTTTATATATATTAAGGAGAAACTCTGATAATGGATGAAAATGATTTTTTCCGTCAGACAACTTTACGGATTTGCGGTAGTCTTGATATCGAGACTTCCTTATGGAATGCTTTTGAGTATCTGGAAAATTTTATGCCGTTAACGGGCATGAATCTTGTGTTGGGTGAGCTGGGTATGCCTGCCATAGAAACACTGGCTCAGGTTAGCCGTAATAATATTAAAAAAGCTGATCGTAAGATTCTTTTACCACAAGAAATGCAGGCGGCACTGGAACGTCTATGGGTGGGTTTAACAGATGTCGGAATTATCAACCAACCCGACTCGTTTCCTTTAATCAAACTAATAGCTCAATTGCTTGAACTACCTGAAATGTCGACAATGACTATGCGTCTTAAAATAAATAATTCAAAACTGTTTGCTCTGGTAGTCTATTCGCAAGGAACAGATCAATATACAAGAGCACATGCCCATTTATTATCTCTGCTACATGATCCGTTTGCTATTGCAATGTCAAATGCTCTAAAACATCAGGATGTCCTCAAACTTAAAGAAATGCTTGCCGATGACAACCGGTATCTTCATAACGAGTTGCTCCGTATTTCCGGAAATGAGATTATCGGCAGAAGAAAGGGGCTAAAGAAAGTTTTCGATATGGTACGGCAGGTGGCTCCTTTAAACAGTCCGGTGCTTTTGCTTGGAGAAACCGGATCGGGGAAAGAAGTTATAGCCAATGCCATCCATTATTCATCACCACGGAGAAGCGGGCCTTTCATTAAGGTTAATTGCGGCGCCATACCGGATACGCTGATTGACAGCGAGCTTTTTGGTCATGAGAAAGGGGCTTTTACAGGAGCATTATTCCAAAAACGCGGCAGGTTCGAAAGGGCTCACAAAGGAACCATACTTCTTGATGAAATCGGAGAACTACCACAGGAAGCGCAGGTTAGACTTTTGCGTGTAATCCAAAACCAGGAAATTGAACGTGTTGGCGGCACGGAATCTATTGCTATAGATATCCGGATTATTGCCTGCACTCACAGAAACCTTGAAAAAATGGTTTTATCGAAACAGTTCAGAGAAGATCTCTGGTTCAGGCTGAATGTATTTCCTATAAACATACCCCCACTAAGGGAAAGATTAGAGGATATTCCTGAACTTGTTGACTACTTTATGAAGCAAAAGTCCATTGAAAGAAATATTCCCGCCTCACCAGGCATTGCAAGTGAATCTATTGAGAAACTCAAAAAATATCATTGGCCCGGAAATGTGCGTGAATTGGAAAACTTTGTGGAAAGAACCTTAATCCAGAATAGAGGCAAAAATATTTCGGACCCGATATCTCTTGAAAATTTACTTTTCCAGAAAACGGAATCCGAGCCAATGCAACAGGCAGATCAAAATTACAAGCCTTCGACAGAAGAAAAACTCTCAATGCACATGAAAGAAGTAATAAAGATTCTCTTCCCAGAACTTGAACACAAAAAGCTAAATTCCCAAAACAATGAAAATGAATCCCTGAAACTTGATGATGCTCTGGCTTCACATATTAATAAAGTGTTGAAGATAACAAGAGGAAAAGTAACCGGCCCGGGAGGCGCCTCCGAACTTCTCGGTCTGAATCCCAGCACTCTAAGAAGCAAAATGAAAAAGATTGGTTTATCACTTAACAGGGAAGAACTGCTTAATGCTTGATATTATATTTCTTTTCCTATTAAATATCCCTCATGAACGGCATTATAAATTCTTCGCGGGCTTACACTGTCTCCAATCTCATAAATCTCCTCTGTAAGGCCTTCCAATGAGTTATAAATGCTGTGGTCGCTTGTTAATCCAGTGCCCAAAATTACCGTATCCGCTTCCAGGAATTTTTCTTCACCTTCAGAATTCCTGATTATAACTCCATTGTCTCTTATTTCAGCAGGTTGCCACTTAATGTGTATTGTTACATCATATTTGGGCAGTTCACTCATCATTGTATATTTGTTAAAAACCGATTCATCCGGAAGAAGTTCGGAACGAACCACCATGTCAACCTGATTACCTTTTTTGGCCAAACAATAAGCCGTTTCACAAGCAACAGACCTTCCGCCTATAATGACTATTTTTTCTCCTACTGCTATTTTTTTATTCAACACATCAACAGCATGGGCAGCATTTTTACTTCCCACGCCTGGAATATCCGGCATGTAAGGTTTTGCGCCCGTTGCTATGATAATAGCATCCGGTTTCATCCTTTTAACCAGAGCCGGTGTTACTTCTTTTCCGGTTTGAACCTTTACCCCGTTGGTTTCAAGCTGCCGCTCCAGCCATGCCGAATATCTACCTAACCGGTATTTATAATCCGGCACAGCGGCAGTTGTGAGAAGACCTCCCAATTTTGTATTTTTATCTATCAGCGTAACTTCGTGTCCGCGGCCAGCCGCTATTCTTGCCGCTTCCATGCCGGCAGGTCCGCCACCAATAACCAATATTTTTTTAACAGGAAAAGCCTGCATTGCCGGAAGATCTCTTTCATTTCCCAATCTTGCGTTTACTGAGCATCCGATATACTTATCTTTTGAATAACGATCCATACACTCCATACACCGGATACAGGGGCGAATATCTTCAATTCTTCCTTTATATGCCTTGTTTGGCCATTCCGGATCACTCAGCAATGCCCTTCCAAGTCCTATAAAATCAACTTTGTCTTCTTTGATTGCTTTATCACATTCATCAGGCTCTCCTATTTGCTGTCCGGTTATGGTAATAGTCTTAACTTTATTTTTAAATTTTTCGGCATTTAAAAGGACCATCCCATCTTTGGAAAATGCATTGGGCATTGATGCACCCAAAGTATCATAAGAACCGTCTCTTACATAAAAAGCATCAACCCCCGCATCCTTCATTATCTTTGCTATTTCTATGCTCTGGGCAAGTGTTCTGCCTCCCTTGAATCCATGCTCTAAGCCCAATCCGGCAATAACCGGGAAATCATTTCCCACATATCCTTTAGCGCTTTCCATGCATTCCATAAAAAACCTCATTCTGTTTTTTATGCTTCCACCGTATTCATCGGAACGTTGATTCCAGCACTCTGATAAAAACTGATCGATAAGATAGTTGTGCGCATTGATAAATAATGCATCAAAACCGGCACGCCTCAATCTTCCTGCGGCTTCCCCGAAAGCCTGAACCAAACCTATTATCTCAGCTTTGTTAAGCTCTCCTGTCATTAATCCCGGATGATAAAACAGAGGTTGTTTTGACGGCGCAGCAGGCCATTTATCCGCTTGAGGAGCATCAGCCAGTCTTCCTACTCCCGGTGTAAGCTGGGCAACAATCTTTGCTCCATAAAAGTGAACTGTTTCAGCAAGATCCGCTAATTCTTTTATCCTCTGGTCCGAATCTATAACCGGCATGCAGTTATTCACAGGATAAGGATCTATCTTACATTCAGATTTGGTTTCACCTGTAATAATCAAGCCGACTCCGCCTTTTGCTATGTCGCGGAAATATTCCTTATGCCAGTTATTATAGGTATAATCGGTTCCCACAAAAAACTTGGTATGAACAGGAGAAAAAACAAGTCGGTTTTTCAATAATAATTTTCCTATGTTCATCGGTTCAAATAGTTTTTCGTATTTTTTGTTCATGCGGCTACCCTCCTGTGTTTAATACATCTGCAAAAGATTAACCTAATTGACTTCAAATAATATTGTTCTTTGCATAGTCAAAGTGATAGCTAACCGGTTTCATTAAATTAAGCGTAATTCTATTCAGTGCCTTCGAAATTTTTTATTGTATTTATAAATTCCTGCGGCAGGATGACGACCTTCTTGTTTTTATAATCAAAACACATGTTATTGGTAAAACCTATGGCACAAACCTTATCGGCTTTTGTAATAAGGTATTCCATTATAAACATCTTTGATTTCAATTCACTGACTTTACATTTAACAATAATGTCATTCCCGAAAAACAGTTCCTGTTTATACCTGCAATTTGCCTCAGATATAATCATACCGTAACCGTTTATATTGAACTCCGAAAAACCAAACTGAGCAAGATAGGCAATTCTGGCTTGTTGAAAATATAAAAAATAGATTTGATAACCGACATGATTTCCATAATTTATATCATCAATACGGACTGTTAAAGGAATTGAAAATTTGAATTCTGCCATAGCATTTTTGATGTTTCAGTTAAAATCTGTTATCTATCAAGTTCGTCTTTAATGGCGCGGCCTATTCCATCGGCTGTATAGGGCTTTTTTACATATTTACCAGCCCCCAGTTTTTGAGCTTCTCTTATAGCAACCGTATCTGTATAGCCGCTTACAATAATGGCTTTTTGCCTGGGATGGATTTTAAGAATTCGTTTATATGTTTCCAGTCCGTCTATATTAGGTTCCATAATCATGTCAAGCACAACAAGGTCAACTTTGTTATGTTCCAGATAGCCAACGGCTTCCTCACCGCTTGAAACGGAACTGGCATCATATCCGAGCTTTGTCAGAATATCGACGGCAATTTCTCTCTGGATCTTTGCATCATCAACAATCAGAATAGATTCATTATTTCCTCTAAGCTCGAAAACAGTCTTTTGCTCCTTTCCGTTTACCATTTTTTCGCGTGTGGCAGGGAAATATACTTCAAAGGTGCTGCCCTCTCCAACTGTACTTTTAACTTCAATATATCCCTTATGATCTTTTACTGTTCCCCAGACAACAGCCATACCCAGGCCGGTTCCGCTTCTTCCCATTTTTTTCTTGGTATAAAACGGCTCAAAAATTCTTTCAAGCTCTTTAGCTGAAATACCAATACCGGAATCCGTAATTTTTAAAACCACATAATCACCTTCCATTACATCTTCATAACCTTTTAACGGTTTGTCAACATACTTATTATAGGTCGATATGGCAACCTCACCTCCGTCGGGCATGGCTTCGGCAGCATTATAAACAAGATTCATGATTGTTTTGGATAAATGAACCGGCGACCCCATGCAATTAAAAAGATCTTCAGATAAGTCCGTTTGGAAAGTAATCACATTGTTTTGTTTCAGCAGTTCATGTTCGGGAGAGGTCAGATAAGAGTTAATGATATCATTTATATTAGTAAGCTGCATTACAGAAACCCCTCGTCTTGCCAAAGTAAGGAGATCCTGGACAACAGCGGCAGCTCTCAGACCTGATTCATGGATAGACTGTATCGGTTTTCTTAAAGGATCATCGTAAGCCATGTCCATCAATATCAGCTCGGGGTATCCCACAATCCCGCCTAAGATATTATTTAGATCATGAGCAACGCCTCCCGCCAGGGTGCCAAGAGCCTCCATTTTCTCAGCGCGTTTTAATTGCTCCATCAGATTCTGCTTTTCTTCAGAGGCCTTTTCCTGTTTGGTAATATCGATAGCCATTTCGTATCGAACCATGCGTCCGTCAGGCCATTGGATAGCTTTATCTATACATCGAAACCACCTTCCTGTGATTATGTTTCTGTATTTCCAGATATAAGGCTGACCTTTTTTTTCACCGAAAATAATATCATTGGTGCAAAATGAACATGGAGAGTCCATATTTTGCATATGTTTATAACATTTTTTTCCGATAGGATCAGGCCAATATTTTTTGAAAGATTCATTTGCATATAATATTTCGTATGTATCGTTAGTGCTGACATATATCGGTTCATCAATACTATCGAATACAGACAACAACTGCCTGCGCTCAAGATCAAGTTTTTTTTCAATCTGTTCACGTTTAGTGATATCTTCCTTAAGCTTAATGTTTGCTTCAGTAAGTTGATTTGTCCGGGCTTTTACTATTTTTTCCAGATGCTCCTGTTGTTCCATAAGTTGTTCTTCGGCATTTTCGGCAGCTATTTTAGCTTCGTTTGCATTCTTGACTTCAAACTCCAGATTTTGATGCAGTGTCTTAAGATCTACTACCATGGATTCAAATTTATCTGATAATTCATCCATCTCAATTACATTACTCGGTTTTATTTTTGTCTCATAAACACCTGTGCCAACACGTTGAATTGCCATAGATAAGCTGCCGGTAGTATCAGCTATTTTTCCGGACATGCGCCGGGTGTTTTTTAAAATATATAAAAAGAAGGCAATGTAAAACAGCACCATGAAAACAGCTGCTGCATATCCCGCATATTTAGATTGGCGCTCCAATTTTGAAACAGGGCTTAATATTATTTCTTTATCTGCAATTACCATGAGTTTCCAACTGGTTTCCGGAACAGTGTGTTGGCACAGCAAATACCCGTGACCATTTAAAGTAAATTCGATGGCACCTTTTTTTTGCTGTATTAATTTTGAAATCGGCTCGGCTGCACCGGAAAGCACTGATTTTAAAAGGTTGAATTTTTCAGGCTTAAGCGTATCCTGCAAAACTTTTCCCTTGTAGGCGTATTTATGCAGCTCAGTCAGGCCGAATATTTTTTCCACAGCAGACGGCATAGCCATGATCGTTCCCTTGGAATCTACCAGAAACGCATTGGTTTCCCAGGGCAGTTTCAGTCCTATCAGGTTCTCAATAAAATTTGCTATGGTTATATCTATCCCTGCAACTCCTTCAAGAAAATCATCTCGATATACCGGAACTATACAGGACATCATCCATCCCTTGCCCATGGGATCAAGATATGCCTCGGTCCAAACAGAGCCTCGTTTCGGATTATGCTGTGCATCGGCCAGATAGTAAAAGTTATAATCCTGGATGCGCATTTTCGCGGGCAATTGGTTAAACACATCTTTGAAAAACGGGTAATACCGGCTCATTACATCAAAGGTATTAAGATATACAGCCACTATGTTTTTGTTTGCCTGGTAAATATTTTTATACAAAGGATCAAGGGATTCGCTTTTTATAGCCTTTTTTCTTTCTTTGGGTCCGATTAGTTGCTGTGCGGAATAAAAAAGGCTGCAACCCCCGTTGTTTTCTAATTTATAGTACACACCGTTTGGCGCAAAGCCGAATTCGGGGGTATGTTTAGGCAAAGGAAATTGATCGGGATGATTATAAAACCGTGCCGTTTCCGATTGCAAAATCAGGGATAAGTCGGAAACCGCTTGCAGTTGTTCACTAATGATTCGGGCCTGGCTTTCAGTAATGTCTATAAGATGGGACAGTCTGTCATTACTAAGGGTATTCACAGAGTTACCAATCATGTAGGAATTCATCAAAAAATATAAAACAAGCAGTGCGATTTCAATAATAAGAAGCGGCAAAAGAGCTGCTTTAAAAAATTCGCGGGAAATAAAATTTACAAGAGATACTTTTTTATCGGCCATTATGTTATATAAGATGGATAGACCAGCATCAGTGTTGAGAGTTTTTCTAATAAGTGAATGTCGAATAATATCCGATAAGCCCTTATTGTCAAGAATATATTGGTGCACATCTATAGTTGTTTGTTTGATGGGCTTTGAGCTATTATCTCTATAATTACATATTGATTTTATAAAACAAAGCTTTATTATTAAAGCTAAAGCCTAACTAAAATATTCATCAACCCTTTTAGCCTTACATATGAAAAAAATTTTTGGCAACGCTTCGGGCCTTAAGCCCGACCAGATAAGAAGACTTGAAAAACTCTATCGCCGCCGCATACCCCCCGAATTCCTTATTACTCCTGAAGTTGCCCGTGAGCTTTGTCTTATAGCAGGTGAAATACGCCGCCAGACAGGGCTTCTGATTGACCGCCGGGGCAGAATAACCGTTGTTATTGTTGGAGATAACAGGCGTATTGTAATACCTGACTTAAGCGATTACAGAACTGCTTCTGAACGGTTAATCGGTTTAAGGTGCGTACACGTTCATATGAAAAACGAGGCATTGTCAAGAGATGATCTCACCGACCTAACTCTTTTGAGACTGGATATGATTGCTGCCCTTACTTTGACAAAGGACAGCGAACCTTATGAAATACATGTGGGGCATATACAACCGGAAAAAAATAGCGTTAACTACAATATCCTTAATCCCTTAAAACCTAACCAACTTGATATAGGCTGTGACGAATTGATTCATGAAATAGAAACAGGTCTTGGACAATCTAAAAATTTGGCACCAATTGAGGGTATAAAACGGGAAAAAGCCATTCTTGTGAGTG
>DYJH01000003.1:0-36749 GCA_020723255.1 Desulfonema limicola | reverse complement strand
AACTGATCCTAAAGACAAAGCCTCAGAATCGATGGATGAATTGAAAGAGCTTGCTTTGTCGGGCGGCATTGAGGTGCTTGAAAGTATTATACAACACCGGAGTAAAGCTGATCCGCGACTTTTAATGGGGCACGGAAAGCTTGAAGATCTGTCTCTTCTTGCCCTCCAGAAAGGCGCTTCCATTATAATTTTTGACCAGGAACTGAATCCTTCTCAGATAAGATCCATAACCGATCAAACAGATATCAAGGTAATAGACAGAACCCAGTTGATCCTTGATATATTCGCACAAAGAGCCATAACAAAAGAAGGAAAACTCCAGGTGGAACTTGCCCAGCTCAAATATATGCTTCCGCGTCTGGTGACCAAAAATACTGCCATGTCTCGTTTAACCGGCGGTATAGGAGGAAGAGGCCCCGGAGAAACAAAGCTTGAATTAAACCGCAGATTAGTCCGCAGACGTATAGGCCAGGTTGAAAAAGATCTTGAGTCGGTTATACTGCATCGCCAACAGCAAAGAGCAAAACGAAGCAAGAAAAATCTGCCTGTAATTTCCATAATAGGATACACGAATGCGGGCAAATCAACTTTGTTAAATACCCTTACAAAAAGCAGTGTTCTTACAGAAAAAAGGCTTTTTGCAACTCTCGATCCTTCAAGCAGGCGCCTCAAATTTCCTAAAGATACCGAAGTAATAATAACTGATACGGTAGGATTTATAAAAAATATACCGAAAGACCTGCTTGTTGCTTTCCGAGCGACTCTTGAAGAATTAAACAATGCAGATCTTCTGCTTCATGTAGTAGATATGAGCAACCCCCGTTTCGAAGATCAGATAGAATCTGTGGAAAAAATCCTATCGGATCTGAACTTAAACAATATTCCAACAATAAAAGTTTTTAATAAGCAGGATCTGGTGGATAAAGAAATATCCCAAAGACTATGCCGTTTTTTTGATGCAACCCCGGTTTCAGCAAACGATGAATCAACTCTTTTTGGTCTTATAGAAAAAATGGAGCAGTCAATACTGTCCGTTTCGGTACAGGATGCAGAACTGATTTTCTGATGCAAACAACCCCCTGACCCTCTTTATCAAGGGGGAATTAAATCGGATGAGAGATCAACCATGCTTATTAATGCGGTCGTCAATGGTATCATATCCATGAGCCAGAATATTTCGAAAATAAATTATGTCCCGGTAGTCATGAATTTGGGAGAGCAATTCGGAATCATCTCTGCTTATTCTGTTTAGCGCTTCTCCCATAATCTCAAATTTGCGTTCGAGCGCGCTGCATGCAGGAAATCGTGGAGGTGTGCAAGGATATCATCCTTCATATAGCGGCACCCTTTCACTCAATACCCGTTTCCTGAAGTACGGATTTCGCAGGTTTCCGCTGGTCAGAAGATCAACATCACAACCCAGCGTATCTTCAAGACGGTGCAGAAAACCAAAAAATCTCTTCGCCGGTCTATGGTCAGGCTCATCGAATTCAACGAGAAGATCTAGATCACTACGCAGTGATGCCCCACCACGCGCAAAGGATCCGAATGCATCAAGTCTCCGCACCCCGAACTCCCGGCATGCCGGAAGCACAGCTTTTTTATGTCGTCGATACTCATAAACGTTTCATATCCTCATATACTTATTGACCATGGTGTCGATCCTTAAATAATTCTTTCCCCTGTGGTTAATATCTCTTTAACGAAAGGGTCCGGTTTAATCAAATCAATTCTCGCAAATAAATGGGGCTCAATTCTCAAATCAACTTTTCTTCTCAACTTCATCAGTTTCAGGTCTTCCTGAAAATTATCAATATCTTCATGATCAAGAAATACCGCAATATCAATATCACTTTCCTCGGTGAACTTATCGGTTGCATATGAACCAAATAAATATATATCCCTGACGCTGATGCCGTTTTCCCGGAGTACAGCCATGTATTTTTTTAATTATTTTAAGGGCTACTCTTTTATTTTCTTTAACAGCCATTGTCTGAAATCCTTTATCTCTTTAATATAATACGCAGTGAATTTATTTGTTGCCTTCTTGTAGAACTTCCCTTTGTAATCGGGATACCTCGTCGTTATATTGAATGCGGTAATCGCGTCAAGCAGATCTTTTTGTTCTTCTGCGGGTGACTGCCCTGCAATATTTAACTTCTTGGATTTATACAATCTTAGGTTATATTTTTATCATATAACATTCATGCATTGCTGCCAATAATTATTTATTAATTATTTATTGATCTCATACAAATTAGCTGAATTTACTGGATACCGGCCTGCGCCGGTACGACGGTTCGGAGATTTTTCACAAGTCCGGCAACATCTATTGTAAATATATTTTTCTTCTGATAAAAATTATAAAGGAGGATGCAATCGATTAAGATGAAGTTAATGAAACAGTTTGATCTGATTAGTGCCCCGCTTTGCGGAACGAATCTGATTGAGGCGGGGGCCGGGACAGGAAAGACTTATGCGATTGAAAGTCTTTTTTTAAGACTTATTATTGAAAATCAGCTTACAGTAGATCAGATACTGGTTGTAACCTTTACAAAAGCAGCTACCGAAAAGTTAAAAGAAAGAATCAGAAACAAGCTTGGAAAGGCAAAAGAGGTTTTTTCGGGTGGCATAAAAACCGAGATGCCGGATGATGCCTTGATTGCCGCTCTTTGCGAAAAATATGAAAACCATGATTTTGTCCGCGATTTGATAAATAACGCATTGATTAATTTCAACGAAGCCTCAATATTCACCATTCATGGTTTTTGCGCAAGAATTCTTTCAGATTATTCTTTTGAAACGGGAAACCTCTTTGACACGGAGCTTGTTACAGATCAGACGGGTTTGACCCAGGAAATAGCGGAAGATTTCTGGAGAATAAATTTTTACACGGCAGAACCCGAATTTATAAAATACTGTCTGAAAAAAATTTCGGGGCCGGATTATTTTTCAAAGCTTATTTCAAAGCACACATCATCCCAGTTGACCATTATTCCTGAAATCGAAAAACCGCGGTTTGACAGCCTATCTGATTATCGCAGCATAATTAAAGAAATGAAAAGCATCTGGCCGGAATCAAAAGATGAAATTATGGCTTTGCTTTCCGATCCTGCTTTAAAGGCAAATATATACGGAAAAGCAGAGCCAGCTGAAAATGGCATATCTGAAAGAAAGGTTAAAATACTTTCCATGTTTTCAGAAATGGAGAAGTTTTTGGACGACAGGCACGTAAGTTTTCCTCTATTTGATAAATTTGAATATTTTTGTTCGGAAAAAATCACAAAATCAACAAAGGCAAAACAAAAAATTCCATCCCATAAATTCTTTGATCTTTGCGATAGTCTTTTGGGAAAAAGCAATGTGGTAAAAGCAGAGTTTGAAAGATACCTGATTTATCTTAAAAAGAAATTTATAAGCTTTGCAGATGTTGAGCTGACAAAACGAAAACAAGGCCAAAACATCCAATATTATGACGATCTTTTGACTAAAGTTAAAGACGCCCTTTCAGGCCATGATGGATTTGATCTTGCCGTTTTGATCCGTAATAAATACAAGGCCGCGCTCATAGATGAGTTTCAGGACACCGATTCTTTACAGTATGAAATATTTTCCAGTCTTTTTGAGTCCAAGGAAAGCGTTCTTTTTATTATAGGAGATCCGAAGCAGGCTATATACGGCTTTCGCGGAGCAGATATATTTTCTTACATAAAAGCTGCTAAAAACTCTGATAACAAACATACTCTTATAGAAAACTGGAGGTCTGCGCCCCGTTTGATTGAGGCTGTAAATACGATATTTTCAGGCATAGATTACCCCTTTGTATTTGAAGAAATCTCATTTATAAACGGAGTTTCAGGTAATAAGGAAAATTACAGCAGGCAAAACGAGGCCTTTTTATCTTGCGCTCCTTTAACCCTGTGGCACCTTTTTTCGGATGAAATCACCAAACAAAACAAGCCTATCACAAAAAGTTACGCTGAAAAAATAATTTCAGAGTCTGTAGCATCCGAAATTTTACGCATCCTGACAACAAGTAATGACGGAATAAGAAGCATATCCGAAAGTGATATCGCCATACTTGTCAGAACAAATTCGCAGGCCAGGATGGTGAAACAATCACTATTAAAAAGAAGAATTCATTCCGTTATATACAGTATTGATAATGTATTTGATTCCGACGAGGCTATAGAGCTTGGCAGGGTTCTTGAGGCTGTTTCGGATCCTTCAAATGAAAGAAAAATTAAAGCTGCTATAATAACCGACATCTTCGGTGTTACCGGTGAAGAGATCGATTCATATAAAGACAATCCTGTGCTATCGGAAAAATGGCAGTCTCTTTTTATTGAAAGTAAACATTTATGGAATAAATATGGTTTCATTAGAATGTTTAGCTATTTCATGAAGAAAGAAAGAGTAAAGGAGAGACTTGCTTTATTCCATGACGGTGAAAGACGCATAACAAACTTACTCCACCTCTCGGAAATTTTACACAAGGTGTCTGTAGAAAAAACACCGGGCATTACAGGCCTTATAAGATGGTTTGACAAACAAAGAAATGGTTTGCGGCAAAGCCAGGAGGAGCATCTTCTGCGTCTTGAAACTGATGATGATGCTGTAAAAATAGTTACGATACATAAAAGCAAAGGCCTTGAATTCCGCATTGTTTTTTGCCCTTTCAACTGGCATGGATCTGAGGTAAGAGATGAGGAAGTACTTTTTCATGAACAAAGCAGTAAAAGGAATCTTATTCTTGATCTTGAAAGAAATGCCGGCAGCCTATCCCTTGCCGGAAAAGAGCTGCTTTCCGAAAACCTGAGGCTTTTATATGTTGCTTTAACAAGGGCGAAAGAAAAATGCTATCTTGTCTGGGGGCGGATAAATACAGCCGAAACATCGGCTATGGCCTATCTTTTCCATTATGCCCGCAACAATGCATATAACAGCGATAAAGAAATCATACATGCCGTGAAGGAATATTTTAAGAATACGGATACTGCCGGGCTGCTTTCTGATCTTGATAAACTTGAACAACGAGCAGGCGGAGCAATTGATATCTTACTTATCCCTCCATCTGACAGTGAAAAATATAATCCATCCGAAAAAAGCATTGATCGATGTTTTGCCAGAAATTTTACAGGAAGAATAGATGATACCTACGGAATATCAAGCTATTCGTCTCTTGTTGCGGGCAGTTTTTCAGACCATGATCTCAAAGATGTGGATACAGGATTAAAGATCTTTACCTGTGATTTATCACAGGAGCAAATGCTTTCGGAAAAAACTGATATATTCACATTTCCTAGAGGCGCCAGATCCGGAACTTTTTTTCATGATCTTTTTGAGCATATGAGTTTTCTTGATTCAGACGCAGAGGATAGACAAATACTTGTTGACGACAAACTGACAGAATACGGATTTGGCACAAAATGGAAAGCCCCTATATGCGGCATGATAGATAAAGTGCTTACAGCCGGCTTAAATAGTTATTCGGATTTTGCTGTTGATTCTGAAGAGATTGCAATAAAATTGTCCGAAGTTGATATGAAAAACAGGCATAATGAAATGGAATTTTATTTTCCGTTAAAAATGATTACGCCTCAGACAATAAAAAACATCTTTTATGATTATGGAAACATTAAAATATATAATAATTATCCCGACTGGATTGAAAATCTCTCGTTTTCACCTTCAAGAGGGTTTATGAAAGGCTATATAGATATGGTGTTTTACTGCGGCAAAAAAGTGTTTATTGTTGACTGGAAATCAAATTATCTTGGAAGCGCCATTGCAAATTATCACAAAACAAACCTTATTGAAGTGATGGACAATGAATCATATATACTGCAATATCATTTATACGTTCTTGCTGTACATCAGTATCTGAGGCACAAATACGAAGACTATGAATATAATAATTCATTCGGGGGAGTATTTTACATTTTCTTGCGCGGAGTAGATGAGGACATTGTTCCTGGTTCGGGCATATATTATGATCGGCCGGAGCTGTCTTTAATTAATGCGCTTGGAAAGGCGATGATACCGGGTTATTAGCTGAAACATGAATATATTTACATATATAGATTTGCATTTTGCTAATTTTATCAACGAACTCGCAAAAGAAAATGATCCCGATCTTTTTATTGCTTCCGCACTTGTCAGCAATGCTGCCGGAAACGGCGATGTATGTCTTGACCTTGAAAAATATGCGGGGAAAGTAATTCTTGATAAAGCAGAAGACCAGAAAACACTTCAATGTCCGCCTCTTAATATATGGATAGAAAAGCTTAAAAATACAAATGTTGTTGGTAAGCCCGGCGATTACCGGCCTTTAATTCTTGATGATAAAAACAGGCTTTACCTGCACAGGTACTGGGATTATGAAAATAGTCTTTCTGAGCTGATAAGGAAAAAAGCAATTGATGATATAACTGGTCCAGATATAAAATCTGATCCAAAAAAAGTAAAAAAACTTCTTGAAAATTATTTTCCGGATACTACCGGCGAAAAGATAAACCTTCAGAAGCTTGCCGCTCTGACAAGCGTGAATAAAAAATTATGCATTATTTCAGGTGGGCCAGGAACAGGCAAAACTACTGCTATAGCAAAAATTATTGCTTTTTTGATAGAGGTTGAGTCCGGCGCAAAACTCAATATTTATTTGTGTGCTCCCACAGGAAAAGCTGCTGCAAAGCTTGCCGAATCTATCCGGAGTACAAAGAAACATATTGATTGTTCCGATGAAACAAAAAAGCAGATACCGCAAGAAGCATATACAATTCACAGAATGTTAAAAACCATTCCGGGCTCTTCCGGATTCTATTATAATGCCGAAAACAAGCTTCTTGCAGATATAGTTGTTGTTGACGAAGCTTCTATGGTTGACCTTGCGCTATTGACAAAACTTATTGAAGCCCTGCCGGAAAAAGCAAGAATTATTCTATTAGGCGATAAAGACCAGCTTGCTTCCGTTGAAGCCGGATCTGTCCTGGGTGATTTATGCAACAGAGGCAACATATACGGATATCCCCAGAAATTATATAAAGAGATTGAGGGAAACGTTGATAATATGATTCCTGATATGGAAAATGCTTGCGATAAACATGCATTAAATGACTGCATTGTTGTTCTTAATAAAAACTACCGTTTTTCAAAGCAAAGCAGTATAGGGAAGCTGAGCATGGCTGTTAAAAATGGTGATGCAGAAGCTGCTATCGGCATTTTAAAAGAAAAAAAGAAAGATGAAATTTATTGGGAAGAGATAAAAACTCAAAAAGAATTATATCTCATGCTTGAGAAGAAGATAGTTGAAGGTTATTCGGCATATTTAAAAATCAATGATCCTATTGCTGCTCTTAAATCATTCAGCCGTTTTAAGATACTGTGTGCCGTAAATAAAGGGCCATTCGGAATTGAGAGCATAAACTATTTTGCCGAATCGGTATTGGCAAAAAAAAGGCTTATAAATACTTCGAATCAATGGTACAGGGGAAGGCCGGTTCTTATAAAAGAAAACGGCTACAACCTTGGTCTGTATAACGGTGATATGGGTTTAATAATGCAGGCACAGGGTGAAGATGATAATCTGTATGCATTTTTTGATTCGAATCTTGAAACTGAAAGAAAGTTCAGCCCCCGTATTCTTCCCAAACATGATACAGCCTATGCCATGACTGTTCATAAAAGCCAGGGCTCTGAATTTGAAAATATTGTTTTGCTTTTGCCGGAAAATGACTATCCGGTCTTAACAAGGGAACTAATATATACCGGCATTACTCGAAGCACAGGAAAATTGACTATAATTGGGACAGAGAGTATTCTTAAAACAGCAATTTTAAGAAAAACCCAAAGAGCGTCCGGTTTGCAGGATGCTTTGTGGAGTTAATACGGTTTTAATATGAGCAAAGATTTTTCTCAGGAATCAATCCGCAAACTCACAGCGCCATGGTTTACTCCTCCAAGCCCGGGATATGTTTTTAATATTTATTCAGACACCAGCGAGTTTTACCGCATTGAATACGGTGATATCGTTATTTTAAACGATGTTGCATATCTTATCCGGCATAATGCCAGAGAGGGGCGCTTCGGTCTTGACGATGAAGTAAAGTTCTGGGTCAAGCGCGCCATAGACTTAAATACCGGTGAAACCAAGATCATCAAACTGGTATTTTATGAAAAATTCACAGCCCGTGTTGGGGGCATTGATTTCGAATGCTTCAGGAGCCCTCGTAAAGAGGCACGCATTCTTGATCTTGTTAAAGATCATGCCAATTTCATGCACGGATTTTCGGTTCCTGATGATAAGGGCAATATAGTACGGGTTCTTGATTTGATTTATGGCAAAACCTTGGCGGATCATGTGAGAGATATGTCAAGAGGGATGGAGCATGAAACTTATTTCTACAAACACTTTCCTGATATTTTAAAAAATTTCATTAAATGCGCCCGGGCAATACTTTTTCTTCACGAAAACAGAGAAAAGCACGGCGATATACGCAGGGATCATATATTGATAGACAGGGAAACAGAATACTGGCGCTGGATAGATTTCGACTATAATTTTCGTCACCGTGAAAATATGTTTGGCTATGACTTGTTTGGCCTGGGGAATATTTTAATGTATCTTGCCGGGATGGGAGATATTCTTATTGCCGACCTTAAAAAGAATAATGCCACGGCGCTTAATGTGCTCGGTGAAGAAGATATGAATATAGTATTTAACAACAGGGTTGCAAACCTTAAAAAGATTTATCCTTATATACCTGAGGGTCTTAACCGGGTACTTATGCATTTTTCAAGAAGCGCCAATGTTTTTTATGATAAAACTTTTCAGTTGATTGATGATCTGGATGATTTCGGTTCTGGTTTTTTTCATTGAGGGGATAAAATATGAATTTCGAATTCAATAGAAATATCCTGATTGCCGCAGATGAATCTGAGAATGCCAAACGCGCTGTTTTGTATGTGGCAAATCTTTTGGGAGGCATGAAAGGCTTTAAGGTAACAGTACTTCATATTGTCAGGGAGTCTGAAGAAGACTATTTTTCCGATGATGCCCAAAAAGATAAATGGTATAAGGAATACAGAGCAAAGACGGACACAGTGCTGGAAGAATACAGGCAAATACTTGTCGATGCAGGTTTTGCCACCGAAAATGTTTCAACCCGCTCTATACTCCGCTATTGTCCTTCAATGGCGGAATGCATTCTGTCAGAACGGGATAAGCTTGAATACGGCACTCTGGTAGTGGGCAGAAAAGGCCTTTCGCGCAAAGAAGAGTTTCTGTTCGGAAGCATATCGGGCCAAATAGTCAGGACCGCCCGCAACTGCACCGTATGGGTTGTGGAATAATTTTATTTTTCAAATAATTTCATGTATTCGCCATAACCTTCTTTTTCAAGATTATCTTTGGGAATAAACCTTAATGCTGCCGAGTTCATGCAGTATCTCTTGCCGGTCGGTTTTGGCCCGTCAGGGAAAACATGCCCCAGATGGGAATTGCCTTCTTTACTTCTGACTTCGGTGCGTAAAGTAAAGAAGCTTATATCTTCTCTTTCGACTATGTTTTTGTACTCGAGGGGCTTTGTAAAACTGGGCCATCCGGTTCCTGAGTCGTACTTATCCTTTGAACTGAACAAAGGCTCTCCCGACACTATATCCACGTATATTCCTTCTTTCTTATTATCCCAGAATTCGTTTTTAAAAGGAGGTTCCGTGCCTTCTTTTTGTGTAACTTTGTACTGCAACGGGGTCAATTTTTTTTTGTTGGCCTCAAAGTCGGGTTTAGCTTTTTTTGATGCCGACACAGGACAGGCTTTGCCGCTTTCATTTTTTCCCCACACTTCATTGATGAACCAGTCTCTTCCTGAACCTTTCCGGTATGCTTTATAATGAGACTGGTTTTTCTTGTAATATTCCTGGTGATAATCTTCTGCCTTATAAAATTTTGTAAACGGAATAATATCTGTGATTATCGGTTTTGCATAGCGCCCGGATTTGTTAAGCTCTTCTTTGGAAATTTCAGCCAGTTTTTTTTGTTTTTCATTATGATAGAAAACAGCTGACTTATATTGCCTTCCACGGTCGGCAAACTGGCCGCTAGTGTCTGTAGGATCAATATGCCGCCAGAAAACCTGTAAAAGCTCTTCATAAGTAACTACTGAAGGGTTATAAAAAACCTGTACGGCTTCCCTATGCTCTGTTGTACCGCTGCAAACCTCTTCATATGTGGGATTTTCCTTTGTTCCGCCCGTGTAGCCGGATATGACTTTTGTTACTCCTTTGACTTTTGCAAAATCAGATTCCGAACACCAGAAACATCCGCCTGCAAAGGTTGCTGTTTCGATATTCATATTTTCTTTAATCATTTTGTCACCAGCCCTGCTTTCATTGCCGTTAAAAAAAATGTATCCGGGAATAGCGAAAAACATAAATATAATTATCATGAAGATTTTCATAGATTAAATTTCCTCTTATGCTAGAAATCAGTTTATTAAGCTAATAATAAGCACTGATTACCGATAAGCAATTATATAATAACCAATAATATGTTTTTATATACAATCCACCAGCTTCCAAAATTATCAGCCCGCCCACATATCGTTTTATTCGGTCGTAATAAGTTTGTATATCCAGATAATTGTCCAAGATATAAAAGACTTGACATACAGGCTTCGATCATATAGTAGAATAATAGCTGATTTCATATGGTTTGACAAAAACTTATCATGGGCATTTATCAGAAATATATTATGAAGATATTCACAGGCAGATTTTTTGGTTTTTATTACTACTACTTTAGCGCCGGTCTGCCTGTGGTGCGTTGAGGTAATTATAAATTAAACGCAAAAAGCCATGGGTAGATACAGGAACCCACGGCTTTTTTTGTTTACAGGCCGTGGAGGAGGTCATCTTCACGGCCTTTTTGCATAATTACGGGAGAAAGATAAAATGACAATTATTGGAAAACAAATCAGGATAGAACGAATTATAGACAGAAATACAGGAAAAACCGTTATTGTTCCGATGGATCACGGTATTTCCTTGGGACCTATTGAAGGTCTTAAGGATATGAAAAGAGCGGTACAGATGGTTTCAGATGGTGGAGCAAATGCAATTGTAGAGCACAAAGGGATAGTGGGAACAGGGCACAGAAGGAGTGGCAAAGATATCGGTCTTATTATTCATCTTTCAGCTTCAACAAGCCTTTCTCCCAATCCGAATGCAAAAGCTCTTGTTTGTTCGGTTGAGGAGGCAATCAAACTTGGTGCCGATGCTGTTTCAATCCATATTAATCTTGGAGACGGTTCAGAGAAAGAAATGTTGAAAGATTTCGGCAAAATCACAAATGAAGCTAAAACATGGGGGATGCCGCTTCTTGCTATGATATACCCAAGAGGAGAAAAAATTAAAAATGAGTTCGATGTAAGCTATATTAAACATGCCGCCCGTTTAGGAAATGAAATGGGGGCCGATATAGTTAAAGTATCCTATACCGGTTCGGCTGATTCATTCAAAGAGGTCGTGGAAGGATGTTCGATTCCGGTTGTTATTGCAGGCGGTCCCAAAATGAATTCGGACAAGGAAATTCTGGAAATGGTAAAGGGTGCAATGGAAGCAGGAGGCGCAGGCGCTTCAATAGGACGTAATGTTTTTCAACATAAAAACCCAACAAAGATGGTTAAGGCTATATCATCTATTGTACATAATAATGCAAGCATTGAGGACGCGCTTAAAATCATAGAGTAGTTTTTATGTTATTTGTTCCTGCGGATTCATAGCAATAAATATTTGCTGTTGACCTGAACAAATATAACTTATATAAATCTTTATAGATTGCCTTGAGCACTTTTAATATATAACGGATTGAAAAATGAGAAAAATTTGGGTAAAAGTTGACAAATGGAATAAAGATATCATTACTACCGCACTTGAGGGCGGCGCTGACGGAATTTTGGTTCCGAAAGGATATTCGGAAAAAGTAAAAGAACTCGGCAAAATTCAGACCATTTCCGAAGACGGAGATTTAAAAATAGGAAAAGATGTTATATTTTATAAAATAAAAAGCGGTGAAGACGAAGATGAAATAATTAAATTAAGCCTGAATAAGAAAGTTATCTTGGAATGCACCGATTGGACAATAATCCCTCTCGAAAATCTCATAGCAAAAGGAGCCGACGTAATTGCTCAAGTGCGAAATCAACATGAAGCTTATACAGTGTTAGGCATTCTTGAAAAAGGTGTAAATCATATTCTTTTCAACTCTGATGATTTGGCTGAATTGAAAAAAACTTTATCGATAATTCATTCGAAAACTGATAAGGTAAATCTTCAGAATTCTGAAATTGTTGAAGTTGTTCCTGTTGGAATGGGGGACAGAGTATGTGTTGACACTTGCACTTCTATGCTTTTCGGACAGGGCATGCTGGTTGGAAATAGCAGCAGTGCGCTTTTTCTGGTTCATGCTGAAACACTTGAAAATCCTTATGTATCTCCAAGGCCTTTCAGGGTTAATGCCGGAGCAGTACATGCATACACTCGAGTGCCGGGCGGAAAGACAAGATATCTTTCCGAACTTTGCGCAGGAGATCAGATTTATATTGCTGATTATAAGGGTAATATTACTTTGGGGATAGTAGGAAGACTGAAAATTGAAAAACGTCCTCTCCTGATAATTAAAGCATTGGCGGCTGGCAAGATGATTACAACTATTTTGCAAAATGCCGAGACTATAAGATTGACCAGTCCGGATGGGAAACCTCTTTCAGTTGTAAGCCTTAAAAAAGGTGATAAAGTTCTTGTCGCTATGGAAGAAAGCGGGAGGCATTTTGGTCATAAAATAGACGAATCGATAATAGAACAATAGGGAGAGGAACTTTTTCAAAACGGCCATACATCGGCTATAACTAATTAATAAATTTTAAAAAAGCGGACTTAACAAATAACACTATGGGAAAAATAAACAAAAAAAGCGCTACTGCTGATACTGTGCCTGATTATGTGATAGATGATTTAAGAAACAGTATTGACAAAATTGATGAAAAAATTCTGGGTCTTATAAATGAAAGGCTTCTTCTTGCAAAGGAAATAGGCAAGATTAAGGCGAAAGATGGAAGAAAAATCCTTGATATAGCACGTGAAAAAGCTATTGTTGAAAAACTGACTGCTCTCAACAAAGGCCCTCTTGCCAAACGCGCTCTTAATTATATATTTTCAGAAATAATTGCGGCATCGCGGGAAATCCAAAATCATCATTCGGTTGCTTATCTCGGCCCGGAGGCTACTTTTTCCCATATTGCGACAATGAGTTATTTTGGGCGCTCTGTTAATTATATGCCGCAGACCACAATTGGCGATATATTTCGTGATGTTGAAAAAGGATCATGCCTTTACGGAGTTGTTCCGGTTGAAAATTCTATAGAAGGTTCGGTCAATTATACCCTTGATCTTTTTTTTGAATCGGATTTGAAAATATGTGCGGAATTGTACCACCCCATATCACATGATCTTTTGTCAAAGAGTGATTCCATAAGCAAAATCAAAGCGATCTACTCGCATCGTCAGGTATTTCCCCAATGCAGGAATTGGATTCAGAAACATCTTCCAAAAGCAGATCTGATAGAGTGCGACAGTACTGCTACTGCCGCCCGCAGAGCTTCTGATAACCCTAAATCGGCCGCTATTGCAAGCAGCATGGCGGCACATATCTATAACCTTCATGTAATTGCTTCAAAGATTGAGGATGTTTCAAGAAACACTACACGTTTTCTCGTTATAGGAAAAGACGAAATAAAAAGAACTGGTGTTGACAAAACGTCTATAATGTTTGTGACACCGAATACGCCTGGTGCTTTGTACAAAATACTGGAACCGATAGCAAAATCAGGAATAAACATGGTCAAGCTCGAGTCAAGGCCGACAAAGCATGAAAACTGGAGCTATTTTTTCTTTGTGGATATCGAAGGACATATTGATGATTCGGTTGTTTCTTCTACGCTTAAGAAAATGAGCACGATTTGTCTTTATTTAAAATGCCTTGGCTCATATCCTATGGCAAAAAACACCTTATAGTAAATTATATGACCATGATAGAAATAATTCCCAGAGTTGTTAATAAATGCGAAATTGACGTGCCGGGTTCAAAGAGCTATACACACAGGTTATTGATTGCCTCAGCATTATCGGACGGCCGGTGCACACTAATGAACTGCCTTAAAAGTGAAGATACTGTTTTAACGCTCGAAACCATACGCCTGATGGGCGTTAAGATAGAAGAGTTCGAAAGTGAAATAGTAGTACACGGTTCGAATGGAGTTATCAAGGCATATGATAAGCCGATTTATCTCGGCAACTCCGGAACATCCATGCGCCTTTTAACCGGTGTTGCCGCTCTTGGCGATGGCGAGTACACGCTCACAGGAACGGAACGTATGTCACAGCGCCCTATTCAGGATTTGCTGGACGGCCTGAACAGTCTGGGTGTAAAAGCCCGTTCAATCAATAACAATGGCTGCCCGCCTGTTGCAATAAAAGGCGGAAAAATAAAAGGCGGACATATTGAGCTTAAATGCAACATCAGCAGTCAGTTTCTGTCTTCAGTCCTTTTAATTTCTCCCTATACCCAGGAAGGCATAAAAATAAAAGTTGTGGAAGGCCCCGTATCAAAGCCATATATAGATATGACAATTGATATTATGGCAAAGCTCGGAGTAGATGTTAGAAGAGACGAATATACCGGATTTGCTGTAGACGGGCGGCAGAAGTACAGAGCCGGTTCTTATTACGTAGAACCCGATTGTTCGCAGGCAGGATATTTCTGGGCAGCCGCTGCCATCAGTGGTTCAGAAATAAAGGTTAAAGGTATTGCAAAGGATTCGCGTCAGGGAGATCTTAAGCTTACAGGGCTTCTTGAAAAAATGGGGTGTAAAATATATTTTGAAAGCGATGGAATTACAGTTAGAGGCGGGTCTCTTACCGGAATTGACACGGATATGTCCGATATCCCGGATATGGTCCCGACTCTTGCAGTAGTTGCGGCCTTTGCGGATGGAACAACGGTTATAAAAAATGTGGAACATTTAAAAGCAAAAGAAAGCAATCGTTTATCGGCAGTTATAAATGAACTTACTAAAACAGGTATTGAAGCAAAGTCTGTGGGATCGGATCTTGTGGTTAAGGGAGGGACACCTGCAGGAGCTCATATTGAAACATATGATGACCATAGAATAGCTATGAGCTTTGCAGTTGCAGGTCTTAAGGTACCGGGAATTTTTATAAAAAACGAAAAATGCGTTGAAAAGTCTTTTCCGAATTTCTGGGATGTTTTTAATAAGCTTGGAAAACAGGCGTAAGGAAGAAATAATAAAATGTCTGGAAACTCGTTTGGAACATTATTTAAAATAACAACCTGGGGCGAATCGCACGGTTTAGGAATTGGCGTTGTCATTGATGGTTGCCCTCCGCAAATACCTCTTAACGAAAAGATTATTCAGAATATGCTGGACAGACGAAAACCAGGCGGCTCTGTTGCAAGCACTTCAAGAAAAGAACCTGATGAAGCAATCATAATGTCCGGGGTTTTTAACGGAGTTACTACCGGCACGCCTGTTATGATTATGATAAAAAACAAGGATCCTCATTCGGATGCTTATAAAAAATATGCGGATATTTTCAGGCCCGGACATGGAGATATATCCTATCATGCGAAATACGGAACAAGAGACTGGAGGGGCGGGGGAAGAGCTTCAGCGAGAGAAACCGTTGCAAGAGTTGCGGCAGGCGCTGTAGCCAAGGCTTTGCTTGATAAAGAGAATATAAGCATCTGTGCCTATACGGTTGAGCTGGGCTGTATAAAAGCAATAGAGCGCAATCTTGACGTTGTATCCAAAAACATGTTTTTTTGCCCTGACAATGATGCTGCCGTTGATATGGAAAAAAGAGTTAAGGAAGTAAAAAGCAAAGGGGATTCTCTTGGCGGAATTGTTGAAATTGTAGCAAAAGGAGTTCCTGCAGGCCTTGGAGAGCCGGTTTTTGATAAGCTTGACGCAGATCTTGCAAAAGCATTGATGAGCATTGGCGCGGTTAAAGGAATTGAAATCGGAGCAGGTTTTAAAGCCCCATTATTGCTCGGTTCGGAAAATAATGATCCTATAACTCCGGAGGGCTTTTCAACAAATAATGCCGGCGGGATTCTTGCCGGAATATCTAACGGAGATAATATCATTATACGGGTTGCCGTAAAGCCTATTCCTTCAATTTCCATCGAGCAAAATACTATTGATATGTCAAAAAAAGAAAGGACAATATCTATTTCGGGACGACATGATATTTCAGCCATACCGAGGATAAATGTAGTTTGCGAATCAATGGTAAGCCTTGTCCTGGCTGATCATTTATTACGGCAGAGAGCTTTAAGATGAATAAGACAATATCTATCGGCATAATCGGCGGAACTGGAAGCATGGGTAGGTGGTTTAAGGATTTTTTTTCTGCCGGCGGCCACAGGGTGTTGATTTCAGGAAGAACCACCGATATTACTTATACTGATGTGGCGAAAGAATGCGATGTGGTTATTTTAAGTGTTCCTCTTAATGCCGCCATTTCAATTTCAAAAGATATCGGCAGTCTTTTGCGGTATGAACAGCTTCTTATGGATATGTGCTCTTTAAAAGAAGAAATAGTAAAGAGCATGATAGGTAGCACAAAAGCTGAAGTATTAGGCACTCATCCTTTGTTCGGGCCTTTCACTGATTCAATAAAGGGCCAGAATATAATATTATGCCCGGGCAGAGGAGAGCGCTGGTTAAAATGGATAGAAAATGAATATACTTCAAGAGGCGCTGTTGTTTATGAGATGGAGCCTTTAACTCATGACCGGCATATGGCTGTTGTGCAAGGGCTTACGCATTTTATTACCATCTGTATGGCCAGAACGTTGCAGAAAATGAATATGGATTCAGACACCGTGCTTTCATGTTCCACCCCTGTATTTAAGATAAACTATAATCTGATAGGCCGCCTTTTTGCTCAGGATCTTGATCTTTATAAGAGCCTTATAAGCAAGAACAAACACTTTAAAGAAATTTTAGAAGTGTTTGTATCTGTGATGGATGAAAGTAAGTTCGCTCTTTTATCAGATCAGGATGACAATACAACTCTTTTTATGGAAAATATTCGTGAATTTTTCAAAGATTCCTGCAAAGACTCTCTTAAAGAAAGCAATAAAATTATAAATGCTCTTTATTCATGATGTGGCATTAATTTTCAAAAACATATATAAATTATAATATTATTGAATATCAGTAGTTTTTAACTTATAAAGGTGTCAATCTTAAAAAGATAAACTTGAAATCTTGACAATATCTTGTGTAGCATGTATTTGACAAAAACGTGCCTGGGTGGCGGAATTGGTAGACGCAAGGGACTTAAAATCCCTCGGTCCATAGTGGCTGTACGAGTTCAATTCTCGTCCCAGGCACCAAAAAAAACCAGAGTTGGGGTCGGTTATAGACAACCCGACTTTTTTTATTCCGATTCCACTGACATATTTTCATCAGCTATTCTTTCTTTCATAAGATACATATAAAACGACGAATATATTTGACTGCGGAATGTTGAAGAGACCTTTGAAAAATGTTCAATTTACTGACAGCTCAAAGAAGGCGAGAATTTCAAGCATAGCCGTGTGTTAAGTATTTCGAGGATAGTGCGAATCAGGCAAAGGGCGAATACTTTAGTAAAGTACGGCTAAACGGAAAAACTTATGAAAATATTTGTAACGGGAGGCGCCGGCTACATCGGCAGCCATGTTGTAAAGGCACTTGGGTCAAAGGGCCATGAAATCCTCGTTTATGACAATTTGAGCACAGGCCATCTCTGGGCTGTTCTCTATGGCCGACTCATTCAGGGGGACCTATCCGATGCGGCCTTCTTGGAGGACACGATTGCGGCTTTCCAGCCAGAGGCGGTCATCCATTTTGCAGCTTCCATTCAGGTGGAAGAATCCGTCCGAGAGCCCCTGAAATACTACAGGAACAATGTTGCCAACACGCTTAACTTGCTTGAAGCCATGAATCACTGTGGCATCTGCAATTTAATTTACTCCTCGACAGCCGCAGTCTATGGCATTCCAGAAACAATCCCCGTTTCTGAGATAGCTCCCTTGTGTCCTATCAACCCGTACGGGGTTTCAAAGGCAATGGTAGAAAGCATCCTTAAGGATCTGGCAAAGTCAGGTTCTTTTAGTTATATTGCGCTTCGGTACTTTAACGTTGCCGGGGCTGATCCCGAAGGCCTTATTGGCCAGGCCTATGCTGAAGCAACGCATCTAATTACGCGCTCACTCAAGACGGCCAAGGGAGAATACGACAGGCTCTCTATCTACGGCACCGACTACCCGACGCCGGATGGATCCTGCATAAGGGATTATATCCATGTGAATGATCTTGCGGATGCGCACGTTGCGGCGCTGGAGCACCTTATGGCCGGCAACGGCTCTGAAATTATGAATTGCGGCTATGGCCACGGCTTTTCAGTCAAGGAAGTTGTTGCAGCAGCTAAACATGTTACCGGGATCGACTTTACAGTAGTCGAAACCGGCCATCGTGCCGGAGACCCGCCTGCTCTCGTTGCCAACAGTTCGCGCCTCCGGAATAAAACCGGATGGACGCCTCGCTATGACGACCTTGAGTTAATCATCCGGACTGCCTGGGAATGGGAAAAAAGGTTGTCTCAGATGGCAACCAGCCGAAAATAGATCCTCGGTATGGTTCTTAACCGCCAGATCTCTTAGTATTACGTGTATATAAAACGGCAATCCCATTTCTCTTGACATAGAAATTAAGCGGTGTTAATGCCAGATGTAATATTAAGGCACGTAGCTCAGGGGGAGAGCGCTACCCTGACACGGTAGAAGTCGTTGGTTCAAATCCAATCGTGCCTACCAGATATTTAAAGGGGTTTACAGCATACATCGCTATAAACCCCTTTTTTGCGGACGTATTAAAATATTTTTATCATGATTTGAATAAGTTATATTTTCAAGAAACGCTTCCATATCATTTTGCCGCTTCTTTAAGCCTTATCTTTACCGAATCAGCGTGTGCACTCAGTCCTTCAGTTTCAGCAAGTGTTATAATATCTTTTGCTTCCCTGAAGAAAGCTTCCTTTGAATAATTTATAAGACTTGTCTTTTTTATAAAATTATCCACGGAAAGAGCCGATGAAAATCTTGCCGTCCCTGCTGTGGGCAGTATATGGTTGGGTCCTGCAACATAGTCGCCAACAGGCTCAGGAGTGTAATTTCCAAGAAAAACTGCCCCTGCATTTTTTATTTTCCCAATGTATTCAAAAGGGTTGTTTACCTGAAGTTCCAGATGCTCAGGAGCTATTCTGTTTGAAAGCTCAATCGCAGATAAAATATCGGGAACAACAATAAAAGCACCATATTTTGAAAGGGATTTTTCGGCAATATCTCTTCTATCAAGTTTATTAAGCTGGTCGTATAAAGAAGAAAGGACTGATTTGGCTGTTTTCATCGAATTCGTAATAAGCATTGCAGAAGCAAGGGCATCATGTTCAGCCTGGGATAGCAAATCAGCAGCAGTATATTCAGGTATTGCGCTTTGGTCTGCGATAATAAGAATCTCACTTGGACCTGCAGTCATATCGATCCCAACTATTCCAGAAACAATTTTTTTAGCAAGTGTCACATAGATGTTGCCTGGCCCAACAATAACATCAACCTTTGGAATAGTTTCAGTGCCATAAGCAAGCGCTGCTATTGCCCAGGCGCTTCCGATCTTGTATATTTCATCAACTCCGGCCGTTTTAGCCGCAACAATAAGGTGAGGATTAATATTACCGTCTTTCGTTGACGGAGTAACCATTACAATCCGGCGAACACCTGCAATCTTTGCAGGAATAGCCCCCATGAGAACCGATGAAACAAGCGGGGTCTTTCCTTCTTTCCCACCCGGTACATATATTCCGGCGGCATCAACAGGATTAATAATCTGCCCAAGAAACGCACCGCTTCTTTCATTATTTATCCAGGACAGTCGTATTTGTTGCCTGTGAAAGGATTCTATCTGAGAAACTGCACGTTTTAGAGAAACAGTAAAACTCTTTGATATTTTTTTTAAAGCAGCATTAATTTCCTTATTGCTGACCTTGATTGAATCCAAATTTATTTTAGGAGAATCAAAACGCCTCGCATAATCAATAAGTGCGCCGTCTCCGTTTTTTCTTATATTTTCTAATATGCCGTTAACAGCTTTGTAATCATTTCTAATGAAAGAAAGCCCTCTGTTGATAATAGCCTTAAGCCTTGCTTCAGCCGGTTTTGAAGGGTATTCGAAAATTTTCATCATAGTTATGCCTCGCTGCGCCTTCCCGCTTTTTATATATTTAGGGGTAAAAGGGGTTGATTTTTTAATAAACTAACACAATATAATAAGTTAATCCATCATAAATTCTTGACGTAAATATGATATGATGTTAGATAAAAAACCTTCAAAATGGAGGGATGTCCGAGTGGTTTAAGGAGGCGGTCTTGAAAACCGTTGAGCTTAACGGCTCCGTGGGTTCGAATCCTACTCCCTCCGCCATAAACAAACGGAGAGATGGCCGAGTAGGTCGAAGGCGCTCGCCTGCTAAGCGAGTGTAGGGCGAAAGTTCTACCCAGGGTTCGAATCCCTGTCTCTCCGCCAAACTTCTATAATTCGGTTACCACATATCTTATAACGTTATAGCTTGACACTATGATACCACCTCTTTATATTTGTAAAACAACAACTCAGAATCGCATGTAATAGGAAACTATAGGTAATAAACTAGGAATTTAATAACATGGAATTTGAAGCTGTAATCGGACTTGAAGTTCATGCTCAGTTAAAAACCAAAACAAAAATATTCTGTTCGTGCCCGACTTCTTTTGGGGCGCCTCCAAATACTCAAACTTGCCCTGTCTGCCTTGGAATGCCCGGCGTTCTTCCCGTGCTGAATAAAAAAGTTGTCGAATATGCCATGCTGATGGGAATAGCGACAAACTGTACAATTTCAAAACACAGCAGGTTTGCCCGGAAAAACTATTTTTATCCGGATCTTCCCAAAGGATACCAGATTTCCCAGTATGAGCTTCCAATTTGTGAACATGGTTATATAGACATAGAAGCAAATGGCTCAAAAAAAAGAATCGGCATCACAAGAATCCACATGGAAGAAGATGCCGGCAAGCTTATCCACGATCAAATTCGCCCCTTTTCAATGGTGGATTTCAACAGAACAGGCGTTCCTCTTATTGAAATCGTTAGCGAACCGGATATCAGATCATCTGAAGAAGCCGGCGCCTACCTCAGGAAAATAAGGTCAATATTAAGATATCTTGATATTTGTGACGGAAACATGGAAGAGGGAAGCTTCAGATGCGATGCGAATGTTTCCATCAGGCCTGTGAGCAGCGTACCTTTCGGAACAAGAACTGAGCTTAAGAATTTAAACTCATTCAAAAATGTTGAAAAAGCAATTTCGTACGAAATTGAAAGACAGAAAGATATTGTGTTTGATGGAGAAGATGTCGTTCAGGAGACAAGACTCTGGGACCCTGAAAAACACAATACTATATCAATGAGAGGCAAGGAAGATGCACATGATTACAGATATTTTCCCGATCCGGATCTTTTGCCTCTTGCAATAGACGACAACTGGCTTGAGAAATTAAAGAAAAATCTTCCTGAACTTCCCGATCTGAAAAAAGAGCGCTTTATTGCCCAATATGGCCTTCCTGAATACGATGCAGATGTTCTTACCGGCGCTGTCGAACTTGCGGATTATTTTGAAGCCTGCACAAAAGAATATAAAAATCCTAAGCAGGTCAGCAACTGGATGATGGGTTCGCTTTTAGGGCTTCTCAATGCCGAAGGCAAAAACATAGATGAATCTCCCGTATCGCCATCAAATTTTGCAGAACTGTTAAAGCTTATAGATCAAAATATAATAAGCGGCAAGATAGCGAAAGCGGTTTTTGAAGAAATGGCAAAAACCGGAAAACCACCGGAAGAAATAGTAAAAGAAAAGAACCTTGTCCAGGTTACGGATGAGGTACTGATTGAAGATATTGTTGTAAAATTAATATCGTCATGCCCTAAAGAAGCTTCGGAATACAAGGCCGGCAAAACAAAAGTCCTCGGCTTTTTTGTAGGAAAAATCATGAAGGAAACAAAAGGAAAGGCAAATCCGGAAATAGTAAACAGAATATTGAAAGAAAAATTGCTGGCTGACTGATGCTCCTGGTATTTTAAAAGCATTTGACGTTGATATTAAAGAGTTTTATCAAATTGTTGTTTGCTTTTCAATAAACTTTCTTCCTATTTCGAAATCTCTTTCTAATATTTCTGTCTGCTGTGTCGGAAAGGCGATCAGGCCTATTAACGATATTTGGCATATTGTACCATATGCTGAACAGCAAATTCCTAAATATCATAAAAACCCTTTTATATATAGTAGGATATATATATGGATTTATTTATCTTATTGATATAGTTAGCATTAAAAGGTTGGCACGATTTAAGCTAATGTATATTTGCAATGTGATAGGATATGTTGTATGCACTCTATTATTAAAAAACAATTTCCACGAGAACATTTCCCAAAAAATTAGAAAGGAGGAAATTTGCTTAAAGTAGGCTATTTGACTTTCTTTCTGTTGCTTTTATTGAACTGCTTCGCATTCGCGGAAGAGCTTACCCTGAAGGAATGTTTCAGAAGAGCTGCACAAATGAACCCCACTCTTAAGGTGGCGATTCACAATGAGAGTTTAGCCAAAGAAGATGTAAATGCCGCTAGAAGCGGATACCTGCCCCATCTTGACATGCAGGGAGGATACATATTTCAGGATGATGCACAGGCGTACAAAGTTCCCGGCGCCTCTTTTGAAATTCAGGAGAACAATTATAGTTCTTTAAATCTGGCGCTTACCCAAACAATCTATGACTTTGGAAGAACATCTTCCAGATATAATAAATCAAGGGCATTGGAAAAAGCTGCCGGATTTGGTTACAAAGGAAAAGAGCAGGATGTGTTTCTTCAGGTAGTGGAAGCATATTATGGAATATGGGAAGCAAAAAAAATATTGAAATCAGCCGATGAAGAAGTACAACAAATGTCACAACACCTTCAAATATCCAAAGATTTCTATGAACAGGGCATATCAACATTAAACGATCTTCTCCAAGCCGAAGTTAAACTTGCGGCAAGCAGGCAACAAAAACTTGCAGCAGCAAACAGATTAGAAAACTGCTGGCTTTTTCTAAATTTTCTTATAAACCAGGAACCTGGATACAGAGCGGAACTGGAAGACAAACAGCAGCCAATAGATGCATTGCCTGCCGGAGGTTTAGAAAAAGCTGTTGAGACAAGACCGGAAATAAAAGCGATGGAAAAGATTGTCGATGCGAGTAAATATGAAGTACAAGACAGCAGAAGTAATTATGCCCCGGAAATCTTTGTAAGGCTGGCTTTTGACTATCTGCAAAACGACAGAGCGAAGGAGCAGTCAATTATGTCAGCCGCAGTCGGGCTGAAGATGAATATCTTCGACGGCTTGGCAACAACTTCCGGCTATCGCCGGGCTGTAGAGCTTAAGGTACAAAACCAGGAAAATCTTCATCTGTTGATAGAACAAATCAAACTGGAATATCGTACCGCAGCAAACGATGCTATGATAGCCAAAGAGCGTATCATGGCCACGGAAAAAGCTATTGAGCAGGGAGAAGAAAATCTGCGTATTACCAGAGACCGGTATCAGGACCTTGTGGGGACGGCTACCGATGTTATTGATGCTCAAACTCTTTTGACGCAGGTCAGAACTGATAATTACCGCGCCAGGTTTGATTATCAAGTGGCTATGGCAAGAGTTAAAAGGGCAATGGGAGAGCTTTAAAATAGAAGTGATAAACGAGGAGACCGGCAATGGCAGAGGGTAAAGCGAAAATATCGGGGCGAAAGCTTATCTTGCCCGCGGTTGTTTTCTTTTTTATACTGGGAATTGTTGCGATATACATGTCTGTCATCAGCGAGGGAAAGGTTCCCAAAGGCTTTCTGCGTTTGCACGGCTGGGTGGAAGGCACTGAAGTGAGCTTAAGTTCCAAGGTAAAAGGGCAGGTAATCGAGTTGCATGCCGATGAAGGGTCGGAGCTGAAGTCCGGTCAGCTTGTGGCGAAGATCGACGCGGAACAGATAAAGGCACAGATTGCCAATGCTGACGCTGAGGTGACAAAGGCGCAGGAAGCGGTCCGGAGAGCCGGTGATGATGTAGTGGTCTTGGAAAGCAGAATCAGCGGGGCGAAAATAGCTTTGGAACTGGCAAAAAATCAATCAGCGGCTACCATCGCCCAGGCGGAAGCCGAATTCGGCAAAGCGGAAAAAGATTATCAGCGTTTTTCTTCATTGGCTGAGAAAAAGTCTATTGCTCAAAGCCGGATGGACGAGATAAAAAAAAATTATGAAGTGGCAAGAGCCGGGCTGTCCCTTGCAAAATCTTCTCTGACGGATATCCGGCTTAAAGAAAATGACGTGGCCACTCTGAGCCGGGAGATTGCCACGGCAAAAAGAGCTGAGAATATGGCCGGGTCGACTTTAAACGGTGTCCTGGCAAAAAAGCAAGAGATAGAGGCCATGCTCCAGGATACTTTTGTTTATAGTCCGGTTAATGGCACGGTGATCGACAAGGCAATTGAACTTGGAGAAAATGTGGTGCCCGGCACGCCTTTGGTAGTTGTGGTTGATCTTGCAAGCCTTTATATTAAAACTTATGTCGAGCAGAGGGATATAGGCAAAGTCAAACTTGGTGACGAGGCGCGCATATATGTCGATTCCTTTCCAAAACAGTACTTTCCCGGCAAGGTTATTCTCGTAGCTCCAAAAGCTGAATTTACACCAAGAGACGTTCAAATGAATGAAAATCGTTCCACGATGGTTTACAAGATAAAGGTGGCGATTGCCAATCCCCAGGGGATACTCAAACCGGGCATGCCGGCTGATGTGGACTTAAGATGGGATAAAAACCGTCCATGGAAATAACAGGGTTAAGTGACTATGCCGTGCTGGTTGAGTCTTTAACAAAGAGATTCGGCCGGGTCACGGCGGTTGATGATCTTTATCTGAAAGTTAAGCGGGGGGAGATATTCGGTCTTTTAGGTTCCGACGGTGCAGGCAAAACTACTACTTTGCAGATGCTTTGCGGACTCCTGGCGCCGAGCTCCGGCCTCATGTTCGTAGGTAATTACAATGTGGAAGTAGAGCCGGATGGGGTTCGTTCCGCTATTGGCTATATGTCTCAGGATTTTACCCTCTATCTTGATATGACGGTAGAGGAAAACATAGATTTTATGGCGGACCTGCGCGGTGTACCTGAAGCCGACCGGCAGCGTCAGAAAGAACGGCTGCTCCTATTTTCCCGCATGGCGCCTTTTCGAAATCGCCGGGCATCTGAACTGTCAGGGGGAATGAAAAAAAAGCTGGCACTAAGTTGCGCCTTAATCCATTTCCCTTCGGTGTTGATACTTGATGAACCGACTACGGCCGTTGATCCTTTATCCCGCAGTGAGCTATGGAAGATACTTTATGAGTTCATCGGCCAGGGCATTACCATAATTATATCTACACCTTATATGGATGAGGCGGAAAGGTGCCACCGGGTTGCTCTTATGCAGGAGGGAAAGATAATTGCCTGTGATACTCCTGCCAATTTGAAGAAGCAGATTAAACGTAAGGTCGGCACTATCAAGACTGGCTTGATAAACCATACCTGTAAAGTATTAAGAGACGAATTATCAGCACCGGGGCAGGTATATGGTGATCGCATCCGTTTATTTCTTGATGAACCGGAACATGACCTGGCAATAATTAGAGATGCTCTGATTGCCCGCGGGATCATAGTCGAAGATTATTCAGAAGCAACACCGACAATGGATGATGTTTTTGTCTCGCTGTTGAAGGAAAAAGAGGGACAAACAATTAAAAAAGAATGGGTTCCTTTTGGTTGCTCTGGAGAAGGCGGCAGCTCTATTGTTGTTTCCTTTCTCACAAAAAAGTTCGGTGATTTTACCGCAGTGAGCAAAGTCAGTTTTGAAGTGGACAGAGGCACGGTTTTTGGTCTTCTCGGTCCTAACGGTGCCGGAAAAACAACCGTGATCAAGATATTATGCGGCTTGACACCCCCTACGTCCGGCAGAGCTGAGGTCGGCGGTTACGATATTGCGGCCAATCCACGGGGAGTGAAAAAGAAGATCGGCTATATGTCACAGCTCTTTTCTCTTTATCCTGATCTTACGGTAGGCCAAAATCTGGATTTTTATGGAAGCGTTTATGGATTAAGCGGAAAGGAAAAAAGGAAAAAAAAAGACTGGGTTGTTGATTTTTCCGGCCTGCGGGGTAAGGAAAAATACCTTACAAGCGACCTGGCCGGCGGCTGGAAGCAGAAACTCGCCCTGGGTTGTGCAGTCATGCATCAGCCGGCAGTGCTTTTTTTGGATGAGCCTACTTCCGGGGTGGATCCTATATCCCGCCTGGAATTCTGGGATATAATCTATCGCCTTTCGGAAGAAGGGATAACAACAATTGTTACTACTCATTTTATGGATGAGGCGGAACGCTGTAATATTATTGGTTTAATGAATAACGGAGAACTCGTGGCGATGGGGACTCCGCATCAATTGAAAGAAGATCTCGCCGTAGATTTTTATGAGATAGCGGCTCCTCCCCCGTTGATGGAATCGTGCCGCCTGCTGTCCGAACTTGCATTCGTGCGTCAGGCTACCTTGTTCGGAGATAAAATTCATATCCTGACGGCAAAGCAGGAAGAGTTGACCCGGGAGCGTCTGCTGGCAGCAGTAATAAAAGTAGAAGAAATAAAAAGGATACAACCTTCCCTGGAGGATGTTTTTATTTTTCATGTGACTGATGACAGCGTACAATGAAAATAATTTGAATATTGAATAAGAAATATTGAATAAGAAATGTGAGGGAAAAGGCAATATGACATTGCCGATCAAAAGAATAGCTACCGTGATGAAGGCCGAATTTCGTCATATTATCCGTGATCCCATAAGCCTTATCCTTGCCCTTTTTATACCCATGTTTTTGCTCTTTTTATCCGGTTATTCACTCTGTTTTGAATTAAAAGAAATGCCCGTTGCGGTTTTTGACATGGATCAGAGCAGGGAGAGCCGAAATTATATTAAAGCAATCGATAACACATCATTTTTTAATATCGAACATTATCCTACCAGCTATGAAAAGGCAAAGCATATACTGACAAGAGGGGAAACACGATGCGCTATCATAATTCCTGCCGATTTTTCGCGTAAGATAAAAAAAGATCATCCGGCTCATATCCAGATCCTGGTTGATGGTTCGGAGTTTACCAGCGCCCAGCACATCATCAATTACTTAAGCGCTATCAACGCTATACATTCAAAGGAAATTGTAGCCTCTTTTCTTGAAAAGCAGGGGATTGCCGCAGACCTCGAGCCCATCGTCCTTACCCCACGTTTTTGGTATAACCAATCGCTTCGCGGGCTTACATTTATTGTTTCCGGAGCCTTCAGCCTGTCTATCATGGGCATTGTACCCATGTTATCCGCTCTGGCCATAGTAAGGGAAAAAGAATCTGGGTCCATCCAGCAGATATTCGTCTCTCCCATCCACTCTTATGAATACATAATCGGCAAGATGACTCCTTATGTGATCTTTCTCACACTGGATTTCTTCATTCTGATTGTCTTCGGGCTATGGTGGTTTGAACTTCCACTGCGGGGAAGCCCTTTCATCCTTGCGATAGCCACTTTTCTCATGACATTTGCCACGGTAGCCATGGGTTTCTTTATTTCCACTATGACTAAGAGCCAGCTGACAGCGCTTTTAATGGGCCTTATTTTTACTTTTATGCCATCCTTTATCTTTGCCGACGCCATCGCCCCTATCGAAAACAGCCCTAAAGGATGGCAGTTTTATTCATGCCTTTTTCCCGCCAGGTTTTACACAGGTATTTGCCGGGCGCAGAGCCTGAAAGATTCGGGGGTTCTTAGTTACTGGGAAGATGCGCTGGCACTTGTAGCCTATTGTATTGCCATCTTCGCGCTTAGTGCGTGGAGAGTGAAAAACAAGCAAATTTAAAAGGAGATTGGTCTTGGGCAGGATTTGGGGACTGATTAAAAAGGAGTATATACATTTTTACCGCGATCCGGTAGCGATGTGTCTTATTCTTTACTTTTTTACCGCCTGCATAATCCTTTGCGGATACTGTTTTCTCTTTGATGCCAAGCACATGCCTACCGTTGTCTATGATATGAATCGAACACAAACCAGTCGCGATATCATTGAAAAATTCTTGTCCACCGAATATTTTGATCTTGATAGTTATGCCGCTTCTATGGCCGATATAAAAAGCAGGCTGGATAGCGGTAAGGCAAGAGTAGCTTTAGTTATTCCTCCGGAGTTCACCCGTGATTTAGCGAGGGGAAGACCTGCTTACCTGCAATTCATAGGCGACGGCAGCGACGCCAACCAGGCCGGGCAGGGTATTGGCTTTGCCCAAAGTATCATAGGTGAATTAAACCGGAATATCATCCTTAAACGTCTAAATCAAAAGGGAATGAGCGTTTCCCGGATACCCGGCATCGATATAAAAACAAGAGCCCTTTTCAACCAGGATTTAAAAAGCCTCTACTTCATAGTGATCTTCCATGTCGCCTCAGCAGGTCTGATCGCAGGGATAATACTTTGTTCTACGGCTGTGGTAAGAGAGAAAGAGCGGGGTACTATCGATCAGATTTTAGTAACTCCCACACGTTCCTGGGAGTTATTGATCGCTAAAACAGTAGCTCCTCTCACCATCGGTTTGATCTGTACGGTTTTCTCGTTTATTGTTGTCTTTTGGTTTAAAGTGCCCATGAGAGGAAATCCTCTGACTTTCTTTGCTTTTATGGGCTTGTTTATAATCAGCTCCGCTGGGATCGGTATCATGATCGGCAGTGTCTGCAATAATATGCTTCAGGCGATCCTTTTGTCGTTTGCATCGACCTTTCCCAGCATGTTCTTAGGGGGTGTCATGACGCCTTTGGAAAATTTATCGCCTTTTTTACAGAAGGCAGGCTTATGTTTGCCATTTACGCACTTTATGATTGCCGCGAACGGCATCTTTCAAAAGGGCAATGGGCTTGATGTTCTTTGGCCTCAGGCTTTAATACTCATCGGAATGGGAACAGGCAGTTTATCTATCGGATGTTTTTTAGCCTGGCGGCAATGGAAACAATAGGTCTTTATGGTACAATTGTTTAGAAATAAATATCTTTTAAGAATACTATTTATATTCATTATTTTCACAGCGCTGTATCTGTACAACGATCATATTTCCACAAATTATCGTAACTCCAAAAACACTCAGATGCGAATGGCCGTTGTGGAAACTTTGGGCGGTCCGGCAATCCCGATTATTGCACAATGCTGTACTTCGAGAAATCTTTCAGAAGGTATGTATGCGCGCCGCAGTGATTTGCCTGGAGGATTTTGTTTTCATTCCGACTGCGATGTGGTTGTTACACCTGGGTTGAAACATGAAAAGACTTTTACCCTGAAGGTGATAAAGAAATGAGTAAAATAGCCGGACATTCAAATCTCTTGATCATGGCGTATCAAAACCTTATCCGTTACAGGGGAAAATCTCTTGCTATATTAATTCCTTTGATTACGGTTATGGCTGCAGCTTCTTTTATGATGTTTACAAGGGGCGGTTTTGTAAAAGATGCCCAAATAGCAAAACAATTTCTCCCCGATGTAACCGTTCAGGCAATAGAGGCCGGACGGGTAGGAAAAATTTCTTTGGGGTTAATAAAAAAAATTGAAGATATACCTCATGTGAAAAAGGTTGTTGCCAGAACATGGGGATATCTTCCACTAAAGATCGGATCAGTTGATACAGCCTATACACTGATGGGTCTGGATATTGATAACCTGTTTGTTAGTTCTAAATTGCCATGGGCAATTGAAAAGGGCGCTTTTCTTACAGCAGAGGATCGCCGCAAGGCTGTGCTGGGTCAAGGAGTAGCATTAAGCTTTAACGCCGATGTTGGAGATAAGATTCAAATCAAGGATACTCTGGGGAATAAGGGCGAATTTGAGGTGGTTGGAATTTTTAACAACACCGTACAAATATACAGCACCGATCTGATACTTGTATCTATAGACGATGCCAGGGGATTCTTTAACTATAGCAAAGATGAGGCATCCGATCTTCTTGTATATGCTGATAACCCTGAAAATGCCGATTTGATCGCACGGGAAATTGCCGGACGTTTCAGAAATATAAGGGTATTGACAGGAAAGTCCTTAACCGATCTGGTAACGGAGGCTTTCGGCAGGCGAGGTGGAACTTTTCAGGCGATGTGGCTGATACTGCTTGTAACCGTCCTTCTTTTAGTCTGGGCTCAATCAGCACATATAAGCGTTGATATGAGCAGAGAAATTGGAATATTAAAAGCTGTGGGGTGGCAAACAGGTGAAATCATTGAGATGAAAATGATGGAATCTTTGATCTTAAGCATTGGAGGAACATCTGCGGGGATTCTTGCCGGATTTGTCTATGCTCTGATGGGTACCCCGGGAATATCAGGTTACTGTCTGGGTTGCGCCAGTATTTATCCAAAATTTCCGGTTCCTGTAAATTGTGATTTTAGCTCCGTTGCACTTCTTTTTATCCTTGGGATACTACCCATTACGGCAATAAGCGCCATCCCTGCATGGCTGGCCGGTATAGTTGATCCGGATGATACGATAAGAAGGTAACCAATTTATGATAAAATTTGATAATATAACAAAGAGCTACCGCTCAGGTAAAGTTAAAATCAAGGCTCTTGATGATGTTTCTCTTGCAATCAAGCAGGGAGAATTTGTATTGCTAAACGGCCCTTCAGGCTCAGGCAAGACAACTTTTTTGAATATCACCGGCTGTTTAACAAGAATCACAAGCGGACGGATATGGCTGGCGGACAGGGAAATATCTCATTTTCCCGATCATTTTTTATCGGCTATAAGAAGAGAAAAATTCGGTTTTATTTTTCAGCAGTTCAATCTTATTTCTGGATACACCACATGGGAGAATGTTTCCATTCCCCTATTACCAATGGGAGTCTCTGATAAAATGAGAAAAAAAAGAGCCATGAATCTGCTGGAAGAATTGAATCTTGAAACAAGGGCGGATTTTTATGCAAACGAGTTAAGCGGTGGTGAGCAGCAGCGGGCAGCCGTTGCAAGGGCGCTGATTAATGATCCTGAAATTATTCTGGCTGATGAGCCGCTTTCCAATATAGATTCTGAAAATGCGAAGACGGTTATTGCCGTTTTGGAAAAGTTGAAAACAAAAGGCAAAACAATAATTATATCTTTTCACGATTCACAGCCGCTTATTACAAAATTAATCGACCGGACCGTTTATTTTGATTCCGGCAGAATATCTTAATACAACTATAGTAACTGACATAAATAAATTGATATAATTCACCCTCCCCTTTATCCCCTCCCCTCAAGGGAGGGGAATTATAGGTTCCGTCCGATTTAAGGGAAAGGAAACAACATGTTCCCTCTCCCCTTGTGGGAGAGGGTTAGGGTGAGGGGGATACAAATGATTATAAACAACTTAATAGTTACTTATCTCGTATGCTCATTTATTTCTCTCTTCATAGGACTTGTTGCTGCATTTAACGGATTTTATGTCTGGAAAAAATGGGATATCAACAGTCAGGCAGATGAACAATATCTTCTAGAAAAAAGAGTTTATCTTCTTATTACCATATTATCTGTCGGATTTTTCTTAAGACTTTTGATGGCGCCTTTATGGTTTTTTACGATGCACAGCATGATTATCTCAATTCCCGGCGCTATGTGTCTTGCAGGAGTACATAATGCGAATGCTCCCTTATCTTACATTGCAAGCGCCCTTAAACTGGTTCTTCCGGCTTTATACGGATATTGGTTAATTTTGAATTTCTTAGATCGTCAGTCAGAAATCCAGCCTTTTATGAAACAAAAACTGCTATTTATAGCTCCTGTTGGAATCTTAATTCTTCTGGAAGCGATTATTGACACATCCTTTTTCTTTTCCAACCCACCCCGTCAGGTATCCTGTTGCACATCTCTTTTTGACGTTCCACGGGAAAATATTCCTTCAATGGTTTCACAATCTACATGGATATGGGTTATTGTTTTTTATATGCTTATATTATTTATATTGTTAACAATATTATATTTATTCATTATCCAGAAAAGAAGCGAATATTCCGGCCATGGATGGTGGTTTGAAAATAAAATGGTAATGGTTTCTGAAACTCTGGTAACGACATTTGCCTTTGCTGTATTTATTCTCGCCCTGCATACAAAAATAAGCCCCTTGTTTCTTGGGCTTCCATTTCACCATTGTATATTTTGTCTATGTCAGGAAGTATGGGATACGCTTATTTTTTTCGTTATGATTTTTATCGGTCTTACCCTTTTTATAATATATTTCTGGGTTGTCTGTTCAGAAAACTATAAAAACGTTAACCCTATCTTCAGCAATAATATGGTAAAACTGCTCAAATGGTCGGGTTTCATGCTGGCTGGTGGACTGGCTGTTCTTTCAATTCATATGGTTATTGCTGTTTAGTACAGAGGTTCATAAATTCGGTTACGTATTGTTATTTCGAACATTACATACTATCATTTCGAACGAAGTGAGAAATCTTGATGGATATCAAAGCAATTTGCCTTTTATCTGATTTCGGCCCTGGCTTTTGGCTTCATAAAGCATTTTGTCTGCTGTATTTATAAGCTCTGCCGGTTCCAGCCCGTTATCAGGAGAAGCGGTTGCCGCTCCCAAAGAAATTGTTATACAGTTTGCTATATCAGAATACGAGTGCATGATGTTCAAAGATTCGATATTATATCGAAGTGTTTCCGCCAAGCCCAAGACATCGCTGTGGTTTACACCCGGCAAAATTACTGCGAACTCTTCACCACCATAGCGAGCAACGACTTCACCGGATCTTTTTACGCATTTTTTTAAAGTCTGAGCTACAAGCTTAAGACACTCATCACCGGCAGGGTGCCCGTAGTTATCATTAAAGTTTTTAAAATAATCTATATCAAGTATTATAATTGAAACAGGCGAGCCTGAGCGTTTGGCTCTGTTCCATTCAGAAACCAATACAGTGTCGAAGTGCCTGCGATTCGGTATTTCAGTAAGAGAATCCATAGCGAGCATAAGTTCAAGTATATCGCTTTTTCGTTTAAGATCAATGTGTGTATTAATCCGGGCTTTTACAACGGGCATATGAAAAGGTTTTGTTATGTAATCCACCGCTCCTAATTCCAGCCCTTTGGTTTCATCTTCAATTTCTCCTTTAGCTGTGACAAATATAATCGGGATATTTTGAGTTTTTATGTTTTTTTTCAGCGCATCGCAAACTTCATAGCCATCCATTCCCGGCATCATGATATCAAGCAGGATCAAATCCGGCGGATTTTCAGACATACAAATTTCGATAACCTTTTCCCCATCGGTTGCAATCTTAATATGGTAATCCGACTTTAAACATCTTGCCAAAACCTGTATATTTATCGGCATGTCATCTACAATTAATATGGTTTGTTTAGAAGCATTAATATCCATTAGACATTCTCGCGAAAAAAAGAAATTTGCATAATATATTATCTTTCCAAAGGGATACCCATGTATTCACTCATATCGGATAAAACTGAAAGTGCATTTTGATAATCGAAATTATCAAGATATTCTTCAAAAGTTTCCATTTCATTTTCATATTGAGATCCCAAAACGTGTTTTTGGAGCAATTCTAACAGGTCATCTTCAACAAGATCATTTTTTTGTAAAAGTTGCTTGAGCTTTATAAAAATGGGTGAAAGGGTTTTAACATTAAGTTGCAGATCAGCAAACCGTTCGGTTTGCAAGCCGGACTTTTGTTCAAGTTTTCCGATTGATGTCAACAAACGGTGCAATGAATTGTCGAACTCGCTAAGAAGGCTGACAAAATTCCCCCTGTCGCTTTGCTTAAATGCGTTTTCAAGCTTTATAACTGCGGATAAGAGATCATTAGCGGAAATGTTTGCCGATACTCCTTTGATATTATGGATCAGACGTTCTCCTTCTTCAATATCTCCATTCCGGATAATATTTCTCATCCTCTCTGACGCATCTTTAAATTCTGCTGCAAACTGAAGCAGTATTTTTCTGTAAAGCTTCCTGTTGCCACCCATTCTATTCAATCCGGCATTAATACTTAAACCATGTATGATTTCCGGCAAAACCTCTTCTTCTTTTTCTTCCTTAATTTCAGGTTTTATAAGCTGAGAAGTCTTTCGTTTTCTCGGTTTAATTAATTCAGTAAGTATTGTAAGCAGCCGGTCTTCGTCAATCGGTTTTGATAAATATTCATTCATACCCGCTTCAAGACATATATCTCTGTCACCTTTTCTATCATTCGCAGTCATTGCAATAATAGGCAGATCTTTAAAACGCTGATTTTTTCGTATCAAACGAACAGCTTCGTATCCATCCATTTTCGGCATTTGTATATCCATCAACACTGCATCAAATATTAATGCTTCCAGAGCATTAAGCGCCTCATTACCATTATTCGCAACAGTTACGCGCAAACCTGTGTTTTCCAGCAATTCCTGCGCTATCTGCTGGTTTATCAGATTGTCTTCCACAAGAAGAATATGAGAGCCGGAAATTTGTTCTAAAATCTCATTATATAAAATACCGGCGGTATTTGTTTTAATCTGTGTAAAGCCCGTCCGAAATTTCTGTCCGTTTTTCCCTATGTTATAATACGCCGTAAAGTAAAAAATGCTACCTTTACCCGGTTCGCTTTCAACCCAGATTTGACCTCCCATCATATCAACAAGACGTTTGCATATAGCAAGGCCAAGCCCCGTTCCACTGTATTTGCGGGAAGTGGCCCCGTCTGCCTGAGTAAAAGCGTCAAATAATGTCGGGACATGGATAGAATCAATACCTATTCCGGTATCCTTTACCGAAAAATTCATTGTAACGCCGTCTTCGTTATAATCGAGCAGTCCAATCTGAAGTATAATTTCACCCTGTTCAGTAAATTTTACGGCATTATCAGCCAGATTAACAAGGATTTGCTCCAAGCGTAAATGATCGCCAATAAGAGACTGGGGAACATTTGGTGCAATATCGATATTAAAGTTAATCCCCTTTTTTGATCTTTCATCTTCTATAAAGCTTGCCACATTAGAAACTACATCATTCAATTGAAACTCAACAGATTCAAGATCGAGTTTTCCTGCTTCAATCCTGGAAAAGTCTAAAATATCGTTAATAATTGCTAAAAGCGATTGGGATGAGATACATATTTTTTCAAGATAATTCCTGATTTTTTGAGTAAGCTCACTTTCCAAAGCAAGATTTGTTAATCCGATAATAGCATTTAGAGGGGTTTTAATTTCATGGCTGATGTTTGCGATAAATTCATTTTTGGCCTTGTCGGCCTGTTCTGTTTTAGTTTTGGTTTTTTCAAGCTCTTTTATTGTTTCGCGAAGGTGCTTATTTAGATGTGTCCTTTCAATATGCGCTGTAAGTCTGGCCAGCAATTCTTCTCTTACAAATGGTTTGCTAAGATAGTCCGTTACTCCTGATTTAAAGATTTCCAACAGCTTTGATTGGTCATTCAACCCAGTGAGCAGAATGAAAGGTATATCCGGTAAAATAAGCTCGTTTCTTATTTTTTTGCACAACTCGGTTCCGTCCATTTTAGGCATAGTTAAATCACTGATTACCATATCAATTTCTGCTTTTCTGGCATAGAGAATTTTAAAGGCTTCAAAGCCGTCCTCTGCTTCAATAACACTTACGCCTTCCCTATCCAAAATAGATGATACTATGCTTCTTGCTGATATGCTGTCATCCACTACCAGAGCCGTTAATTTCATAAGACGGTTTTCAGGCTTTAGAATTTTATTTACGGCTGACAGTATATCGCCTTTTATAAATGGTTTTGTGATAAAATCCGCAGCTCCGAGTTGAAATCCTTTATTCCGATCTTTAAGATTATCGTTTCCTGTAACAAATATAACAGGCACAGAGGTTTCCTTAGATCGAATGCCGGGGCGATGCTTGTTGCGAAGTTTTCTGAAAGTTTCAAAACCGTCAAGAACAGGCATTTCTATATCAAGGGTAACTAAATCCGGCATAGATTCATTAAATAGTGTAAGAGCTGTTTTTCCGTCACAGGCTTCCTCTACGATGTACCCGCCTTCAGACAATTCTCTTTTTAATATTTTTCTGATAATAGGACTATCATCAACGACAAGAATTTTCTTTTGATTTTCCCGCATAGCTTTTTATTTTTAAAAAATATTTTAAATAATGAATACCTGATTTATTTTGTTTATCGGCTCGACGGGATTAATACTTTAATAGTTTTGGGAAACGGTTATAAATTTTAAGGGTTGTAATTTAAGAATAAAATATTTACAGAAGTTCTTCTTGTCAAAGGTTTGAGTGAAGCTGTGATAAATAGCAGAGAGCGCAAGCTTTTAATAAGCATAAGATTATTTAAACCAAAACATCTCTTATATCGTCAAGAAACTCCGATGCCGGTTTAACTCCGGATACCAAAAGATTATCTCTTGCGCGGGTGCAGGCAACATAAAGCAAGTGACGTTCTGTG
>DYJH01000191.1 GCA_020723255.1 Desulfonema limicola | reverse complement strand
TGCGATCATAGTAACATAATCAGATATTATGTACAAGTTATTTATGCGCAGCTACTAAGCATATAAAAAATAGTCAAGATATTATTAATCTCTTGACACCTAACTATTTATTTGGCAAAAATGCTTTTCCTGTATCTTTATGTTGGGGTAAAATGTGTCATTAATGTAATTTTTTAAATACTATAACTTAGTGGACAAAGTGCAAACAGATTCATCTGCAAGGTGCATTATAAAAGACGGACTTGTAAAAAGTAATTTTTTGATTTTTTACGAAGGTATTATAAAAGATGGTTGAACAAGCCCGCCATGACCTGTTTAGAGCCGGCCCATAAGCCCTTCAATGATGTACACAGCTAAGCTAAGATATTGGATTATATTAAATAGTTTTTTTTATTTTTTACTTTGATTCCGGTAGGTCAAAAGAACAATGCGATATCGGATGAGACAGATGGTTTATTTTAAGGAGAAGTAATGAGTTCAGCAAAAGGTAATAAAATAGGGTCTGTTATGGTTGTAGGTGGCGGAATTGCCGGTATGCAGTCCGCTCTCGATCTTGCCAATTCCGGATATTATGTGTATCTGCTTGATAAAACATCCGCCATCGGCGGGCTCATGTCGCAACTGGACAAGACCTTTCCCACAAACGACTGTGCAATGTGAGTTATATCTCCCAAACTGGTCGAGGTCGGCCGGCATTTAAATATTGAACTTATGATGAATTCCGAACTCCTTGAGCTTCAAGGTGAAGAAGGAAATTTTTTAGCAACAGTTAAACACAATCCGCGTTTCATAGACCTTTTAAAGTGCACAAGCTGCGGGGAATGCTCAAAAGTCTGCCCTGTAACATTATCCAATGAATATGACGAAAATCTATCTGTACAAAAAGCTGCATATAAGCAATATCCGCAGGCTATTCCCGGAGCTTATGCCATACAAAAAAGCGATAAGGCTCCATGCCGGCTTGCATGTCCTGCCGGGCTTAATGTTCAGGGTTATGTACAGATGGTCGGGCAGGGCAAATATAAGGAAGCCCTTCAGATAATTATGGAAGAGCTGCCTTTGCCGGGCGTTCTCGGCAGAATATGCCCTCATGGGTGCGAAGATGCCTGCCGCAGATGCGAAGTTGATCATCCTGTTGCTATACGAAGCCTCAAACGCCTTGCCGCAGACAAATTTGATCCGCGAAATATCGAGATAAAAACCCTTCCTAAAAGACAAGAAAAAGTCGCTATTATTGGATCGGGTCCGGCCGGTCTCTCAGCTGCATACCATCTTGCGCGAAACGGAGTAATATCAACTATATTTGAAGCTCTTCCCAAGGCCGGAGGCATGTTAAGAGTAGGAATACCCGAACATAGACTTCCAAGAAATGTTCTAGATAATGAAATAGAAGTTATAACAAATCTTGGCGTTGAAATTAAAACAAATACACCGCTTGGCCCTGACCTGACCATAGACGATCTTTTGTCTCAGGGTTATAAATCGGTATATATAGCAATCGGCGCTCACAAGGGCTTTGATCTTGGCGTTCCGGGAGAAAAAGCCAAAGGTGTCCGTCAGGGCATTGATTTTTTAAGAGAGGTAAACCTTACCGGAAAGGCCGGGGTAGGCAAAAAAGTAGCGATAATAGGCGGCGGCAATGTTGCCATAGATGTTGCCAGATGCGCTGTAAGACTTGGAGCGGAAAAAGTCAGTATAATATATAGAAGAACCCGCGCTGAAATGCCCGCATGGGAGGAAGAGATTCATGCCGCTGAAACCGAGGGCGCTGAAATAACATATCTTGCAGCACCGCAGGAAGTATTGACCTCGGACGGCAAGGTTACCGGTTTACGCTGTATCCGCATGGAGCTTGGAGAACCGGATTCATCAGGAAGAAGAAGGCCTGTTCCTGTTCCCGGTAGTGAGTATGACATTGAAATAGACCAGCTCATTCCGGCGATAGGCCAGAAACCTGATTTATCTGCTCTCGAAAACGTAACCGGCGTAGATTTTTCGCGCTGGGGAACAGTTGAAACTGATTCCGTGACTTATGCCACAGGCCGGCCAGGTGTTTTTGCGGGCGGCGATGTTCAGACCGGACCCTGGGTTGCCATAGGGGCAATTGCAGCCGGAAGAGAAGCAGCCGAGTCAATTTTAAGATATCTGGACGGTAAAGACATGGCGGAAGGCCGTGAGCCTGTGACAAATGAAAATCCTGTTTACAGGCCGGTTCCGGAAGGCGAGCCGAAAAAATTGAGAGCAGAAATGCCTGAGCTTGAGGTTGAAAAACGCGCCGGTAACTTTAAAGAAGTTGAGCTTGGCTACAGTGAGCAAGATGGAAAAGCTGAAGCCGAAAGATGTCTTAACTGCGGTTATTGCTGCGAGTGCTTTCAGTGTGTTGAAGCCTGCCTTGCAAAAGCTGTCGATCACAGCATGAAAGTTGTGGAAAAGCAAATTGAGGTAGGATCGGTGATACTTTGCCCCGGGGCTGATACTTTTGATCCTTTGCCTCTTGACGAATTCTATCATTACAAGACAAGTTCCAACGTACTAACCAGTCTTGAATTTGAAAGGATACTAAGCGCATCCGGCCCGACAATGGGACATCTTGTAAGGATGTCCGATAAAAAAGAACCTAAAAAAATTGCCTGGTTGCAGTGCATCGGTTCAAGAGACAACAACAAATGCGGTAATACCTATTGCTCGTCGGTTTGCTGCATGTATGCAGTCAAAGAAGCCATGATTGCAAAAGAGCATATGCACGGAGATCTTGATTGTGCTGTGTTTAACATGGACATGCGCACCTTTGGCAAGGATTATGAAAAGTATTACAACAAGGCAAAAGACAGAGACGGAGTTCGTTTTATCAAAGCGCGCGTTCATACTATGCAGGAAGTTAAGGGAACTCAGAACCTTATCATAAGATACGCAGATGATTCCGGCTCGATACAGGAAGAAGATTTTGACATGGTTGTACTCTCTGTCGGGCTAAAGATTCCTCAGTCCACTATCGAAGCGGCAAAACGTCTTGACATAGATCTTGATAAAAACGGTTTTGCGCAAAGCGACCCTTTTACGCCTGTTGAAACATCAAGACAGGGAGTATATGCCTGTGGAATTTTCCAGGGTCCTAAAGATATACCAAGTTCGGTTGTTGAAGCCGGCGCAGCCGCATGTGCCGCAAGCGGCAAGCTGAGTACAGCCAGAGGCACAAGAACAAAAACAGTTGAATTGCCCGATGAAATTGATACGGCAGGCAAAGAGCCCAGAATCGGTGTCTTTGTATGCAACTGTGGGATTAATATTGCGGGAGTGGTGGATGTAAAGCAACTAGCCGAATATGCCTCTACTCTGCCTAATGTGGTTTTTACCGGAAATAATCTTTTTACCTGTTCCCAGGATTCACAGGACAGAATGAAAGATATTATAAAGGAAAAAGAGCTTAACAGAGTTATTGTCGCGGCATGCACACCCAAAACCCATGAAGGAATTTTTATGGATACCCTTGAAGCCTGCGGCTTGAATAAATATCTTTTTGAGATGGCAAATATACGCAATCAAAATTCATGGGTGCATTCAAATAATCCTGAGCTTGCCACGCAAAAAGCAAAAGACCTGGTCAGGATGGCTGTAGCCAGGGCCGCTACTTTGAAACAGTTGAAGGAAAAACTTATTTCCGTAAACAAACAGGCGCTTGTTATAGGCGGAGGTGTTGCGGGAATGAATGCCGCACTCGGCCTCGGAAAACAGGGATTCAAGGTGTTTTTACTGGAAAAAGAGTCTGAATTGGGCGGATTTGCCCGTAAACTGCACCATACTATTGAGGGAAAAGACGTCAAAGCATATTTGAAAGACCTAATAAAAGAGGTTAGGAATAACAAATATATTGATGTCATTACCAATGCCCGCGTAACGGATTTTGCGGGATATAAGGGAAATTTTACAACCGAAGTAGCCGTCGGAGCAGAAAAAAGAAAGCTTGAACATGGCATCATCATTGTTGCTACCGGCGCTAAAGAATATATCCCGATAGAATATTCCTATAATGAGGACCCGCGCGTAGTAACTCAGGTTCAGCTTGGCGATATACTGGAAGAGAAAGGGTCTGCCGATCTTAAATCCGTTGTAATGATTCAGTGTGTGGGATCCCGTAATAAGGAAAATGAAAACTGTTCCAGGATCTGTTGCCAGAATGCTGTGAAAAACGCCTTACTGATAAAAAAGCTGAATCCGGAAACAAATGTATATATATTATACAGGGATATCCGCACATACGGACTCATGGAAGATTATTACACAGAAGCACGGAAAAACGGTGTCTTTTTTATACGGTTCGAACCGGATAATCCGCCTCAGGTGCAATCTTCTTCAGAAGGAATGCTTATCACTGTAAAAGACCATGTTCTTCAAAAAAACATTGAAATTTGTGCAGATCTTGTTACGCTCAGTGCAGGAATGGTAGCCGAAGACACAACTGAGCTTTGCGGAATAATGAAGTTTAACCGCAATCCCGAAGGATTTTTTATAGAAGCGCATGTCAAGCTCAGACCGGTTGATATGCCCGGAGATGGAATTTTCTTATGCGGAACGGCTCATAGTCCCAAACTGATAACCGAAACTATTGCACAGGCACAGGCTGCAGCATCACGCGCCACAACATTTCTGTCCAAATCTCAAATTAAACTATCGGCAATAACAGCTCAGGTGGATACCGATTATTGTGTAAAGTGCCTTACCTGTGTGCGATCATGTCCGTTTGAAGTGCCGGTATTTAATGTTGATAAACAGCTTATCGAAATAGACGATGCAATCTGCCATGGTTGCGGGGTATGTGCAAGCGTATGCCCCAGGCAGACAATACAACTTAATTTTTATGAGGATGATCAAATTATCAGTAAAATAGATGCCTTGTTGGCAGGGGGAATATAATGTCCGACTTTGAACCAACTATTATCACATTTTGTTGCGATTACTGAGGATATTCAGCTGCGGACCTGGCAGGTTCGATGCGGCTCGATTATCCTGCAAATGTTAAAATTATACGGGTTCCCTGTTCCGGAAAAGTGGATATCATGCACTTATTGAGAACCATCCAAATGGGCGCTGACGGAGCTTATGTTGTCGGTTGCCTCGAAGGGTCATGCCATTATAAAGAAGGAAACTTTCGTGCCCGGGAACGGGTTATGCACGTGCAGAAACTTTTGGAAGAGGTTGGCCTTGAAGGAGACAGGGTGAGAATGTATAATCTTACTTCAGGCGAGGGCCCGGCCTTTGCCGAATATGCAAGAGAGATGACCGAACATATAAAGAAGCTTGGGCCTAACCCGTTAAAAAAATGGTCAACAGCCCAAAATAAGGAGTAAATTATGGCGGAAGAAGCAATTAAACTTGGCGGAAAAAAAGAAGGTATGTTTATAGACAAAGTCAAGGCGATTCTCCCTGAAGGGGGTAACCTTAATCTTTGTCTTACCTGCGGAGCATGCTCATCCGGATGTCCTGCAACAGGGCTTGGCGGCATGGATCCGAGGAAATTTTTACGTATGGCCGCCCTTGGCATGGATGATGAGATTTTAAAGAGCGACTGGGCATGGTGGTGCACGATGTGCATGCGCTGTATTTATGTTTGCCCTATGAAGATCAACATACCCCAGCTTGTTTTCAACATACGCGGAAGCTGGCCAAGAGAAACAAGGCCAAAAGGAATTCTTGGCTCATGCGACATGGCGCTGAAGCATGATACATGCAGCGCGATGGGGGCATCCGAGGAAGACTGGCAATTTGTAGTTGAAGATGTGGCCCAGGAGGTAAGAGAGAATCAGGAGGGATTTGAAGATCTTCAGGCTCCTATGGACAAGGTGGGGGCAGAATTCTTTTTAAATCAGAATTCGAGAGAACCCGTAACAGAACCTGATGAGATGGTTCCGTTATGGAAAATACTTCATATAGCGGGTGCGGACTGGACATACGGTTCAAAGGGATGGGCTGCCGAAAACTACTGTATGTTCATAGCAGACAATGAGAGCTGGAAACACATTATTGAAGTTAAGGCCAAGGCCGTAGATGACTTGAAGTGCAAGGTCTGGCTCAATACGGAGTGAGGGCACGAACTGTTCGCAGTCCGGGTCGGACTGGATAAATTCAAAATTCCTCACAATTTTGAGATAAAAAGCATCATTCAGTATTATGCACAGTGGATCAGGGAAGGAAAGCTCAAGGTAAATTCGGATTGGAACAAAGATCTTAAAGTCAAATTTACGGTTCAGGATCCCTGCCAGCTTGTAAGAAAAAGCTTTGGCGACCCTGTTGCAGATGATTTGAGATTTGTTGTTAAATCTGTTGTTGGAGAAGAAAACTTTGTCGATATGACTCCCAACAAGTCAAATAACTACTGCTGCGGCGGTGGCGGCGGTTTTCTGCAATCCGGATATCCTGAGGCAAGGCGTGCTTATGGCAAACTGAAGGATGAACAGATTAGAAGCACCGGAGCAACATATTGCATAACTCCTTGTCATAATTGTCATGCTCAGGTGCATGATTTATCTGAGCACTTTGGCGGCGGTTATCATACCTTGCATCTGTGGACCTTGATATGCCTTTCGCTCGGTGTTCTTGGTGAAAATGAACGCGCATACCTGGGACCGGATCTTGCTGAAATAGGATTATAGGATTTATGATTTCCGTAAAATTAACTTGTATCCGGTATTTAAGAGGTAAGAAAAATGATTGTAGCTAAAAGAAAACCATTTGATGAAATTAAAAACCTCCTTAAGGATTATAAAAAGGTTCTTAACGTAGGTTGCGGAACCTGTGTGGCTGTATGCCTTGCAGGCGGTGAAAAAGAAGTTGCGGTGCTTAATGCGGAACTTGATATGGCCCGCAAACTCGAAGATAACCCGATAGATATCAGCGGCATTACTGTTGAAAGACAGTGCGACAGGGAATATCTCGAAGCTCTTGATTCCAAGGTAAAAGATTATGATGCGCTTGTTTCAATGGCATGCGGAGCAGGAATTCAGTTTC
>DYJH01000190.1 GCA_020723255.1 Desulfonema limicola | reverse complement strand
AAGATAGTGCTAATATTCCTTTTGATCGGAGGAATACTATTTTTTCCTATATTATAGACGCCGGGTGGCTAGGATTGTTCCGTGAAAATATTCTGCCTTCCATTCCGGTTGAGCAAGGCAATAATTTTTTCGACAGGTATGACGAAATAGCTGTTTAGCAATATTCTTTCAACATGCATCGGATATTATACAAACCAGGCCTCACAACCGGATAAAGGAGGAAAAGATATGGAAGTCAAGATATTAAAAAGAAATATTTTTCAGCGCATGCTGGGCTTATCAGTAACATCTGAGCCCAAAGACTCAACTTGTTGGAACTATTCTTATGGGAAACTTACTGTTGACTTGGATAAGGTACCTGAGCTTAAACAAGCCGGTGGCGCTATCCGGCTTGAAGGAAGAGATCTTCCGGAACGAATACTAGTATTTTTTGGAGAAGACCAGCAGTATTATGTTTTTAGGAACCGTTGTTCACATATCGGGCATCGTCGTCTTGATCCAGTTCCGGGAACAAATACTATTCAGTGTTGCAGTGTAAGCAAATCAACATATGACTTTGGCGGAAATAAAATTTATGGCCCTGCTCCTCACCAGCTTATCAGATATTCGACTATTATAGATGGAAATAAGTTAACAACAACAATAAGTTGACAATATTTTAAATAAAATTGTTTCGTACAATATATCGTATTTATTTAAATAAACGGGGTTTCCGGATGGACACCAAATAGAAAGGATATTTCTTATGAAACAACTGATAGAGTTAAAGGTAAATGAAGAATCTTATGAGACGGCTGTGGATCCGCACAGAACTTTGCTTGAAGCCTTGAGAGAAAACCTTGGCATGACCGGGTCAAAAGAAGGTTGCGATCTTGGAGCATGCGGAGCATGTACTGTTATTATAGACGGAAAGGCGGTTCTTGCCTGCCTCACTCTTGCGATGGATGCGCAGGGGAAAGATATCACTACCATAGAAGGGGTGGCAAAGGAAAGAAAGCTTTCTCCATTACAACAAAATTTTGTGGATTACGGTGCAATCCAGTGTGGTTACTGCACCCCAGGGATGATTATGTCCGCCAAAGCTTTGCTGGATGAAAACCCAAAGCCTACTGAAGCTGAAATTAAAAGAGGCATATCCGGCAATCTGTGCCGCTGCACAGGATACACCAAGATTATAGAAGCTATAGCGGTCAGGGCAAAGTAGATAAAGGGGATAAAAATGGAGAAGTACTCAGTAATTGGCAAACGCCTTCCCAGACTGGATGGTGTGGCAAAGGTTACAGGGGATGCAAGATATACAGGCGATATAATACTGCCTCGCATGCTTCATGGAAAGATATTGAGAAGTAAAGTCCCTCATGCATTTATCCTTAATATCGATACCAGCAAGGCTGAAAAACTTGCCGGGGTGAAGGCAGTGGTTACGGGAAAGGATATCACCGATGTTCCCCATGGCTTTGTCCGGGCTGATCCTGTCCCGGCCTTTTTCTCGGATAAATTTTCCCTGGCCAAGAAAAAGGTACGCTATGTCGGAGATGAAATAGCAGCCGTTGCCGCTGTTGATGAGGATACGGCAATTGAAGCTCTTGATTTAATAAAGGTGGAATATGAAGAACTTCCCGCATATTTTAGCCCTAAGGAATCCATGTCGCCCGGCGCTGTGAGAATACATGATCATGCAGAAAACAACGTCTCTGTTGTAATTTCCTTTCATATCGGAGATGTGGAACAGGGCTTTGCCGAATCCGATATTGTGATAGAAGATACTTTTGGAACTCAGTTTATCCTTGCCGCTGCTATCGAACCACACGCTGCGGTAGCGGACTTTTCTCAAGCTGGAGATGTCACCCTGTGGCTGAGCACCCAGGTCCCTTTCTATGATCAGACGATCATTGCCGAGACCATAGGCATGCCGGTAAGCAAAGTAAGGGTGATAAAGCCCCATTTGGGCGGAGGGTTTGGCGGAAAGACCGAGACCCCCACTCTCTTTCCCATATCGGCCCTTCTTTCTAAAAAGTCCGGAAGACCGGTAAGGATCATCTATACGCGGGAGGAAGTGCTGGCCACAACCACCCATCGCCATGGAGTAAGTGTAAAGCACAAGATAGGATTAAAGAAGGATGGGACAATAATTGCCGTAGACTCCCGGTTCTTTGCCGATGGGGGAGCTTATACTGGCCCTTCTTTGCTCAGCATGTTTATTATGGGCTGTCTTCAGAACGGACCCTACAAAATGCGTCATTTTAAATATGAGGGTATACGGGCCTATACCAACAGACCTTACGCCGGGGGCATCAGAGGACATGGAGCAATTCAGCCCCGCTTTGTTGTTGAATCCATGATGGATATGATAGCGGAAAAGCTCGATATGGATCCTTTGGAAATCAGAAAGAAAAATGCCGTTAAAGCCGGCGATGTCACTCCTAGTAAGTTCAGGATCAAAAGTTGCGGTCATGTTGAGGCTATAGATAAAGCTACGGAAGAAATTAACTGGAAAGATAAATGGCGAAAACTTCCGGACGGCAAAGGGGTGGGAATGGCCTCTTTGTTCTTTGCCTCCGGCGCCGGTTTTTCATTTTTCTTTAATAATGTCCCTTATCATTCGGGAGTGAACATAAATGCCGAAGCTGAGGGATCTTTCACCATCTTCACCGGGACATCAGATATAGGTCAGGGATCCGAAACAGTGCTTGCCCAGATTGTCGCGGAAGAACTGGGAGTGGGTCTGGATAAGATCAGGGTAATCGCATCCGATACGGCGACTACACCCCTTGATCTGGGAAGTTATTCCAGCAGGGTAACCACATTTGCGGGAAATGCCGCTAAAACGGCTGCATACAACATGAAAAAGAAACTTTTTGAAGCGACGGCAGACTTGCTTGAGGCAAATAAAGATGATCTTGAGGCAAAAAATGACAGGATCTATGTCAAAGGCAGTCCGGAGAAGGGTATTACCATCTCGCAAGCTATCAACGCTTATATTAAAGATAAACAGGATGCTTTAGTAAGTGAGGGGCATTATAATCCTCCTGCAGATGTCGGCGGGGAAATGAGGCTTGACTTAGGAGAAGTTAACATATCGCCGACATTCAGTTTCGGGACGCATGCCGTCGAGGTGGATATTGATAAAGAAACCGGTGTGGTTAAGGTACAAAAAATTGCAGCGGCCCATGATTGCGGTTTTGCCTTAAACCCCATGGCGGTTGAGGGTCAGATAGAGGGTTCCATACAGATGACCTATGGGCAGGCATTGCTTGAAGAATACAGGATTGAAAAAGGATGTTCGATGAGCAATTCATTTCTTGACTACAAGATGCCGACATCGGAAGACATGCCCTATGTTAAACCAATAATTGTTGAATCAATTGATCCGGAAGGACCATTCGGGGCCAAAGAAGCAAGCGAAGGCACAAATGTAGCCACAATCCCGGCTATAGCCAATGCTATATATGATGCTGTGGGAGTAAGAATGAAGGATCTTCCCATAACCCCGGAAAAAGTTTTAAGAGCCCTTGAAAAGAAAGGAGGCAAATAATAATGAGGCTGCCTAAATTTGAATACCTGGAAGCAAAAAATGTAAAAGATATAACCTCTCTTCTTAAGAAGAATAAAGAGGCTGTCATAGTTGCCGGGGGAACTGATATCCTGCCGAAGATGAAACAAAGGATAGTAACCCCCAAATTTGTAATAAATGTAACAAAGATTGAGGATCTGAAAAAGATAGAGTTTGGCGAGAAAAAAGGGCTTGCCTTAGGCTCACTTGTCACACTTGATGCTGTTTCAAAATCGAAGCCTGTAGTGGAAAAGTTTACGGCTCTTGCCCAGGCGTCAGGAAGAGTGGCAAGCAGCCAGATAAGAAACATGGGCACAATCGGCGGTAATATAAGCATTGAATCCATGTGCATGTATTATAATCAGTCACACGAATGGCGTAAAGGAAGACCTCATCTGTGTTTCAAGCTTGGAGGAGACAGGTGTTTTGTAGCCAAAGGCTCTAAAGAATGCCTTGCCCTTTTTCAGGCTGATACTCCTCCGGCATTAATTGCTCTTGGTGCAAAAGTAACAATAGTGGATGGTACCGGTAAAGAAAAAGTTATAGATATCGAGAAATTTTACACTCAAAAAAGCAAAAAAGTAAACATTCTCAAAGCAACGGATTTTGTGAAGCAGATTCAGATACCCACACCTCCAAAAGGAACGGGAAGCTGTTATCTTAAGATGGCGCAACGTGAGGCCATAGATTATCCTGTTGCAGGAGCAGCCGCCTGCGTCACTGTTTCAGGAGGCAAGTGCAAAAACGCAAGAATAGCTGTAACCGCAATAGGAGGAGGGCCGTTAAGGCTTAAGAATGCGGAGGAGATTCTTATCGGCAACACTATCACAGACGAACTTATAGAAAAAGCTGCCGATGCAGCCTATGAAAAGGTTCGTCCTATGCCTCACTTTAATATATCAGTATGGTACAAGCGCAAACTGATAAGAGTGCTTGTAAAAAGATCAATCAAACAGGCATGCAATAAAGCGGTATAGTTTTATAGAGGTAGTTTAGGTTACCATAGCGGCGCCCAAGAAGTTCGGAAGATACTAAGCATCAAATAAAAAGGGAGGAATAAAACATGCAAACGAATGGATAATGCCAAAAGTTCACAAAGGAGATCAAAATGGGAAAGTACTCAATAATAGGGAAAAGACAGGTCAGGACGGATAGCGCAGCAAAGGTTACCGGTTCTGCCAAATTTGCAGGGGATTTCATTCTTCCCGGAATGCTTGTCGGGAAAATTCTAAGAAGTCCCCTACCCCATGCCAGAATACTTAATATAGATAAATCCAAAGCATTAAAGCTTAAAGGAGTCAGAGCAGTTGCTACCGGGAAAGATATAACCGATATTCCTCACGGTACTATGCGAGTTGATCCTTTACCGGCAATATTAAGAGATAAGTATTCACTTGCAAAAGAAAAGGTGCGATTTATCGGGGATGAGGTGGCTGCAGTTGCAGCAACCGACGAAGATATAGCAATGGAAGCTTTGGAATTAATAAAGGTGGAATACGAGGAACTTCCGGCTCTTTTTGATATATGGGAAGCAATGAAACCGGATGCCATTCGGATCCACGAGAATTTCCCCGGAAATATTTCAACTATGACTACTTTTCATCTTGGAGATATTGAAAAAGCTTTTGCCGAGTCGGATTATATTCTGGAAGATAAATATGAAACCCAGCGTACGCATCACTCCTACCTGGAACCCCATGCAGTTACCGCCGAATATTATCCGTCGGGAGATGTAGCATTATGGTCAAGTACGCAAACCCCGTTTTATGACAAGGTATGCATTGCGGAAACTATTGGAATACCGGTAAACAAGGTCAGGGTAATAAAACCACATGTAGGTGGGGGATTCGGAGCAAAAGGCGAAGTTCATACGCTTTTTCCCATATCTGCGCTGCTTTCAAGAATGTCTGGAAAGCCGGTAACGATTTCTTACACCAGAGAGGAAGATATTTCTACCACCACAAGACGTCATCCAACCATTATAGAACAAAAAATCGGGGTTAAAAAAGATGGTCGTATAATGGCTTTTGACTCCAAAATACTTGCCGATGGAGGGGCTTATCAGAGCGTTTCCATGATCTCCATTTTCGTTATGGGGGTCTTTCAACACGGTCCATACAAGCTTCCAAACTTCAGGTTTGATGCACGAAGATTTTATACCAACAAGCCTTACTGCGGAGCACAAAGAGGACACGGAGCGATTCAGCCCCGTTTTGTCATAGAATCAATGATGGATATTATAGCGGAAAATCTGAATTTGGACCCCATAGAAATAAGAAAGATAAATGCCCTTAAAGCCGGGGATACCACCATGAATAACTTTAAAATAAGAAGCTGCGGCCACATAGAATCTTTAGACACTGCTTCTGAAGGTATCGGCTGGAAAAAGAACTGGAAAAAACTTCCCCATGGAAAGGGAGTGGGGCTTGCTTGCAACTTCTTTGCATCAGGGCCGGGATTCTCTCAATTCTACACCAACCCTCCTTCACATTCAGGCGTAAATATAACTACTGAAGAAGATGGTACTTTTCTTCTTTATACCGGATCATCGGACATAGGTCAGGGATCCGAAACAGCATTGGCTATGATTGCAGCGGAAGAAATCGGACTGTCCGGCATTGATCAGTTAAAGGTAATTGCCGCAGATACTGCCACAACACCCTTGGATCTTGGAACTTATGGCAGCAGGCTTATAGTGTGTGCCGGAAACGCCGCCAAAATGGCTGCATTTAAAATCAAGGAAGAACTTATAGAAACGGCGGCGGAAATGCTTGAGGCAAATAAAGAGGACCTTGAAGCAAGGGAAGGCGGGATATATGTCAAAGGTAACCCTGAAAAAGGTATAACTATAAAACAAGCTGTTAAGACACGTTTTCAAATAAAGAGAATACCACTAACTACTGTAGGTTATTATAACCCACCTGTAGATACGGGAGATGTAAGCGGATTTGCGGAAGGCAAAGTAAGTTTGGCTGCTACCTGGAGTTTTGGTTGCCATGCGGCTGAAGTGGATGTGGATGAAGAGACAGGCGTTGTAAAAGTGAAAAAGGTTGCGGCAGCACATGATTGTGGGTTCGCCATAAACCCACCTGCGGTTGAAGGACAAATTGAAGGTTGCGTTTCTATGACCTTTGGTCAGGCAACGTGTGAAGACTATAGGACGGAAAAGGGCTGGTCCATGACCAACTCGTTTTTGGACTATAAGATTCCGACCTCAGAAGATATGCCCGAAGTTCAATCCATAATTGTGGAATCTATAGATTCGGAAGGACCATTCGGGGCCAAAGAAGCAAGCGAAGGTGCAAATATCCCCACAATTCCCGCTATAGCCAATGCAGTATATTATGCTACCGGTGTAAGGATAAAAGATCTTCCCATAACCCCAGAGAAAGTTTTAAGAGCTTTGGAAAAGAAAGGAGGCAAATAATAATGAGGCTGCCGAGATTTGAATACCTTGAAGCAAAGAATGTGAAAGACGTAACATCGCTTCTTAAGGAACTGTAGATAAATAATTCATCTGTTTATGTTTGGACTGACGGTATAGTTCCACTCCCCATGGAAGTTATTTTTCTCCATTGTAAGCGATTTTATTATCTTGTCTGACACCTTGATTCCCGTCGGATATTCTTTTAAGTCTATCGCCGCCAGTATTTTTAGCCCCGCTTCGGTTGACGTATTCGCTATCAGATTGACCATTACTTCGTGACTTGTTATCGGACGTCCTCGC
>DYJH01000189.1 GCA_020723255.1 Desulfonema limicola | reverse complement strand
ATTCTCTCATTTACAAGTGTTCCTATCTTCTCAAGAGTACCTGGGTCAACCTGGGAAAAATGAGTAAAATCAAAACGAAGCCTATCGGATGATACAAATGATCCTGCCTGTTTCACATGATCGCCCAAAATCTGTTTTAAAACATAATGCAGTATATGCGTTGCCGTATGGTTTAGCGCTGTTGCACCACGCCTTTTATTGTCAACAGTAAGGGTTACCGATTGACCTTTTGCAACATTTCCTGAAAGTACTTTGCCTTTATGGATTATTATTCCGGCAGGATCTTTTATCGTATCAGTAACTGCAATTTCAAGATTTTCCGAAGTTATAGAGCCTGTGTCCCCGGCCTGGCCTCCCGATTTGGCATAAAAAGGAGTCTCTGCGGTGACTATTTCTATATCGCTGCCGGAAACTACTTCGGATATTTCTTTTCCATCTTTTACTATGAGCAGTACTTTAGAATCATATTTATCTCTGTCATATCCTGTAAACTTCGGAATCATCCGGTTTAAGGAAAGGTTTTTATATGCTTCCGTCATACCGGTAAAACTTGCAACCGATCTTGATTTTTCCTTCTGGTTCTGCATCGCCGCATTAAAACCGTCCATATCAAGAAAAATATTTTCATCCCTTACAACATCTCTTACAATATCTACAGGAAACCCACATGTGTCATAAAGCTTAAATATTATATCTCCGGAAATCGTATTTAAACCCTTGGTTTTGATTTCCGAAAGGGCGTCATTTAAAAGTCTTAATCCATTATCAAGAGTTTCGGAAAATCTTACTTCTTCATTTTTTATAACATTTGCGATAAATGCCTCGGCTCCTTCAAATTCCGGATAAGCTTCTCTCATGGTTTCAATAACAACACCGGAAGTCTCATGCAAAAAAGGTTTTACAAGACCGATGTAACGTCCGTACCGTATAGCCCTTCTCATTATCCTGCGAAGCACATATCCCCTGCCATCATTAGACGGAAGAACCCCGTCGCAGATAAGAAATGCCGCAGCTCTGCTGTGATCGGCAATAACTTTCATGGCAATATCAGACTTATCAGAATCTCCGAGGCTCCTTTTCGATAACTCTTCCGTTTTTCTTATTATCGGAATAATAAGATCCGTATCATAGTTCGTGGGCACGTTCTGAACCACAGCAGCAATACGCTCAAGCCCCATTCCGGTATCAATGCTGGGTCTAGGAAGCGGAGTCATTTTTCCGGAAGCATCTCTTTCAAACTGCATGAAAACAAGATTCCATATTTCAAGATAACGGTCGCAATCACAACCAACCCTGCATTCAGGCTTACCGCAGCTATATTTTTCTCCTCTGTCAATAAGTATTTCGGAACAAGGGCCGCAGGGGCCGGTGTCTCCCATTGACCAGAAATTGTCCTTATCCCCGAATCTAACAATTCTATCTTCCGGAACACCGATATTCTTCTGCCAGATGTCATGAGCTTCATCATCGTTAAGATATACCGAAACCCACAATTTATCTAACGGAAGCCCGTAGCCTCTCAGAAGAAGATCCCAGGCAAATTCAATAGCCTTTTGTTTAAAGTAATCACCAAAGGAAAAATTTCCGAGCATTTCAAAAAAAGTATGGTGCCTTGACGTATAACCCACATTTTCAAGATCATTATGCTTTCCGCCTGCGCGAACGCATTTCTGTGAGCTTGCCGCTCTGACATAGCTTCTTGTCTCTTCCCCGAGGAAGGTACGCTTAAAGGGCACCATCCCGGCATTTGTAAAAAGCAAAGTAGGATCTTCAGCCGGAACGAGCGATGAGCTTCTTACTATCTGATGATCATGTTTTTTAAAATATTCAAGAAACTGTTTGCGAATATCACTGCCTGTCATTAATCACTCCGTATATATAGCTCGTAAGTTGATAAGTTCATAAGTTCGTAAGCAAAAAAGGCACAATTCCTTATAGCTTATCAACTCATGAGCTTATGAGCTTTCTTTCTCCTCAAACCTATACGTCGGTTTTTATTTCTTCTTTTGCCGGCACAACACCTGCGGCCTCCCTTACTTTTATATACAAACTGTTAAAAATCTCAGGATTTTCCTTTAAGAATTTTTTAACGTTTTCGCGCCCCTGCCCTATTCTTTCCCCGTTATATGAATACCATGCACCGCTTTTTTCGATAACGCCGATGTCTGCGCCTATATCAATAGCATCGCCTGTTTTCGATATTCCCTCATTATACATTATATCGAATTCGGCTTCTTTAAACGGCGGAGCCATCTTGTTTTTGACAACGCGAACCTTCGTCCTGTTTCCGACAACATCCTGTCCGTCTTTTATGGATGCGGTGCGCCTTATATCAAGCCTTACGGAAGAATAGAATTTAAGGGCATTGCCTCCGGTTGTTGTCTCAGGGTTTCCGAATACAACGCCTATCTTCATCCTTATCTGATTTATAAAAATAACCGACGTCATTGTCTTGCCGATTGTCCCGGTAAGTTTTCTCAACGCCTGGGACATCAGCCTTGCCTGAAGCCCCATATGGGAATCGCCCATTTCGCCTTCAATTTCAGCCCTGGGAACTAAAGCTGCAACTGAATCTATTACCATTATATCAATAGCTCCGCTTCTTACCAGCATATCTGCAATTTCAAGAGCCTGCTCACCTGTATCGGGCTGTGCAATAAGAAGCTCATCGCAGTTGACCCCAATTATTTTTGCATAAGCGGTATCAAGGGCATGTTCGGCATCTATATAAGCTGCAATGCCTCCTTGTTTCTGGGCCTCTGAAACAGCGCTTAATGCAAGAGTGGTCTTGCCCGATGATTCCGGGCCGAATATTTCTACAATTCTTCCTCTTGGAAGCCCGCCCAATCCAAGCGCTTTGTCAAGCGCAAGAGATCCTGTGGGTATTACAGGAACATCAACAACAGGCCTGCTGCCAAGCTTCATTACCGACCCTTTCCCGAACTGGCGTTCAATCTGCCCGATTGCAGCATCAATTGCTTTCCCCTTATCCATCGAATTGCTCATAATCCCCCCATTCTTTTGTAAGTTAACCACTAAACTCACGCTTCCATATTTTTAATCAAAGGTGCATTGAAAAGTTCGGTATATACAGGTCCATCCGGCTTAAGATCGCTTTTATACAAAATAATTTCTTCTGCGGCAAAAACATCTGAATTAATATCTTTATATTTTTTTATTGCTTCAACCAGCTTTGCGCTATCAACCCTTCCTTTAAAGCGCCCCATAGTAAGATGTCCTTGAAACGGACGATCTTCTTTTTTAAAACCAACTTCCTCCAGCCTTTTCTCAAGAACATTCTGCAAACTAAACAGCATCGGCATCTGGCCTGAAATTCCGACCCATATGACTTTTGGGCGCATAATAGATGGAAACACGCCTATTGCATTTGCGGAAAGAAGCAAAGGAGAAAATCGGCCGATACAATCACTCAAAGCAAGCTTAATGTTCTCCGCCTCGGAATCGCTTACATTTCCGAAAAACTTTAGAGTAAGGTGAATATTTTCCGGTTTCACCCATCTAAGGGCAAAACCATATTGCTTTAAATCTTTCTGAATTTTCTTTATGAAAGATAAAATGTTTTCCGGAAGTTTTAATGCTATAAAAGCTCTTATTGTATCAGACATGAGTTTAAAGGTTGTCAGCTATCCGGCAAAGTAAACTGCGGTTCTCCAAGAAAGAACTTTCCCTTCAAAATCCAATCTTTTAATATGTCGGCAATTTCTCTTGCCTTAACAAGGCTTGAAAGCGGAACCGTAGGAACTTTTTCGCCGTTATAATTTATAAACCCACTCTTTAACTGTGCATAGCTAACCTGTCCATAATTTTTAGAAATTCCGTTTGGATAATCACTCCCGTAGTCAACAATCTGAGTGAATATTTCTTCATCCGATATTCCTGTATATGTTGCCATATCTTCATTTAATACAGGTATGGGAACGCCTAAGCCAACCGAAAGAGAACAACCATATCCCAGCATGCTCACGCCCACAAGCCAGCTTGGACTCATTTTTTTCAAATCGCCCATAACCCATAGCGTTCCTGCAGGAGTTACAGGAACGCCTTTTTCATTTCTTTTGGCTGAAGGCTTATGCTGAGTTCCGTGCCATGTAACATATCCTGTTGCGCCTCCCAGAAATATTCTTGTTCCAAGACCTATTGTTTTATAGTAAGGATCATTTAAAAGAGGGCTGAACTCTCCAGCAGAGCAATAAGTTGCGTTTGCGCCTCTGGGTTTTAATATACCCATGTAAGTATAAATAGTTTTATTGGTCAAATTGATCGCGCAATTATAATTCTGATAACCGTTTCTTGGATTACATAAAATTGCATTGGGAAGAGTTGATAAAGAAATTTCTTTTTCCGCCAGACGCCCCGGATAACATGCAGTTCCATAACCGATGGCTTTTAAATGCGCTTTTTTACCTGCAACCAGATCCTGAATAACATGCCCGCCGCCATAATTGAATTCACCCGGATAAACTTTATTAAGCGGGTCATCCTCGCATGGCTCTGTGGCTCCTATATAACAATCAACGGCGGCAAGTCCTCCATATGCCGGAACATTGTTTATCCAGACTTTTGAAGCTTTAATTGTAGGAGCCGAATGTCCGAAATTTATAAAAGCACCCGATGAACACATGGGGGCAAAAGTTCCGGTAGTAACCACATCGACATGTCTTGCAGCCTTAACCGGTCCATCGTTTTTAACAATATCGATCATTTCTCCGGCTGTAACAACAACAACTTTTCCGGATTTAATTTTCTCGTTAATGTCCTTAAAAGTTTTTCTTACCGTATATTCCTTCATTGCGTTATTTCCTGATTGGAACCGGAAGCCGGTTTGGCGTCGTTAATTTTACTTGTAATGTTATTCACTATCCATGAAGCATCAAGCCACTCTAACGGATTTACAAACACATTGTTCACAAGCATGCTGAAATGCAGATGATCGCCTGCGGCAAGGCCTGTTTTTCCCGAGCGTCCTATCGTATAATTTTTTTCCACAATCTGACCTGCGTTAACATCGGAACTGCTTAGGTGGCCGTACATGCTGAAAAGACCATAACCATGGTCGATAAGAACCATTTTTCCATAAATTCCAAAATCCCCTACATGCACAATCTTCCCTTTATTTGCAGCAGGAACCGGCGCACCGGCAAGAGATGCAAAGTCGATTCCAAGATGAGTCTGGCTGTCTATTAGCTTACCCTGATAATTGTAATCTCTGTGGTCGGCAAAAGAAGCTTTATTTGCGGCATTCGGGAAGCTTACAAAAACACCATCCCAGAGCATTTTTTTTTCAGGGTTTTTTACAAGTTCTTTCAATTTGTTATGGTTTTCAACCCGCAGATCCCGGTTTACTTTGATATATTTATCCAAAAGAGGATTGGTTGAATTCTGGGCAATAGCTACATCAAATTGAGGCATAGTTGCATTAAGGAATGAATCGGAGATTTCAATTGAATCGTTTTTGAATTTACGCTCCTTTATAGTTATATTAAAGCCTCTTTTTGAGCTGTTTCCCGCCTCGTCAACAGCCGAAGCATATATTTCTGTACCCGGCTCCTTGTCATATTCAAGAGCATAAAAGCAAATATAAATATTTTTATCTGGGGAAAACCCGCTATAGCCAGGAAAGAAAATTCCCCCAGAATAAACTCCGTTGCTATCACATGGCTCGGATAATTTATACATGACAACACCTGTCCCACCCTGGTTTATATATTGTGTTCCACCTAAAACATCTATTTCAGGCCGTTTTGTATCGATATTAATTTCTTTATCAGCAGTAGTAATATTTCCGTTCCACCATCTTCGCCAGGAGTAGTCCCATGCTTTTAAACGCAATAAACCTTTTCCGTCTGTAATGTTAAGTTTTGATGGTTCAACAACAACATGCAACGTATCTTTATGAATGCCCGACCCTAAAAAAGAAGCTTTAGGATATTCTTTTTCAAATAAGAAAATTTCTTTTCCGTCTTTCACAATCTCTATTCTTAGTTTGCGCAAGCCTCTCTTCTGATCAGAAGCTATAACCGCAAGATCTTTTGAAGCTCCGATTGATAATATTTTAACTGGACTTTCAACATCTACAACAGGTTTTTCACCTTCCATATTATAACTTAAAACCCACACAGCAGGAATTATGATCACGACTAATAAAATTATTAAAATAACTTTATAATTTATATTAATTTTCAATGTATTACACCAACCTTTCTTTGCGATATTCTATAAATATCTTAAGTTATGCCTTTACTGAAAAAAATAAAAATTTAAATTAGCATGGAATGCATCAATACGCCAGTCTTAATTTTACAAAACCATAAAAAGTATAAGCTATTACTATGAATTTGTCGAGAGTCGAATAGAAAAAAGTCAGGGTTCGCAATTATTAGCATATGGGGTTATCCCGCTGGCAATTTAATATTTTCATCTTTTACTTGTTTTGGCTTTTATTATATAGTTAGTATAAATGAGCATTAATAATTCTGTTATATTTTATGTTTTTCTGATTATGATCTGTATAATGAATCTTTCTTTTTCCGGTTGTTCCGGGAAAGATTCTGAAGAACCATTTAAAAAAACAGGGGGTTGTTATATGCATGATTTCTCCTCAGCCAATTATTCTGCTCTTGATCATCCTGAGGTATTAGCCCTTCTTTTTCATCCAAGAGCCGATTGGAGTGATCCTTTGCTTGTAAAAGATTCGGAAGAAATATATATTCCTGTACAAGACGGTATATCTATCGGAGCAAAACTGCATACTAGTGACAAATCAGCGCCGGTAATACTTTTTTTCCATGGTAACGGTGAAATTGTTTCAGATTATGATGAGTTAGGTCCGTTATATACAAAGATGGGAATCAATTTTCTTCCGGTGGACTACAGAGGATACGGCAGTTCAACAGGATCTCCGACAGTCACATGCATGATGCGTGATTGTCATGTTATATTTGATTTCATAAAGAAATGGCTTAAGCAAAGAGGATATAACGGCCCGATAATTATTATGGGAAGATCTCTTGGAAGCGCTTCTGCCCTTGAGCTTGCTTCATGCTATCAAAATGAAATTAACGGTCTTATCGTCGAAAGCGGTTTTGCAGACATCCTTCCCCTTTTGAGGCTTGTGGGTATAAATATAGATAGACTGGGAATCGGCGAGAAAAACGATCTTCACCACATTGATAAAATACGTAATTTTAATAAACCCCTTCTTGTCATACATGCCGAATTTGACCACATCATTCCCTTTGGTAACGGACAGGCTCTTTTTGAAGCATGCATATCTCCAAACAAG
>DYJH01000188.1 GCA_020723255.1 Desulfonema limicola | reverse complement strand
CCCCGAGTCTTTGCATAAAGCCGTCAAAGTATATAAAGGATCGCAACTGATCCTGAGTTCGGTTACCGCTGAGAAAGAGAGTCTTGACAAACTTTTGCCGCTTGCCGCTGAACTCAATTGCGGTCTCGTAGGATTATGTATGAGCGAAAAGGGAATCCCTGATAATCCGGATGGCAGAGTGGCTATGGCAGAGATTATTATAGACCGGGCTATGTCGGCAGGCATAAAACCCGAATCACTATATCTTGATCCGTTGGTTATGACAGTATCAGTTGATTGGAAGGCCGGAAAGGTAACAATTGATACGCATCGAATGCTGCGCAAAACATTTCCACAGGTGCGCACTTTCACAATTATAGGAAACGTTGCCTTCGGAATGCCGGTAAGAGGCCTTGTAAATCGTACATTTCTTTCAATGATGATAGGTCTTGATACGGACGCTGTTATGCTGAATGTGCGTGACCGGGAGATGATGGCAACCTTGATGGCGGCATCTGTTTTGAAAGGCAAAGATGAATATTGCCGGAAATATATAAAAGCGTTTCGCGCTGGAAAACTAAGCAAAAAATCAAGTTAGGGAGGAAGACATGTCGAAAACAATCATGATCATAGGAGTTGGTCCAGGTGTAGGTCTGCATATTGCTCACCGCTTCGGCAAGGAAGGATTTAGCGCTGCTTTGATTTCGCGTACGAAAGCCAATCTTGATACCTATGTTGCCAAATTGAAAGAAAAAGGAATTGAGGCCGAGGGGTTTGTTGGTGATGCGAGAGATTTAAAAAGCTTGTCTTCAGCTATTGCAAAGGCTCAGGAAAGGTTCGGATCTATTGATGTTCTTGAGTATAGTCCGGTACTGGGCATTGAGTCATTGGCAACGCCCAGAAATATTACAGTTGAAAATGTGCGGCCTCACATGGACATTACTCTGGGTGCCATCACCGCGGTGCGGGCTATTTTGCCTGGTATGCTTGAGAAGGGTAATGGCGGAATACTTTTTACATCTGCTGCTTCGGTGATTGAGCCGGTGCCTTTTAGCTCGAACTTTGCTATGGCTCAGAGTGGTATCCGCAGCTATGCTCATTCTCTTCACAATGATTTGAAAAAAGACGGTATTTATGTCGGTATGGTTCTTATTGCCGGTCTTGTCGACAAGGGGGATGGTTCTTTGCAGGAGCCAAAAGCTCCGCCACCGCCTACACCACAGTCTCCGATGCCTCTTATATCTGCGTACAGCATTGCTGAATCATTTTGGGATATGTACACCAAAAGAGACCGCACAGATCATATAGTAGGTGATTTAGGACTGATAGAAAAACTGATATCAGGCAGCATACAGCACTAAATAAGGTAATTTCCCTTGACAATATCGGAGGGCTGCCGGCAGCTCACAAGCTCTCCGATATTAAGGACAAAATCGATACACTCACCGTATATGTTTCTGAGAAAATATCCATAGTTAGTGCTTGTTGAGTTAGTACTGCAAAAAATCTTTCGATAGGTTATATTCCTTTATAAAATAATTTGATGAAAAAATCACGAGCATCATCCAGGTAGTATTTAATAATGAATATTTTCAGCAGTGTAACGACCAACGTAGCCAATAAACGATGACAGACTAAAAAAATATATTTTAGTCAACAACGTTCCAGATCTACCACCCGGAACTCTTCTTAATTGTCAGATTTGATCATAGCTATTTCACATTATTGATGTCCTTCTTTGTTACGACTCATTCTATCCTTGATGCGTTGGGCAACATCATGTCCAATTTCCATTATTTCCTGTGCAGTTAAAACCTCCTGTCCGATAAATATTTTCAGTCCGGCAATAATCGGCTCTAAAGACGGATTATCCTGATACTCTTCCAATGCAGTTATTGCCTCATCGGCATATCCTCCTGCAGCCGCATTAATAAAATATTCAGTAACTTCTTTAATCTCCTTCTTGACAAAGCCACCATTCTCTATAAAATGCCGTGCGATTACAAGAGATTCTTTCCATCTGCCCATGCCCCCAAGAATGACTGCATATGTATGCCGGTAGAATGGGTTATTCTCATCTTTTGCTATTGCTTCAATAATCAATGTTTCAGCAATATGTAAATGTTCTTAACAATCATTTTTAAATACCAACCAGGCCAGTCGATTCAGGCTTTGACCGGATCGCATAGATGCTTTTAAGTATTCATTTCCTGCCGTAAGGGCTTTTTCTGGATTTTTTAAGAAACTGAACTGAAAATCTATCAAATATTCCCAAATTAATAAATTAGAGGGTGCCAGTTCAGTTGCCCGTTCAATTGCGTTTTCTGCTTCATCGAATCTTTCCGGTTTTTTACTTAACAGATAGCCCAGACAGATCCACGCAAAGGCATACTTGGGATCTAACTCAATAGCTTTTCTACAGGCTTTTTCCGCCTCTTCAATTCGATTAGGATTCTCAATTATTTTTAAAGATAATTGAAGTAAAGCACTAAGGTTATTTGGCTCCTTTAAAGTTCCGGTTTCGATTTCTCCTTCCGTTAATTCATTTGCACTGATTTTTTCTTTTGCCTCTTCAGCTCCCATTTGTTTTATTAAATCATGAGGCAATTTCAATGAACCGATTAACTGCTCAGGGATGCTGTCAATGATTTTTTCTCGAAATTTTAATACTTTAGGTATTTTGATAATTTCTTCGATAAATCTACAGTGGTCTTCACGAATTTTGGGTTCAAGTGAGCATGCTTCCTCTGCGACTGTTCGGGTCAGTTTAACCAGATCGTCATCAATATAAAAATAAATGATAAAATCAACAACCGCTCGAACTCTGTTTGCTGCCTCACCCCTACGACGCAGCAGGTGATAAATATTATACATGCGTTCTGCTACCTGGTACCATTTTTTTCTGCTCTTTTCTGGGGCAACCACAACCGCTCCGCGTGAAATAAGTCTTTGGAGATTTGAGCTTACACTATTGACGCTGATTCTTGAATATTTGGCAATAACGCTAGCAGTGGCCGGATTCCAGGTGTCTGCTAATGTTACAAACACCTTGCGTTCCTGAGGCGGCAATCTGTCCAGATGACTTTTAAAATATTCCGTATGTTCATCAACCAGACCTGTCAAATTTTCCATTAGTTCTTTTAAGGAGTTTTTTACTATAAAACCGGAGATGATAACCAGCAATCTTGGACTTCCGCCGGTCAGGATTCCAATTGGCCGGATTCGATTCCAACTCAGTTGCTGCCCTGTAATTGATTCCCATAATATCTGACATTCATCCGTGTTCAACGGTTCAAGTTTATTGATCTTAAACAGTTCGAATAAGGCGTTTTCGGAATTATCAAGCTGGTCAAACCTTGACGTTGCAGTGCCTAAAACCATGATTCTTGGTTCACTCATCAGAGTATGTCTAAGTTTCCATGCATCATCAGAAGAAATTTGTTGGCCAAGCAGCATATTCATATTTTCGACAACCAGCATTAGGCGCACATTTCTTTCATCAGCAAAATCCATAAGCTGGGCTAAGGCCCTATCACGCAATCGATCTTCTTTGCTTTCCGTGCGCAATTCCTCGTATACATTTTGCCATCGCATGTCCTGGGTTTGTTTTCCGATATGAAAAATCGCTTCAAGCCAAAATTCTCCCGGAGTGCAAATCTCATAACTCTCTTCTGAAAACACAACAGGGTACCAGTTTTCAGAAAACTCTTTGCTCTTTCGTATTTCCGAGGCTACCCTTAATGCCAGCGTGGTCTTTCCAAATCCCCTTGGAGCAACAAATAGGATATGCTGACAGTTGTTTTGCCCATTTTCCCTGATGAGTTCCACGATGTGTTCGAGATCCTTTTGTCTGACCACAAACTTTCGAATCAGCTCTTCTTCTTTTTATTCCAGATAACCGTCGTGCTGAAGTACTGCAAGGATTTCCTGAAGAAGGGCCTTTGGATCTATTCCAGTGGCTTCCGATTTTTGACAAATGACCACAGCCGCCTTTCCTTCTAAATAACCTGTCACCGCCGTTTCTGTGAGGATTTCAAGGGCAATCGGATAAGCTTCCAAGCCAAAGGCCATTTTTATCCGTTCTTCCATATGGCTCAGTTCGGCATGTCCTTTGATGCTGAGCATTTCAGTATCATAAATTTTTTTAACATGTGAGGGTGTAACTTCTTTATATCCACGGTATCCCGAATCTGTGTAGATAATGTATATAAAATGAGCACCCAGTCAGAAATGGGGTTAAAGATTAAGAAACATAATTGAGTATTTCGAGGATTAAAATTTGATGGACTCGTAAAAAATCCCTAAACCGCCATACCTGCGAAAGCAGATATCCAGAACATATTTATTATACTGGATTTACGTTTTCACGGGAATGACACAATAGGATATTTTCCGACTTTTTACGAAACCATCAAAATTGAGCCTGACGCTAAAATCGGGCAAAAGGGGGCATTTTTCAAAACCATCGAAATACCGCCTTGACATTTTATTATTAACGCCTTACTGGTAAGTAAGATAATATAATAAGTAAGGAGATTATTATGGCGTTAGCAACTCTCACCACCAAAGGGCAGATTACAATCCCAAAAATAATAAGAGATTCTCTCAAATTAAATACCGGTGATAAAATTGAAATAGTTATTACAGAAGATAGAGTGGCCATGATTCGGCCGGTCTCTAAAAAAGTCGATGATATTTTCTGCAAATTGTATAAGTCCGGCAGAAAGGCGGTATCCATCGAAACTATGGACGATGCGATTAAAAACCGAATGCGGGATAACTATAAATGAAAGCTATTGATACAAATATCCTGATTCGTTTTTTGATTGGAGATGACGAGCTTCAATCAAAAAAAGTCTATAAGATTTTTAAAAAAGCTGAATCAGAAAAAAAAGAGCTATTTGTGCCGTTACTAGTAATTATAGAAATGATTTGGGTTTTAGAATCTGTTTATGATATCCAAAGAGCAGAAATATTAGATTCTCTAAATGACCTTTTGTTGATGCCGATTTTTAAATTTGACCAAATATTGACTCTACAGCAATTCGCCCGTTCAGCAAAAGGAAACAAACATGATCTTTCTGATCTCTTAATTGCACATTCTGCAAAAACGAATGGTTGTGAGACCGTTATTACTTTTGACAAAAAAGCCTCTAAATACCAATTATTTGAACTAGCAAAATAATTACAAAACAAGTGTAAATATTGGGTCATTAATATATAAAGTTATTGCACATCAACGAGACAAAAGTCTTCTTAATCTGCTGTTCATTTACCACGCTTCATCGATAAACCATCAAACAATAAAGGATGTCAACAATGCGCGAAACAGTATTAAAACCAAGTCAATTATATCGGAAATGCCGGTTTGAGGATTTGCCTTTTGAAACCACGGATGATTTCGAAGACATTTCCATGGCCGCTCATGTGGTCGGTCAGCCCAGGGCCGAACAGGCTCTGCATTTTGGTGTAGGGATTCAGAGCCAGGGATATAATATCTTTTCTCTCGGAGAGCAAGGCACAGGCAGACACACCTTTATCCGAGATTTTATAAAACAGCGTGCCGAGCAGGAACCTGTTCCCAATGATATCTGCTACGTGACTAATTTTGATCAAAAGCATGTACCCAGGCTTTTAACGATTAAAGCCGGCCAGGGAAAATTATTGGCTAAGGACATGAAACAGTTGATTGAAAATATCCGGCATGCCATGCAGGCCGCCCTGGAAAATGAAGAATATCAGAACCGGGCACAGTCAATTGCCCAGGAATTTCAGGAAAAGCAAAAGCAGGGATTCGAAGAAATACGTAAAAAAGCAAAAGGGAAAAATCTTGTGGCTATGCCCACACCCAGCGGTCTGGTTTTTGCCCCTATTAAAACAGATGAGGAAGGGACTTATACACCGGAAGAATACGGAAAGCTTTCTGAAGAAGAAAAGAGCCGAATCGAAAAAAATATTGAAGAGATGCATAATGAAGCCCATCGTTTGGTCCAGAATTTCCCCAAATGGCAACGGGAAATTCGTGAAAAAGAAAAAGCGTTTATGCGGGAAGTGACAAAATACACCATTGACCCTTTAATCAACGAATTAAAAGAAAAATACACAAATAACGATTCGGTGAGTCGTTATCTTAAGGCCGCCCGAGACGATTTAATTCAAAACATCCGGCAACTCTTTCCTGCACAGCAACCCGGGCAGCAACAGCAGGCGCCCGGAGATGCAAGCACAGGCGAGGAACCCGAAAACCCGGCTGAGCGTCGCTACTATGTCAATGTTCTTGTGGATAACAGCGAAAGCAAAGGAGCGCCCGTCATATACGAAGACAATCCAACCTATCAGAACCTTTTCGGACGAGTGGAGCATCTTGCCCAAATGGGGTGGTTGGTCACCGATTTCACTATGATCCGGCCAGGCGCCCTTCACCGGGCTAATGGTGGTTATTTGATTATAGATGCCCTGAAGCTGGTTCGTGAACCCTTTGCCTGGGAAGGATTAAAAAGGACGCTTAAGACAGGAAAACTAAAAATAGAGTCAATAGGCCAGATGTACAGCCTGATAAGCACTGTATCCCTTGAACCAGAAGCTTTGCCCATCAGGATAAAAGTCGTGCTGATTGGTATTCCCTTCTTATATTATATTCTTAGAGAGTATGATTTTGAATTCGGCGATTTGTTCAAGGTTTCCGTGGATTTTGCAAGACAGATGGACAATAACCGGAAAAACCAGCATGAATTTGTGCGTCTTATGGCCGGTATTGTGCGTCAGGAAAAACTGCTGCCTTTTAAGCGGGATGCCGTCGGCCTGGTAATCGAGCGCGGCAGTCGTATGGTGGGAGATGCCAAAAAGATGACCTTGCATATGGAAAGCATCATCAATTTACTGCATGAAGCGGATTATTGGGCGCGGCAAAACAGCCATTCGGCTGTTCAAGCTGATGATATACAAAAAGCTGTAGATGCCTGGATATACCGCTCCGACCGTTTACGGGAAAGTATGCAGGAACAGATCGAACGGGATATCGTGTTGATCGATACAAAAGGCAGCCGGGTTGGCCAGGTAAACGGTCTTTCCGTTATATCACTGGGGGATTTTGCCTTTTCCCGTCCCACCCGTATCACTGCCCGGATAAGATTGGGAAAAGGAGAAGTTGTGGATATCGAGCGCGAAGTAGCCATGGGCGGTCCTATACATTCCAAGGGTGTATTGATTTTATCCGGTTTCCTGGGAGGAAGGTATGCGCTGGACAATCCGCTGTCTTTGTCCGCCAGCCTTGTTTTTGAACAATCCTACGGAGGGGTGGAAGGCGACAGCGCCTCTTCGGCGGAATTATATGCCCTGCTTTCCGCTATAGCAGATGTTCCCATTCGT
>DYJH01000187.1 GCA_020723255.1 Desulfonema limicola | reverse complement strand
ATGTTATTGTGCGCATGAAGCACAGGATGATGACTCCAAAATATCTTATCAGCTTGAGCAGGATTCCGGATCTGGATTATATCAGTTCGGATGATGGAGCGCTGAAAATTGGAGCAATGGCGAGGCTTAATGATATCGGCGATCATCCGGTTGTAAACAAAGACTGGGCAATCCTATCTCAGGCGGCAAGATCCATAGGATCGGTTCAGAGCCGCAACCGGGCTACTATGGCAGGCAATATCTGCAATGCTTCACCGTCTGCGGATTCCGCTCCTTCTCTGATAGCGCTTGATTCCCAGGTCGTGCTTGTAAGTAAAGGCGGTGAAAGGATTCTACCTACAGAGGAGTTTTTTAAGGGGCCGGGGCAAAATGCTCTTAAGGAAGGAGAGATTCTAAAAGAGATCCGGGTTCCCAAAATGTCTCCAAAAAGCGGGGGTTACTATCTGAAATACAGCATGCGAGGGGCTATGGATTTGGCTATCGTGGGCGTTGCCTGTATCGTTACTCCAAACGGGAAGGCCAATTGTTGCGAAGATGTCCGTATTGTGCTTGGCGCCGTATGTCCGACCCCTCTTAGGATAAGGGAAGCGGAAGATGTATTAAAAAACAACGCGGTTGATGAGGCTATTTTGGAAAAGGCAGCCCAGATTGCCATGGATGAATCATGTCCCATAAGTGATGTGCGGAGTTCTGAGGAATACCGGAAGAAGATGGTCAAGGTAATGACCCGAAGGGCATTTAACAAAGCATTATCCCTGGCAAACGCAGGATAGCATGGAGGAAATATATATGGAAAAGAAGATTGTAAAAATAATGGTTAATGGAGACTGGCATGAACTTTTGGTGAAACAGAACATGACTCTTCTCGAATTTCTACGTGAAGAACTTAACTTAACCGGCACCAAAGAAGCCTGTGATGAAGGTGAATGCGGCGCATGCACTGTTATAATGGATGGAAGGTCTGTCAATTCTTGTCTTGTTCCTATTATGGAGGCCAACGGGAAAGAGATCACCACCATTGAAGGATTGGCAAAAGGTCAACAACTGCATCCTTTGCAGACGGCGTTTATCGAAAACGGCGCTCTCCAATGCGGATTTTGCACCCCCGGCATGATCATGTCGTCAAAGGCATTGTTGGATCGTAATCCTTGCCCTACTGAGATGGAGATTAAAGGTGCAATTGCAGGAAACATTTGCAGATGCACCGGATACAACATGATCGTGGAAGCCATTAAAACGGTAACAGAGCCCAAAGGTTAAAAAGGAGGAGAGAATAATGAAAGAATATTCTGTAGTGGGCAAATCTACGCCTAAAATCGATGCCCTGGACAAGGTCACGGGGAAGGCAATTTATACCGATGATGTGAAAATGCCAGGGATGTTGACAGGTAAATTATTGAGAAGTCCCCTCCCCCATGCGAAGATTTTAAATATAGATACTTCTAAGGCGGAAAAACTTACAGGGGTAAAGGCAGTAATTACCGGCAAGGATACCGGCACCAAAAAGATAGGTGTTACGTCTTTAACCCGTGATTTTTTATGGGATCAGACTTCTCTTTGTATTGATAAAGTTCGATATATTGGAGATGAAGTAGCGGCTGTGGCAGCTGTTGATGAGGAAACGGCTTTGGAGGCCCTTGACCTGATCAAAGTGGAATATGAGGAGTTGCCGGCAGTATTTGATATGTTCGAAGCCATGAAACCTGGAGCGCCGTTGCTCCATGAGCAGTTTAAAAATAATATCTCAAACGAAGTTTTCATGGAAGTAGGGGATGTTGAGAAAGGGTTTAAGGATTCTTACAGGGTATATGAAAACCGGTTTGAAACCCATCATCAGGCCCTTTCCCCAATGGAACCTCACTCGACAGTGGGCAGTTGGGGTGGTGACGGACGGGTGACCTTATGGACCTCAACCCAGAGCCCTTTTCAAATCAGGACAATTTTAGCTTACGTTCTGGGTCTGACCGAGGGACAGGTCCGTGTGATAGCACCTACTTTAGGAGGAGGGTTTGGAGGAAAAGTTGAGCTTATGCCAATGGATGTCTGCTGTGCAGTACTTTCCAAAAAGACCGGCCGCCCAGTGAAGATTATTATGAGCAGGAAAGAAGAGTTTGAAACAACGCGTGTTGCTCATCCCATAGTTATGGAAATGAAAATAGGCGTGTCTAAAGACGGCAAAATACTTGCCAAGAAATTTCGAAATGTTTTGGATGGCGGTGCTTACGGCGCAGGCGGCGCAGGTGGGGCAGGTCCTTTTCTTTCCACGCTCTTTCTGCGTTTGGATTACAAGGTCGCCAATATAAGTATGAATGCTGTTAGGGTATGCACAAATAAAACGATTGCCGGCGCAAGGCGCGGCTATACAGGCCCCCAGGTCCGTTTTGCAGAGTGTTCTTTCTTAGACATTATTGCCGAAGATCTGGGAATCGATCCGATAGAATTTCGTATGAAAAACGCCGTTACCCCCGGTTACACGACGCAGACAGGATTAAAAATCACAAGCTGCGGTTTCCCTGAGGCCATAGAAAAAACTGCTGAATGTATCGGCTGGAAAGAAAAGCGCGGCAAACTAGGTAATGAGTCTATAGGAGTGGGATTTGGCGGCGGCGGTTCCGTGTCCGGCAGCAGCTATGCTCCGGATGTAACTCCCATGAACTATACTGCCGCAGCAATGGTCAAGCTCCATAAGGAAGGGTTTGTTACCCTTTATTCGGGCGCTATGGATTGCGGGCAGGGTTCAAGCACTGTCATTACCATGATAGCAGCCGAGGAGTTAGGAGTAAGCATGGATATGGTTAGGACCGTCGTGGCAGACACAGACATTTGTCCTTATGATGCCGGCTCATGGGGCCAAAGAGTCACATTCCACGCAGGCAATGCAGCAAAGCGAGCTGCTGCTGATGCGAAAGGGCAGCTTTTTGAGACGGTTGCCAAGAAACTCGAAGCAAGGGAAGAAGACCTTGAATCAAGAGATAACCGGATATTCGTCAAAGGATCTCCGGAAAAAGGCATGTCCTTCAGAGAGGCCGTCTATTTATGCCAGACAGACCATAACGGGCAGGAAGTCGTTGGCCGCGGATTCTTCCGGCATGATGAAAAGCCCGAAATATTGAATGAAATCTTTGCCTCAGGATTCGGTAATTATTGTGCAGCCTACGTTTTCAGTGCAGGAACGGCCGAAGTTAAAGTGGATCGTGAAACCGGTAAGTTCGAAGTAACTAAATTCTGTTTCGCCCAAGACTGCGGCACAGCACTTAATCCTATTGCCGTAAAGGGACAATTGGAAGGCGGACTGCATATGGGACTTGGTTTTGCAGTACACGAACACCTTAAAATGACTAATGGCAAGATACAGAACCCGTCATTTTTAGATTATTGGATTCCTACACCATTTGAAATGCCGGTAATGAATACTATTTTAATCGAGCCCCACGAGAAAATCGGGCCATTCGGGGCCAAGGCATGCGGTGAAGGCAGCCTTGCGCCTGTAGCTCCTGCAATTGCCAATGCAATCTATGATGCCGTTGGTGTGAGGATTAAAACTCTGCCGTTAACTGCTGAAAAAGTATTAAAGGCATTGGAAGAAAAAGAGAAAGGCAAAAGCTGAAGCAATATATTAAGGCTAAACCCTGCTTAACTTTTTGAACCTCCACAATAAGAATCCATCTCATCTGGGGTGGATTCTTATTGTGAAGTTGTACTTTCAACTATCTGACAGTCATTTAAAAAAGAGGCTGTCTTTTTTAATAGGGGGGTGTTTTTTTTGACAAACCCTTTAATGGGTAATCCCAATAGTACTTGCCCCGTTCGGTTATAAGAATATTATTATTTCCGGTAGAAGCAATTTTATCAACGACATTGTTAATGTCCCATGGTGCAAGAAATTGCCCTTTTTTTATATTAACCGGTTATCTACAGCATAATGCCATTGCAAATTATAGCAATACTGCTGAACCGTTTCTTCATCAGTAAGGTTACACGCCTGCTGCAGAATAAGCGCGCCAAGCATGGAATAAAGCTCTTTTGATGACCGCCCCATGTATTCGTCAAAAAACTTTGCAAATTGATCGACTGGTATAGAAGACAGAATGTGCTCATGGAACAATCCAGGCCGTCCGGCATCAAGCATTCGCCGTCTTTTTGGAGAAATACTGCTACATGGATCGAAAATGTAAAGCTGTTTAGGATTTTGCATATGTATCATAATATTCCTCTTAACCTTTTGTAACTGTTAACTATTTATATAATATGAAGAATTAAAAGTCAAGAGAAATATTTATAAATAATAAAATAATTCAATGTGTTATAAAAAATTGCTTTTTACGATTTCATCAACATTTTAACGATAAACCATAAGTCATTTGTTTTTCTTCATCCACAGTTAGAAAGGTATTCCGCCATTCTTAAGAAACGGTCGGTTCCTGTTTTACCGCTTTGATAAGTATGGCCGGAATTTCAGATGTATCGCCCGTTTGATTCTATTCCTAACCAAGGGCTTCTTCAGACGGCTATTGCCTCAAAGACAACTCTTAATTGATAGAGCCATCAAATACAAAACCCGTTATTGCCATAACAACAATAACGGGTTTTATGTATTTTATTATTTTCAAAAAACTGTCAAGCTGATTTTGCCATCTTTACTGCACAGACTTTGTACTCCGGTATTTTTGATACCGGATCAAGAGCGGCATTTGTCAGTTTGTTTGCAGCAGACTGTGCAAAATGGAAAGGAATAAATACCGTTCCATCAACTGCTGTTGAGGATATTTTAACTTTTGCTGAAATATCTCCTCTTCTTGATATAATTTTTGCCAATGATCCATCTTCAAAACTAAATTTCTTTGCATCGGCAGGTGAAATTTCAACAAAATTTTCAGGCGCTCTTATATTAATCCCTTCGGATTTCATGGTCATCGTGCCTGTATGGTACTGCTGAAGAACCCGCCCTGTTGTGAGGTAAAGCGGATATTCGCTGTCAGTCTGCTCAGCCGGTGGAATATATTCAATTGAATGAAAAATACCCTTGCCTATAGGAAAAGCCTGCGTGTGTAAAATTGGCGTGCCGGGACTTTCCAGATTCGGACAGGGCCAGTGAATGCCTATCTGGTCTATTCTCTCATAATTTATACCGGCATAAGATGGAGTAACTTTGGCTATTTCCTCCATTATGGCCTCACTGCTTTCATATGCCATCGGATATCCCATGCGGTTTGCTATTTCGCATATGATTTTCCAGTCTTCTCTTGCCTGTCCGGGAACATCGACTGCTTTTCGCACTCGCTGAACTCTTCTTTCAGTATTTGAAAATGTACCTTCTTTTTCGGCAAAACAGCCAGACGGAAGAACAACATTTGCAAGTTTTGCCGTATCCGTCATAAAAATATCCTGCACAACCAGAAAATCAAGATTCTTTATGCATTTTTCGGCATGATTAATATCAGGATCAGAAATAAGCGGATTTTCTCCAATGATATAAAGCGCTCTTAAGCTTTTATCATGCGCTTTTGGTATCATTTCGGTAGCCTTTAAACCCGGTTTATCCGAAAGCCCTGAAACGCCCCAGGCTTTTTCCATTTTTTCTCTTGCGGCAGGGTCAATAACTTTCTGATAGCCGGAGAAGACATCTGGAAGCCCGCCCATATCGCATGCGCCCTGAACATTATTCTGGCCGCGCAAAGGATTTACTCCTCCGCCTCTGATTCCGAGATTGCCGCAAAGCATGGCAAGATTTGCCAGAGATTTCACATTGTCTGTTCCGGTTGTATGCTGGGTAATGCCCATGCAATAAACGATCGCTCCCGCTTTTGCTCCGGCATAAAGCCTTGCTGCATCAATAAGGCTTTGCGGAGGAATGCCTGTTATGGACTCAACATATTGAGGCGTGTATTTTTCTACAGTCTTTTTTAATTCTTCAAAACCGGTTGTACGGTTTTCCACAAAGCTTTTATCGTAGAGTTCTTCCTTTATAATAATGTGCATCATGCCGTTAATCCATGCGACATCTGTTCCAAGATTCGGACGAAGCCAGTTTCTTGAAAATAAGGTCATATTGATGTGTCTTGGATCTACAACAATCAGTTTTGTTCCTCTAAATTTTATCGCTCTTTTCATGTAAGAGGAAATTACAGGGTGATTTTCGGTAGTATTTGAACCGGTAAGTAAAATTACATCCGCTTCCTCAATATCGCCTATAGTATTTGTCATTGCTCCGCTTCCGAATGCTGCGGCCAGACCGGCCACTGTTGAGGAATGTCAGAGACGGGCGCAATGATCTACATTGTTGGTTTTAAATACCGCCCTCGCAAGCTTCTGGAAGAGATAGTTTTCTTCATTTGTAACCCTTGCGGAAGCAAGAGCGCCCAAGGCATCGGGCCCATATTCATCCCTTATTGAGGTAAGCTTTCGGGCCACAAGATCAAGAGCCTCCTCCCAGCTCGCTTCCTTAAAGCTGCCGTCATCCTGCCTTATCATGGGATAGCGCAAGCGTTCGGAACTGTGAATAAAGTCATAGGCAAACCTTCCTTTTACGCAAAGATGCCCGAAGTTAGGCGGCACTCCGGCAACACCTTCGACATTGACTACCTCCCCGCCTGATAAGCCCAAAAGAATCTGGCACCCCACCCCGCAGTATGTGCATGTGGTTCTGATTTTTTTGAGTTCAAATGGGCCTGGCTTGCCTTTCATTTTCTCCTGAAGGGCGCCGGTGGGGCAGTTTCCTGCGCATAAACCGCAGTCCACACACTTATCATTAATATGCGGCGCATACTTGGGTGGACCGATGCGGTTTTCACCTGAAACTTCATCTACTTTTATGGCATACTGAATCTGATAATTATCGCAACCCACTGCACATCTGCGACATACGATACACTTATTCGGATCCACGGTTATGAAAGGATGAGAATTTTCTATTTTATATCTCGGACTCTTCCAGAAATTCAGCTTGCTTGCATCAACGTCATAAATGGTGGCATATTTTCTAAGCAGGCAGTTAAAGCTGTCCAGACAGCCGCAGGAAAGACATCTTTCTGCTTCCGCTTTAGCCTGGGACTCGGTCAACACGAGTTCAGCCTCTTCAAAACTCTTAATTCTTTGTTCAACGGAAAGAAGAGGTGTTGCATGACGCGGACGGCTCATAATTTCTTCAAAATTGACCTGATCGACTTCTTTTAATTTACCTTTTATTATATTGAAGGGTTTGGCGTCCCGAATAACAGCTCCATCGGTCAGATAGCTATGAATAGACAAAGCGGCCTCACGCCCGTCAGCGCTTGCCTGAATCACAGTTCTTGGGCCTCTTAAAAGATCGCCGCCTATAAAAAGATAGGAAAGACTAGATTGAAGAGTGTTTGTATCGGTTTCAGGAATTCCCTTTTTACT
>DYJH01000186.1 GCA_020723255.1 Desulfonema limicola | reverse complement strand
GCGCTATTTTTTATTTTCCGACCGAAAGAGGTTATGAAAAAACTATCAAACAAAGGCTTGAGAAATGGCGTAAACTTAAAGATGAGAAAAAAAGAGGTCTATAAAGCAGGTCAATCGCAAAGACAGGATGATTAATGAAAAAGGAAATCAAAATCAAGAACTTGCCCAATGACAGCGGACATATTTTCCGTTTGTTATTCGAAACATCAATAGATGGCATTCTTATATTGCTTTCTGATGGCTCGATAATTACCGCCAATCCATCTGCTTGTGAGATGATAGGTAGTTCGGAAAAAGAACTTAAGCAGGTTGGATTAAATGGGTTTGTTGTTCCTGATCACCAGCAATCGCCTATGTTCCAAGAAGGAAGATATCTAAGCGATAAAGCGCAGGCTGAACTACTGATCATGAGGAAAGGGGGTTCAACGTTTCCTGCCGAAGCGTCTTTATCCGTGTTTGAAGCAGGAGCCGACTGTAAAATGGCTGCCCTTGTTATCCGCGACATCACCGAGCGCAAACGGGTCGAAGAAGACTTAAAGGCGTTGAATAAAAAAATATCTATTATACTGAATACCGTTACTGATATCTACATTGTTTATGATTGTGATGGCCATTTTACAGATCTGAATCGCCAGGCAGAATTACTTATCGGCAAGAATAAAGACGAAGTTATCGGCAAGCACTTATTTGATGAATTTCCTCAAACCAAGAAAGAATATATCCAGAGTTTCAAGGCTGCTTTGGCAAGTCAGTCGCCTATGTATTTCGAATCTGTTAGATTGTTTGGCAAGTGGCTGGAATCTTATGCTTATCCTACAGAAGATGGTTTAATCACCTACTCCCGCGATATCACCAAACGTAAGCTGACAGAAAAACAATTAGAAGTTAAAACAAATAATCTTGAAGAAACTAATGTCGCATTAAAAGTATTGTTGAGGCAACTCGAAGAAAGCAAAAAAGATCTTGAAACAAAAATGTTATCCAATATCAGGGAACTCGTTTTGCCTCATATTGATAAATTGAAAAATTGCAACCTATCGAACCGTCAGCTTTCCCTCTTGAATATTATCGAATCAAATCTTGATAATATTGCTTCTTCTTTTTTGCAGCAACTTAAATTGAAATATCTTAATCTTACGCCTCGAGAAATTGAAGTGGCGACTCTCGTGAAAGAGGGTAGAAGCATAAAAGAAATTGCTGATTTCTTGAATATAACTACAAGAACTGTTGAATTTCACAGAAACAGCCTTAGAGAAAAACTCGGTTTAAAAAACATTAAATCCAACCTCCGATCCTACCTTTTAAACATTCAATAATACGTATTTTAATCTGATAGTATTCTAGTATTTTATTGGTGCTATATTGGTTTGCATTAGCAACATGTTTTTTGTAATCAGTTATCTAACTTAATGGTATTTTAGCTGCTGCAATCAAACACTAACCCTCATGCTTAGGGGTGAGCACAACGAAGCATGAGAATACAGGAGTCAGGAGTCAGAATAACCGTGGTATTTTTTTCTTCTGACTTCTGTATTCTCATATAAAAAAGAAAGGAAAGCTTATAGACGTTATTGAGGGCTTTCAATCAAACGATCATTGCTAATAAAACTTAATTATACAGGAGGAGAAATACTATCATGAAATATCCAAAAACATTTTCGCCGATTCAGATCGGCCCGGTGAAGATTCGCAACCGGCTTTTCATCGCAGCACATCAACTGGCCCATGTTGAGACATCAGAGGATGGGCTCGACCTGCCTTCGGAACGCACCGCCTACTACTTTAAGGAGCGCGCTCATGGCGGAGTGGGGTTAATCATTGCTCCATCGGCGGTCATCCATCCAACTTCCGTTAACAAACCCTGGTCGGTCGAGACTATCTATGATTCGCGTGTTGTGCCAGGATTTCAACTTATCACAGACATGGTACATGCCGAAGGAGCAGCGATATTTCTGCAGGTTGGCCATCTTGGGGCTTTCTCCAAACCCGGCAGGGATGCGGCTCCCCGTCTGGTTGCCTGCGCGCCTTCAAGCATCCAGGCCGGAGCATTTCTCGATGTTCCGATAGCAATGGATGAAGCGTTGATAAAGGAATTTGTGCTGAAATTCGGGCATGCGGCTTCAATGGCATGCCTTGCGCGCTTCGATGGGATTGAAATTAATGCAACTCATGGCTATCTGGTTGAACAATTCCTCTCACCCTACTGGAATCGTCGTAAAGACAAATACGGAGGTTCGCTGGAAAATCGCATGCGGTTTCTTATCGAGAGTCTAACTGCCATGCGAGAGGCTGTTCACGGAAAACTGGCTGTTGGTGTACGTTTGATTGCAGACGAAATGATTCCGGGGGGACTGACAAATGAAGATATGCAAATTGTAGCGCAGCAATTGGAGAAAAATGGCATAGTAGATTTCTTAAATGTTGATATAGGTACCGGCCATTTACGGCATTTGATGGTGGCGCCTATGCAGATAAAACCTCTTTATGAGGTGAGTTCCATTGCGCCAATTAAGGCTGCCGTCTCCAATATCCCGGTGCTTGGCGTTCCAGGCCGTTTAAGATACCCTGCCCAAGCGGAATCGCTTCTGGTTGAAGGGCAGATGGATATGGTAGGAGGAGTGCGGGGATTCATTGCCGATCCCTTTATGCCGCAAAAGGCCATGAAAGGTCAGGATGAGGATATTAACCCCTGTATTGCCTGCAATATGTACTGCGTTAGCTACTTATATCAAGGCCTGCCGATGAGTTGCGGCGTAAATCCGGCAGTTGGCAGGGAAAAGGAGTGGGGTGACGGCACGTTAAGCCCGGCAGTTGATCCCAAAACGGTTATTGTGGTCGGCGGAGGCCCTGCCGGGTTGGAAGCGGCGCGCGTGGCGGCCTTGCGCGGTCACCATGTGACATTATACGAGAAAGAAGAAAAGCTGGGCGGGCACATAAGGATTTTAGGCAAGTTACCTGGTCGTACGTCATATCTAAGCAGTGTGGCATGGTTCAAACACCAATTGGAGGAACTCAAAGTAACAGTTTATACTGGTCGTGAGTTCACCTCTGACGATCTCAACAGCAAATCAGATGCCGTTATTGTGGCAACGGGATCCAAATACATAGGTGACGGTTCTTCGTGTCTGGCATATTATCCGATTCCGGGAGCAGACCAGGATAACGTTTTCACACCGGAAGAGGCCATCGCCAACATGGATAATATCAAAGGCCATGTGGTGGTGCTGGATCACGAGGGCTTTGAAATCGGGCCGGGGCTGGCAACTAAATTGGCCGGTAATGGTTTTCCTGTGGATTATGTAACCTATTTGCCTTCAGTAGCCCCTGAATTGGGAACTACCCTTCAAACAGCTTTAATTTATAGCGGTCTTTACGGAAATGGCGTCAAAATTAATACCAGCCACAGCATAAAAAGCATTAACGGCAAGCAAGTAATTATATTTAACCTATTTAACAACAAGGAAACCACTTTGGAAGATGTGGAATATATTATTTTGGTTAATACGAGGAAGGCTGACAACACGTTGGCTAGTACGATAGCAGATAAGGGTCCCAAGGTATATCTGATCGGAGATGCCTTGGCGCCCCGTCGTTATGGGGAAGCGATTATGGACGGACACAGTGTGGGCAGAGAGATATAAGGAGGGAAAAAGATTATGAGCGCTAAGATCAACAGAGTGGTTATTGCGGTAAAAGATATTGATAAATCTATTGGTAAGTATTCAAAGCTTCTGGGGACTACTTTTGGGAAGACGGGTGATGCAATTGCAGCGAAATTTGGTTTGGTTGCGGCGTTTAGCTGGGAAGCCGGGGTGGAATTAGTAATGCCGGTCCAGGGGACCGATAACCCGGGCGCGCAACAGTTTAAAAGTTACCTTGAAAAGAATGGAGATGGCATAGTCGGAGTGGATTTTGATGTTCCTGCTTTTGATAAAGTCAAAGCAAGCGCAAATGAAACAGGCGCTTCGTATCTTGGAGGATTTGAATTGTGCCAGGAAGACATAAAAACAGACTACCAGGATAGGTTTAAATCGTTTAAAGAGGAAATATTTCTCCTTGACGGTGTTAGCATGGCATTTAATGTGATTGAGCTGAAATAACCAAGAGCCTTCAAAAAAAACTCACTAAATTGGTTCATAATATGTAGGACAAAGGAGGTCTGGAAATGGCAGGACGGTTAGAGAATAAGGTAGCGCTGATCACAGGCACCGGCGGCGGACAGGGACGAGCCGCTGCGGTTTTGTTTGCCCGGGAAGGCGCCAAGATTGTGGGGTGCGATTTAAAAGCACGGGACAATCAGGAAACTGTTCATATGGTTATAGAAGCAGGCGGCGAAATGGTTTCACTTGAACCTATAGATCTTGCTGATGCAGCGCAGGTAGAGCGGTTAGTAAAATTAACCGCAAAAACCTATGGCCGGCTCAACGTGCTGTACAACAATGCCAGCGCCGCCCGTTTTGCCCCAATGATGGAAATGACCTGGGAGGATTGGGAGTTTACAATACGCAATGAACTTCATTTGATCTTCCTAATGACGAAAGCGGCTCTTCCGTTGATCGTTCAGTCCGGAGGCGGTTCAATCATCAACACTGCCTCAGTTTCCGGTATGCAAGCCTCACATGCTAATTTTGCCCATGCTGCCGCGAAAGGAGGCGTAATTGCTCTGAGCAGACAGCTATCTCTTGAGCTCGCGCCAAATGGTATCCGGGTAAATGCAATTTCTCCGGGAGCAATCGAAACGCCTGGAACCAAGTCATTGTTCGGTGATCCTCAAATTTATGAAATGTTGCTGAAGACTATCCCTATGGGGAGGGTGGGGCGTCCGGAGGAGGTGGCAAGGGTGGCTTTATTTCTTGCGTCGGATGACTCAAGCTATGTTACAGGAACAACGATTGTAGTTGATGGCGGCAAGTTAGCTTTATAGGGAGGTGTTCAAGATGAGCGGATGGTTGAGCGGCAAAGTAGCTTTGGTAACAGGCGGCAGTTCGGGGATTGGTCGGGCCACAGCATTGGCATTTGCAAAAGAGGGGGCAAAGGTCGTTGTTGCCGACCTTCAGATCAAAGAAGGGGAAGAAACGGTTCGCATGGTGGAATTGGCCGGCGGAGAAGCAGCCTTCGTTAAAGCGGATGTTTCCAGAAATAACGAGGTAGAAAAGATGATGCTGGAAGCAGTAAAGAGGTATGGACGGGTAGATTGCGCGTTAAATAACGCCGGCATTGGCGGTGCATTGGCGCCGACAGCCGATTGTACCGAGGAGAACTGGGATCGGGTCATCAGCATCAATCTTAAAGGTGTTTGGTTGTGTATGAAGCATGAGATTGCGAAGATGCTTGAGCAAGGAGGCGGAGCTATTGTTAATGTTTCATCAGGTCTGGGACTAGTGGGACAGGCGGGTATCCCTGCTTATGTGGCCGGCAAACACGGTATTTTAGGCCTGACAAAGGCAGCGGCTTTGGAGTATGCCACCATGGGTATTCGTGTGAATGCAGTATGCCCAGGCATGACAGCTACCCCAGCGCTCGTTGGTCGAGTAGTTGTAAAGGACAAGCCTGAGATCGAAACTCAGGCCCTCTCCACTATCCCGATGAAGCGATTCGGAAAACCGGAAGAAATTGCCGAAGCGGTAGTGTGGCTGTGCTCAGACAGAGCTTCATATATAACCGGACAATCTATCGTAGTGGATGGCGGATTTCTTGTGCAATAATCCTCCTCTCGCCGTTTCTTGTGATTTATTTGGTAAGGAAGCGGCCGTTGCCTCAAAGATCACGTTTTAAGATAGGTTTTCTCCGGCATTAAACAGCCCTTTTGTTGTTTCATGTATTGCCTGACAGAGCTTGCTATTTGAAGTAATCCTCAAAAGGGCTGTTTCATACCGGAGAAAAACATAACAATAATAACGATAAAGGAGAAGGGAGAAAAGGAAAAAATGAAACGAATGAAAATTTTAAAGTATTTCGGATTGTCATTGTGTTCGTTGTTTATTCTGCTTTTGTGCAACGGCATCGGGCAGTCTATGGATTTACCCAAGGTGATCGATAAGACCAACTGCAGTCAATACAAAGACTTGCTCATTCCAGCCATGTTCCGGGTTGTTGAAAGTGGCGATTGGGTTGTTACACCGGGAACTATAAGCTTTAAATTCAAGCATCAGGACAGCTTTATTGCTTTAAGCGAGAAGAATGCCGGCAAATTTGACATAAGTCCTGGTGGCGATTTAGTAGAAAAAAGTACGGGAAAAATTCCATTCCATAATACTTACGGTTTTCCTTTTCCCAAAATTGATCTTAAAGATCCCAAGGCCGGAAGCAAGATTATAGCGAACTTTAATTATCAGGTGTATCGTTTGATGGCTGTGAGATTGAAAAGACCTGTAATATGGATAAATTCATCAGGGGAGGAACGTTACGCAGATGGTTATGATCAGTATTTTTATATGACAGGCAGACCCGCAGGTCAGGAAATAAATAAGAACCCTGATCATGTTCTGACATATCAATTTCAAAGAGTTTTAGAGCCGATGAGTATAAGAGGCACTAATACATTGTCGGTCATTTATATGGACTCAAGGGAGGATACCACTTATGCTTATGTTCCTGCAATTCGCAGGATTCGGCAAACCGGCTCAACGACGAGGTCTGACCCCTATATGGGATCTGATGCCTGGGTGGATACAAATTATGGGTGGAGTGGCAAAGACCGTTCCATGAAATGGAAGTACGTAGGAGAGAAGACAATACTTGTTCCTTTTACCAGCTCTAATATGATTCCTGTTGACGAGTTGCCGGATGGAAGAATTGCTCCGAAATATCCTTATGCGGGCAAGTGTTTCAAATTAAATTATCAGGTACCGGGATTTAAGGGCGCTGCCTGGGCGCCTGCACCGGGTATTATAACCTATGCTCCCAGAAAGGTGTGGATTGTGGAACAGATGCCTAAAGATCCATATTATAGCTGGGGATTGCATATAAATTATGTTGATCAGGAAACTTATACCATTTGGTACAAGGAGGTATATGAAAGATCCGGCGAATTTCGTACATGGATGGTTAATTTTTTGCATTATAGCGAGGCTTTAACCGGTAAAAATAATGTAGGGGATAGGGATGCTCAGCTCTTTATAGATGAAAAAGTTCATCATGCTACGATGTGCACTACTTATCCTGATCCTGAAGGCTTTTTATATATGCCTGCTTCAAAACTGGATCCTGGCTATTTTACCGTGAATAATTTCTTGCTGTTATCTAAGTAAGGTGTTGGTTTGCTCCTGTTTTTAGATAACCACTTAAAACTTGATGCCTTCACAACAAGTTAAAGAACAACTTTTTACTCGGCGGGAAAGGGTTTCCCCTCTCCCGCTTCTTGAAGTGAATCAGAAGCTTTTAAATTTATCGGTCAGCCCGAAGGCGAGCTTGCCCTTGCCCAGGCTGTAATTTATCTTTCTACTGCTCCCAAGAGCAACAGTGTTTACAAAGCGTATGGGCGCGTTCAGAAAGCCGTTAAAAGCGAAGGAGCGCTACCCGTACCTTTTCATATCAGAAACGCTCCTACT
>DYJH01000185.1:3949-7636 GCA_020723255.1 Desulfonema limicola | reverse complement strand
TATGATCATAGACTGCGCTCATTGCCTTCTGATTGCCCAAACCCTCTGAGTACCAATAGTTGAACCTGTATGATATATTTCCGTCTTTCATGCTGGCAACGTAATTGTCCCAATTCATCCCAAACCCGCCGCTAAAACCGAATGGCCCCTTGTCAACCATGATCATATTTGCGCCCTGACCAAATGTTTCTATGGCTGCGGATACAGCGGCGAAACCACCCCCAAGAATAAGTATATCCGTATCATATACTTCGTAAACCGGCTCGGGCACCGAAACGGTCTTTCCATGAATCCCGATTTCTTTTGCCGTGTCTTTGGATCCTGAGGCAGCACCGGCCAGATTAACCATGCCCATACTTCCTGCTATACCACCGGCAAAAAGCCCCGCATTTTTCAAAAACTCTCTGCGGGATTTTCCGTCATTTTCTGTTTTTTTCTTTATTGACATGTTTACAATTCCTTTCCGGATTTAAAGAGTAAATTTATTGTCTATAAATTTTTTGACCTGCTCAGTTGTATAGTCCAGACAAACGATCGGTTTCTTCTCAAGCTGCATTTTCCCGTTAACCAGTTTAACGGTAATATTACACAGCCAGTTCTCATTGTCTCTTTTGTCGAAATCAGACCGGTAATGCGGCCCTCTGGTCTCGGTTCTCATCAATGCCGCCCTGCACATGGCCTCAACCATATCAATCATATTGTAATTTTCAATGGCTTCTTTCCATTCGGTATTAAATGTTTTCGTCTTGTTGGAAACGACCGTTCGGGGAAGATCTTCTTTTCTGATCCGAACCAGTTCTTTTATTGACGATTCAAGGTCAGCCCCGTTTCGTATGGGCCCCAGCGCCTTATAAGAAGCCCTTTGAATGGCATGTCTTACCATATGAGGACGAATCGGTTTATTTGCTTTTTTGTTTCGGATTTCATGGACCCGTGTAAATTCATCATTTACCGGCTTCCAGTCTATCTTATCGATCTGCACTTTATTGGCATATTCAAGCGCCTTTAACCCTGCAAGTGAGCCCGCACTCATGCTTAAATCAATACTGCCTGTTCTTGCGCCTCTTGAACCGCCGCCAACGGGACAGAAAAGGCCGGGAATTTCGGTTGATAGATTCTCGTCAATTATCGGATGTCCATTGGATTCGTACCATTCGAGAGCAACTTCAAGGAGGTCCTTTTTAATGTCAAATCCGAATATATCTTTGAAAGGCTTAACATTGCGCCTGTAAAGGTCTCTTAATCCTGCAACCAGATCATCGGAACGGCAATCAATATACACGCCTCCATTGGGGCTGCCTTTTCCTTCATGAATTTTTTTGGCAATCTCACGCGCAAACAACCCCCGGTGCATTTCTATTCTGGGAATATTTTTCATCCAGTAGTCGCCGTTTTTGTCGCATATATAAGTATAATCGACATCGTCGGCGCCGATACCTCCGTTATAGCTTGCTGCAAGACCCGGGGGATATATGCTGATAAGGTCATTAGCCATGAATTCACAATCCGTCAAACTGGCGCCGTGCCTTAAAGCTATGGCATCCAGATCTCCTGTATTATCAGGGCTGTTAACAGAAACAGGGCCTACGGAAACCCAACCATAGTGCCAGGTGCACGGACCTGTTGCGGCAATAACGGCTTTTGCCCTGAAAACACGAAAAGAACCTGTAGGCAAATATATGCCCATTGCGCCAATGCATTTGCCTTCTTGTATAAACAGGTTAGTGATCATGGTCTTGTCAACCACGTTTATCGCATACCTTTTAAGCTCATCGGATTCATGCCTGCTGAAGCCATGTTCTATCACATCCGCACCGGGAATCATGGGTATCGTGATCAGTTTTCCTTCTTTGGTTCTGCTGAAAGCCGTTGTACCGCGATTGGCTATATTAAGAAGCAGCCGGTTATGGGCATTATGATTGTAAATCGCGCTCATTACCTTCTGATTGCCCAAGCCTTCCGAGTACCAGAAGTTAAATCTGTATGTCTTATCCCCGTCTTTTGTACTGGCAACGAAATTATCCCAGTTCATGCCGAATCCGCCGCTGAAACCGAATGGGCCCTTATCTACGATCATCGAATCTGTACCTTGAGCGAATACTTCCATTGCTGCGGATACAGCTGCGAAACCGCCCCCGATGATAAGCACATCAGTATCATATACTTCATAAACCGGCTCTGGAACAGCAACAGTATTTCCCGGAATTTGGATTTCTTTTGCCTTTTCTTTGCTAAGTGCGGCTGCGGATGCAATGTTGGCCATACTCAGACCGCCTGCTATACCGCCTGCAAAAATACCGGCGTCTTTTAAAAACTTCCTTCGGGACGTTTCCTTATTTTCCTTCCGCTCCTCTTTTTTCTTCTTTTTTGGCATTTTTTATTGCTCCTTTCATGGTTGAAGCTCCCCGACGCAAGCAGCGGGGAATGCGCTATTGTGGTTCAAGATCGATTTTTTTACGATTTAATGCAACTACTTTGAGGACATCGTAAGCTCTTTGATTCTTTCCGGACTGAGGGTTCCATCCTTGGGATTCCAGCCCCTCTCCTCATAGTATGCTGACAAGAGACTGTTCAGAGATGCGATATCTAACGGCGGATATAAGTTTTCACCAAACTTAACTGATTCAGTAAGAAATCTTTCCGGCACTCCGTCGTCTTTTCTGGTTGCGCCTTCCCGCATATTGAAGGCTTTTCTCATATCACGGCCTCGGGAAGCAGCTTCAAAAAGCCCTTTTACATCCATATCGATCCCGGTAGCGGCTGTATAAAGGTCCGCCCACATACTTACATCAAACTCCTGGTATATGTAGTGCATGCAAATGCCTAAACATTCCAGTATAAAGCTATGGTCATCAGCCCATTTGGTCATGCGTGGAACGTTATATCCGTCAGAGACGGAAGAAACGCTTTCGATCTGCTTGTCCGTCATTCCGATCTTTTTGCAATACCGTACAAGTTCATTACCCGCAGTTTTGAAGAACATTATGTTGGAAAAATGGCCGGTAGCATTGGTAAGGGCGCTAAGGAGAAAAGCGGATAAAAAGATGCGCGACTCTATGCCGCCGATACCCTTAAAATGGATGGCGTAGTACTCTGCCCCGCGGCCGATCTGCCTGGATGCTTCCACCAGGCCGTTTGCCAGAACGTCTCCAATACCTTTTCTGTAAGCAATATCATGCACCAGCCTGTGAAGTGTTGCTGCATCCCAATTAAGGCTTAGTCCGTCTGTATCGGCTTTTGTGATGATTCTTTTCTCATAGAGTTCAATAGCCATTGCCACAATGGCTGAAATCGAGATCTGGTCCATCCCTAATTTATTGCTCAGTTCAGCAAACCGAAGAACCTGGGGCCAGCCGGTAACCCCGCAATTTATGGCAGTAATAATAGGATTCAGCCCACATGACAGAGGCAGGGAAAGACCGGCAAGTTCTGTGCCTTCTTTTCCGGTCATGTAATGTTTGCAGCCGACAGGACATGAAAAACAGCTTCGTCTGCTCCGGTTGATTTCTTCCAGCAATTTGTCTATGTCAAAAACTTTCAGCAATTCCGGTCCGGCGGTTTCGCGAAAGTTCCGGTAAGAAAGACCTCCAGTTTTAATTACACTTTCAAGATGAGCCAGACCTTTACCATATTTACGAAAGTTTTCATTCTGTAATTTTGGCATATCCCGGCATAATTTGTTTACTA
>DYJH01000185.1:0-3939 GCA_020723255.1 Desulfonema limicola | reverse complement strand
TTTTTGGGATTAGCCACAGATATGCCGTGGCTGCCATAAACGGCAATTGCCTTGAGGTTTTTTGAGCCCATTACAGCACCCATTCCTGTTCTGGCAAAGGCACTGTATTTATTGGCAATAATACTCGCATCCCTCACAAGATTCTCACCTGCAGGACCGATGCTAAGAACCGTATGCTTCCGTCCAAGCTCATGCCAGACACTTTCTGTAGTTTCCCAGGTATCTTTACCCCAGATATGTCCTGCCTCAAGTATTTCAACTTCATCACCGATCTTTAGATATACCGGCCTGTCGGCCTTGCCGGTAATTACAACATGGTCATATCCGGCAAATTTCAACATACCCATGTGTCCGCTTCCTGATGAGCCGATAAAACGTGAAGAAGGTGATTTAGCAGTGATATTGGTCTTGCCGGCTCCGGGAGTCAGTGTGCCCACTAACGGCCCGGCGCCCAAAACAAGCGCATTTTGAGGAGATAAAGGTTCTGTCTTCGGTTCAATATAGTCATATGCCAGCCTGGCATTGATTCCGGCGCCTCCGAGGAACTTTATAATTAATTCCTCTTCAAGAGGAATCTTATTGATGCTTCCCGTGGTCAGATCTACCTTTAGGATGTTGCCTGCGTAACCGTTAATTTTATTCATAGTCAACTCACGTTTGCCCCTCACCCTGACCCTCTCCCTCAAGGGGCGAGGGGAAATTATAGTAAAGTCTCTCCCTGATGGTGTGAGAAGACTCTTTAATTTTCCCTCCCTTGAGGGGAGGGGATAAAGGGGAGGGTGAATTATTATGTCAAGTTGTTAGTCATTCACTATAATCTTCCCCGATCCCTTACCCCGATATGCGGCTTAACACATCAAATTCACAGTATTGAACACATATGCCGCATTGATCGCAATCATCTCCGAGTGCAATTTCAAACCGGCTCAGATCATATGCCGGAACAACCGTGATTTTGGAATTGCTAAGGTTAAAAGTTTTCTCGGAAGATTTGAAAAAGGAACAGGCGAGGGCGCATCTTAGACAGCCCGTGCAATTTTCTGAAGTTATTGCAATTTTACCGCTTTTTCTTTTGGACATTGCATTATCTCCGTTAAATTCTTTACGCCCCCGGCACCTTAACCTGACCTGTAAATACACCTGCTACGATTGCATATTCCACCTGAAGGTCCTGTCCGCTTATGTAGTCGGCCATATCACTGTTCATGAATATTGCAGCCTTCGCCTGCTGTTCCGGTGTAGCAAATACACCAACAGGAGAAATAAATGCCTTTGTCAATTCCTCTTCAGCAATTTTATCAAAATCCTTCAACATAGGAGTTTCTGTCGAGCCAGGACTTACTACATTTAAACGTATTTTCTTTGCGGCAAGCTGATATGAGCGGAATTTTGAGTACATGATAATTGCTTCTTTTGAAAAGGCATAAGGCTTGTTTACGGTCTCTGCCACACCGCCGAATACGCTTGGACTATCTTCATTTGCCTCCAGCCAATCCTGAGCCTCTTCAAATCCCTGAGCCATTATGAATGTCATAAGTGTCGGGATGTTTTGTATCCAGGTCATTCCTGCCACTGATGCGATCATGGTAATGGATCCACCCTCTCCCATGCGTGGTATGAGAGACTCGATCAGATGTCGAGGTCCTATAAAATTGATTGTAACAATCTCAACAGGCGTGAACTTTTTATCTCCGTATATTCTTCCGGCGACACCCGCAAAACTGAATATCTTGTCAATTTTTTCAGGCAGTTGTGCTACCGCAGAATTGATTGACCCCTCATTTCCCAGATTAATCTTAATGAATTTTTTTACGGGTATAGTCGGTTCATTAATATCCAAGGCATAAACTTCTGCCCCTAACTCATTAAGTATTTTTGTAGCAGCTGCTCCCATACCAGAAGCTGCTCCTGTAACCACGCACACTTTTCCTTTGTAGTTTAACAAATCCATCATAATACTATTCTCCTTGTAATCTATAATCTTTAATAAATATCAGTTTATCCTCCGGCGTACAGAGGAATAAAGGTAATGAAATCTCCATCATGGATTATTGTTTTGAAGTATTTAAGCTCTTGAATTATATGTCCGTTAACAGTGATCATAACGGCTTGCAGCTTTTTATTTTCCGGTTCATAAATGAAACTTTTAAATAAAGGCCCGTATTCTTCCGCCAACTCATCAAGCAATTCTTCAATCCTGATCCCGGCGGCAACATTTTTTTGAATTTCAAATTCTTTCATTCCCTTGCCTATCTTGCTGGCAATAAAGGGCATGAATTTAATAATGATTTTTTCCACCGGATAATCCCGTTAAACACAAATTTTTTTACCATAAATCCTGAATCACATGATCCAATCCCACTTTTTTTAAAGTTTCCGGCAATGGCTTGCTGGTTTCTTCATCCCATCCCTGTGCTTTATAATACCGTTTTTTCATATCATCAAATACCGGTCCTATTTTGATACCTTTTGCAGGACCGCCGATCGGCGCTTCAGCAAGTCTTTGTGAAATTTTATCACCTTCTGGGGTTGCACCACAACGGATATTATACGCCCGCATTAAATGACCGGTTCTTTCTCCGACTTCAAAACCTTCCTCAAGTGTCATATCCCAGCCAGTAACGGCATTGAATGTATCCATGATGGTCTGCAATCCTATGTTTGCGAACATGCAAACCAATAACGAATCCTGAAGCATATTCTTTTTAACGCCGCCAGCCAGGGTTGTCGGAATCTTTTCCGGATCATAGGGTGAAATGGTTTCCATGAACCCAAGTTCCGGAATAGGTGCAGCTATTGGAACGTCTCCTTCCATAGAACCCATATCGGAAATGCCCTGGTTGAATACCATGCCCCAATTGCCCCTTGGATCGTGCATATGAGGTGCAATTCCGTTTTTTGAATACACGGCGCATTCCTTTGCCTTTCCGCCGATAGCATCTGAAGCACGCATAACACCTTCAGCCAGCAAATTACCAAAGCCGTCTCTGTTTGCAATCTTTGTAAGCAGCTTCTTGATTTCAGGGACATTACCCCATGTTAATTCAAGGCCATCCGTATCTTTTTTCGTGATATATCCCTTTTCATAACATTCCATAGCCCAACTGAGAGTGAATCCGCACTCTTTCAGGTCCATACCCAAACGGTCATTCATATCGTTTAACACAATGGCCTCATCTAAGTTGGTATTTCCTATATTGGGCCCGAAGGCGGCATAACCTTCATATTCAGGGTCATCAACTGTCTTGCCCTCATAAGGCCCTTCCAGTATGGTAAGCTTGCGGACATGTCCAAGCGGGCATGCATAACATGGGTCTTTTTTAAGCTTATATCTGGGATTGAACCTGGATGACATGCCGTCAAATTGTGTGTGCTCGGGAAATTCGAATTCGGAAAGGTTTTTTACCGGCAGACATCCCATATTATATAAGGGAGAAAAATACATGGCCGTTCCCAGGTAAGCCACGCCCTGTGCAACTTGATTCATCATCACGTTTTGAATCCATTGTTTTGTCAATTCCTTAAATTTATTCATATCTGCGATTTGAGGTTTTATATCGCCATAAACAATGATAGCTTTTAATTTTTTTGAACCCATCACGGCGCCTGCACCGTTCGTTGATGCAAAATGACCTTTGTCGCTTTGTATTGCAGCAAATCTGACCATGTTTTCACCGGCCTGGCCAATAGATACAACGCTCGACTTTTTCAGATTCAGTTCTTCTTTGAGAAAGTTTTCGGTTTCTATCGTATCTTTTCCCAAAAGGTTCCTTGCCTCCCTTAATTCTACATTGCCGTTATTGATGTACAGATATTTCCACTCGGAAGCGGCGCCTTCTATGATAATTGCATCAAAGCCTGCAAATTTAAGCCGGGCTGCAAAATAACCATTAGCCTGTGATGAAGTTAAAAGATTTGTTAAAGCGCCTTTGGTTACAA
>DYJH01000184.1 GCA_020723255.1 Desulfonema limicola | reverse complement strand
CCATAATTTTTCAGCAAATTTCCCTATGATCTTAACCATGCTGATCAAAAATTACGTTCACCGAGAATTGCTGAGCCAATGACCAAAGATTTGACAAACATTGCAATGAATGCTAATTTTCAAAAAAATAATGGGATTTAACATTATGCAGAACACCATCGAAATAAAGCAACTTTCCAGAGAAGAAATACTGAAGGTGAAGGAAGCCATTTGGGAAGATCTGTCTAATGAAGAGGAACAGGTAATATCTCCTGGAGAAACTGGACGAGGGCATGGGAGAGTTTGTAACTGTCATAAGGTGGCCGGCCTGCTCACCCTTAAGTTCGGCAGAAATGAATAAATGAGTGAATCTTCGTATTCAGAGTTCGAGAACGAAAAACTAATTCTGCGGGATCGCCTGGCCATCGATCGGACTTTACTTGCAAATGAAAGGACCCTTTTATCCTATCTACGATCCGGAGTCAGTTTGATTATAGCCGGAGTATCGATGATGCACTTTTCGACACAACAATGGTTCCTGTACACTGGGATTGCCTGTGTCCCTTTGGGGATAGCTTTCTCGATAATAGGTATTCAAGGATTTCGCAAACATCATAAAGCAATTATTTGCATTCAAAAAAACCCGTGTTTTGAAAAGAGAGATAGAAACTAATAATGCCGAACGATAGGCATAGAAGAGTTTTTGGAGTTAGTTATTCCTCAATCAGTAAAAGTGTTTCTGTTAGGGAGCAAATAAAATCGGATAAGAAAATAAAAGTTGAATTTGAAAATCTTAATTCACAATTCAACAAGTGACATTAATTTTCCTGTGAGCGGCTTGAGCCGTGTGAGAGGAAACTCTCACGCTTGGTTTCGAGAGGCCTTGGGGCTGGCAACTGCCCCTGGCTACCTGGCAGTAAAGTGACCCGTTCAGAGGCATAGACCTAATAAAGCATACAGGCGAGTCAGAATGGCAGCGTATGCAAAGAGAGTGGTCAACGGAGCGGTGGTATTATAGATTAAGAAATTACAGGAAACCTAAAAATACTATAAAATAAAGAGGAGGGGGAAAATGGTATCAGAAAAAAGATGGATCGGGATCATGGTGGCCATTTTAACGGTGAGCCTATTTCTGATGACAGCTTGCAAACAAAAGAGTTCCGAAGAAAAGATGGCTGAGAGTGCTTTAAAGCTTGCCACCGGCAAAAACGTGGACGTGAAAATACAAGGCGGCAAAGTTCAAATTGAACAGAATGGTTCCAAGACGGAGATAGCGGAAACAGCGACATGGCCTACAGAGATGATCAAAGATGTACCGCAATTCACCGCAGGCAAAATCCAGCGCGTAGTCAAAACTAACGAGGATAGGGGGATATGGTCGTTTAATATCTATTTGGCTGATATTAATGGTGATGATATCAATAACTATGCCGGCGTCATGAAGGAGAAAGGCTGGAAAACCGACATTATGCAAATGGGAGACAAGGGTGGTTCCCTGAATGGGGAGAAGGGAACTATGGGCATTAACTTTATGTACAGTTTGGAAAGGAAGGACGGCATGCTGGCGGTATTCAATAGACCATGAGGGGGTTGTCGGGGCAGCCACTGCATAGGGACATGGCAGACATTTTTCGATTAGGGAATATGATGAACAATAAGGGAGGCAGAATTATGAAACATAATAGGATTAAGATAGCTTCTTTTACCATCTTTGTTCTGATGGTTCTTTTTTATTTCTCACTGACCCAAGCCATGTCTTTTGGAAGAGATTTTCCTGGAATGACCCAAAACAGCAAGCCAGGGGAGACTGTCGAGAAGGGGATAGTAATCCTCGTTGAGTTTCCAGACGTGAAACATGACGTAGATAGGCATTTTGTTCAAACAAGATTCTCTCAGCGGTTGAATAGCTATTTCAAAGAGATGTCTTATAATAAGGTTTCTTTGGAGGTCGATGTGACAAAAAAATGGTACACAATGCCTAAGTCCATCAGCGAGTATAAGATATCGTCACGCAATCTCGAAGTAGATAAGTCGCGAGTGAGGAGGCTGATCGATGACGCCCTCGATGCAGCGGATGGGGAAGTCGATTTCTCCAAATACTCCTTTACGGCCATTTTTATGGGTGCAAAACTAACTGAATATGGGATGATCGGTCTTTGTGGATACCCTGGCATGCTTGGATGGAACACTGAAGGCGCACTAAAAACCAAGAGCGGTCAACCGGTGAAAGGAGGAATTGCAATCTTCAGTTTTCAGGCGCACATCGGAACTCTTTTTCATGATATTGCTCATATTCTTGGAGGTGTGAGGGAAGGAAAAAGAATGGTACCATGCCTTTATGATCATGATCTTCAGGCGAAGCCCGGCCCTATGCGGGAGACATTTGTTGATGCAACAATTAATATGGGGTTTTGGGATCCCATGTCATGCCACTTTTACAAAAGAGAACTGCCTCCACCAGGCATATCCTCCTGGACAAAGATGAGATTTAACTGGATCGATCAATCAAAGATTAAAGTCATCAAGCCGGACCAGGTGACCGAGGTTGTCTTAGGCCCACTTGAGGATGGTTTATCAGAAGTCTTGGCAGTCAAGATACCCTTTTCTGAAACCACGTATTACCTGATTGAAAACCGACAGCCCATTGGTTTCGATAGACATTTGCCTGGCAGCGGCGTTTTGATAATGTATGCCGATGATAACATTGCTGAATGCCGTCATGGAAAGGCGCCGGTCAAACTCATGAATGCAGATCCCTCTGTCCAAAATCTTGAAGGTGCATGCTTTGATATCGGCAGAAAAGATTCTTTCCAAGATAGCAAGAATAAAATAAACATCCAACTCAAAGAGAAGATTGAGCGTTCCTATAGGATTCTCATCAGACCCCTATAAGATGGCTACTGCGTTTGCATTTGATGTTTATGGGACATCCCGATTCTATAGTTCCTTTTTACGGTATTTGGGTATCCATGTTAGATGATATTTGCATTCCCATTTCGTATGGCTTAAACTTTGTTCATCATTCATTGAAAGCCTCTCTTTCTGTGAATTTTGAGCGGTTCACTTTTAGAGGGGCTTTCATACAATCCCGGAAATGTCAAACTTTGGGAGTCCTCCGGCATAGCCGAAGGTTTACCATTTTTTAATTATCTTATCGCAATATTACCGGCTTCCCTAAAAGGGATTACTATCCGGATCACTATCCCATCGATCATCAACTGACTCATTGATCTCTTGATCCCGGATATATTTCCGAACTTTGGCTTCATCCAAACCAACTGTATTTATATAATAACCTCTTGCCCAAAAACTATGCCCTTCGAAATTACGCTTTAATCGACTGTATTTCTCAAATATGATCATTGAACTTTTACCTTTCAGGTATCCCACTATGGTTGATACTGAATATTTCGGCGGTATCGATACACATATGTGAATATGATCAATACATAAGTTGCCCTCGATAATTTCTATACCTTTATATTTGCATAAGCTCTGCAATATTGTCCGAAGTTATTATTTCATCTTTTGTGCTTTTGATTATGCAGTACTTTTATCTTTCTAAACCTTAACAGTTAATCCGTAATTGCTGATCTGCTCTCTTATAAGCTCTATCTTTTCTTCCGTAAAAGGTTCTGCATCCGCCAACTTGTATTTCATATCCAAAGATTCGTACTTCTTTAAACCAAGCTTATGATAGGGCATGAGGTTGATCTCCGGTCCGCCCAGATCAAGGGCAAACTGTGCCAATGATCCGACATCCTCATCAGAATCATTATGCCCGGGTATAAGAACCGCTCTTAAGATGATGGGTATATTCTTAACAGCGATCCGCTTTGCATTCTTGAAAATAAGCTTATTGCTTACCCCGGTATATTGCTGATGCTTTTTGGCATTGGTTTGCTTGACATCAAAAAGTACCAGATCGACATATTCTAAAATGGGCTCCAGAATATCCCATATCACAAATCCACAGGTATCAAGTGCTGTGTGAAATCCAAGCTTTTTGCATTCCTTTGATAAGCTGAATAGAAAATCAGGCTGCGCTGTTGCCTCTCCACCTGAAAAAGTCACACCACCTCCGGAGTTTTTATAGAACAGAGCATCCTTTTTTACTACATCAATTACCTCTTCCATGCTCATAAGTTTTCCGGAAACCTGTCTTGCTTCAGCAGGGCATATATCCACACAAAAGCCGCAGCCAACACAAAGATCCCTGTCTATCTCCAGTGACCCATCAGATAAAATCCTGATTGACTTGTTGGGACAAATTTCTACACATTTATAGCACTGTGAGCACAGGTGTCGTAAATACATAAGCTGTGGCACCTGTTTCTGGGATTCCGGATTGGCACACCAGATACATGTTAAAGGGCAGCCTTTCAAGAATACTGTACTTCTGATTCCCGGCCCGTCATGAATGGAGTATCTCTGAATATCAAAAACATAGCCCTTAATTTGCTCCACGTTGCTTCTCCTTATGTAAATAATAAACCTTAACAGAAAATTGACTTTAAGCCATGTATAGCTCTGTCCTTGCAATAATTTCTTCCTGAAGTTTTTTATCAAGCTTAACAAAAAAAGCGCTGAAACCTGCTACTCTGACTACCAAATTCCGGTATTGATCAGGATTCAGCTGGGCTTCTCTTAATAATTTAGAGCTTACCACATTAAACTGTATATGGTATCCACCCAAATCCATATAAGTCCTAATCAGGGCCAATAGCTTCTTCTGATCATCCTCAGTTGAAATGGCCATGGGATGAAATTTTAAGTTTAAAATATTACCGCTGTATTTTAAGGTATCCATTGCTTTAGAAGCAGAATGTATAAGAGCGGTAGGGCCTTTTCGGTCGGTTCCGGGCGTTGCGGAAATCGAACCGTCTGTTAAGGCCTTACCTGCCTCTCTCCCATTTGGCTGAGCCCCCACATGCTGCCCAAACCAGCTATGACCTGATACTACCACACCCCAGGGCCGACCGTCATCCTTGCCCAAAAAGCTTTTATATGACATCTCTTCATCATAGAATTCATCATAACTTTTTCTTACTATCTGATCTACAAATTCATCTTCATTGCCATATTTGGGTGCTGCTAAAAGGAGCCTATGCGTATCCTCATGCCCGACAAAATTATCTTTCAATACCTCAAGTAGTTCTCCCATAGGAATTTTTTTATCTTCGAAAACAACTTTTTTAATTGCGGCCATTGAATTTGATACATCTACCGCTCCTGCAAGACAATCTAAGTCACTGCCGTATTTTGCTCCGCCGTCAAGCAAATGCTTACCCCTTTTGAGGCAATCATCCACCAGAGCCGATGCGAAGGGAGTGGGAAAATATCGGCTATGGACATTTTCCGAAATACGGCTAACAGTGATAAGCAGCTTTGTAAAATAACGAAGCTGCTTGCTCAAAGCAGATTCCAAGTCTTCATAAGTCTTAAAGCTTTCTGCTTCCCCAGTTTGCAGCCCCAATTGTTTTCCCGAAACCGGGTCTTTGCCGTTATTGAGTGTTAGTTGCAGAACCTTGGCATAATTCAACAAGCCTCCCCATACATTGTCCACACTATGAGCAACTGCGCTCTGACTGCAGCCAACAATCGCAAATGTATTGGCCTCAGCCTCAGAACATTTCCATCGATCAAGATTACGTTTAACCGCTATATGAGAGTTAATGAACGCAGGCATGCCAAGACCCATCTTTACGACATCAGTACACTTAAGCAAAAATTTTTCCGATAGCTTATTGTGCCACGCGCATACCACGCTGGGTTGAATCATGCGTACCCTCTTTAACGCCTCCAGAAATAGAAAATCAAGCTCATTGGTGGCATCCTCTCCATCTTCGTTCAAACCACCTATAAGCAAGCTATTAGAGGTATGCTGCTGGGCGCCTGTAGCATATAACTCTGTAGAATATTGAATTCCAATTTCTGAAAGCTTGATGCAAAGTAATTCCAAAAGTTCTATAGCCTCTTCTTCCGTTATTCTTCCTGCTTCCTTATCTTTCTTATAAAACGGATACATATATTGGGTAAAACGACCTGGAACGATAGATCCCTGTGCCTGCTCTATCCAGGCAGCAGCATGGATGAACCAGAAGGATTGTAATGCTTCATAAAAAGTTCTGGCCGGATTTTCCGGGACCCAGCGGCAGGTTTCGGAAATTATTTTAAGAGATGCTTTTTTTTCGGCATCTTTTTCGCTTTTTGCCATATCTTCCGCCAGCATGGCATAGCGATGAGCCCAGGCAATCACTGCTTTCAAAGTTAAAATAGCGGCATCATAGAAATCTCTTTTTTTAAAATCTTCATGATATGTAGAATCCAATCGCGACAATCCTTCCTCGGCTTCTTTTATCACTCCCGAAAGTCCTTTGTTGAGAACTTTTCCGTAGTCAAGGTTAACAAACCCCAAGGGAACACCCACAATGTCCGCCCATACGCCGTGATCTACATAATCCTGCCGGTTAAGACCCGTTAAGCCATTAAAAATTTTATTTACTCTCGATACATGCATCTTGTCTTTGAAATAATCATCAACCTGTTTAAGATGTTCTCTCTCTTTAACATCCACATCCATATCCCCAAAGCTGCTGAAAAGTTTATTTGCAGCTTCATTATAGTCCGGAAAAGGGTTAACAGCCCTCCGGTACTTGGCCAAACTGCCTGTTATTGGATTTTCATCAATATAAAGTGTCATCTTTCTAAGATATCTGTCCAGTACCCTTGCTCTTGTCAGTATGACGGAATCTCCTCCGGATTCCATGTATGCATCATATAAAGCCTCTGCCCGCTCTATGGAACTCTGTATATTTATTTTATTAAAACTGTCCTTAAGCTTTCGCACCCGCTCGCTCAGCACCGGCTTTTCATATATTTGATAACTATCAATTTCATTGTCTTCCCTCAAAGCACTTGTTTTCATATTTTGTTTCTCCTTTTGCATCAGGTTTGGTACATTCTAAATATTTAATTTTATAATCATCATAGAAATCTTTGCAGATGTGTTCTTTTTCACTAATAGTTACAGACTGAACTTGATATCTTAATTGTGGAATAGCCCCGGCGTGTCCTCCTTTTTATTGTACGCATTGCCGATGGGGTTAGATCAGAGACTGCCCGTACCACTACTTTAGGATCTTCAGCCAAGCATGACTAGACCTCCATCAACAGGAAAGACCTGGCCGGTTATAAACCGGGACATTTCACTTGCAAGGAAAACCATCACCGGGGCAAGGTCTTTATCAGCATCACCAAGTTTGCCGCCCAAAGGAATGCGCATCTGAAAGACCTTATCCAGCCAATTCAGCTGTTCCGGTGTCATCCTGGCTCTTGTGGCCTGATACATGGGCGTATCAATCAACGGTGCTACGGCATTGACCGTAATCCCCATGTGAGCCCATTCCTGGGCAACGTTGCGCGTCCAGGCCATCACTGCTCCCTTTGTGGCAGCATAGTAGGAGGAGCCAGGCTCACCGATGATTCCTGCCGCCGATCCGAAATTGATGATCTTCCCGCCCTTTTCCTTCATCACACTCATCGCTGCAAGGTTTGTGTTACAGGTGCCGCGCACATTAACGTGAAATAATTGATCAAAAAGGGCATCATCGGGTGCGGTGAAAGGACCACCACATTGAATGGCAGCAACATGGGCAAGAACGTTAAGGCCGCGAAAACGTTGTGTAACTTCAGCAAAAGTTGCATCTATTTCTTCGCGCAGCGAAAC
>DYJH01000183.1 GCA_020723255.1 Desulfonema limicola | reverse complement strand
AAGTTTCCCTTGCTTCCCTCAATTGCAGGCCCGAAGTAGTAAGTGTAACTATACCATCCGCAAACAGCAGCGCCCCCTTCGTTAATGAGATCCCATATGTAATATACAGGTAAGGTTACAATAATTATAGCAGCGGTACGGCTAAAATTTGGGAAGCGTCTGCGAAACTTTTCGATTAATAACAACACTATCAGAAATGAACAAGTATAAAACACACCATAACCAGCAGGTGTGAACCATGCTTTATTAGGAGTTGTCCACAAAGTTGATCCCCATGGCATCATATGAAACTTCGGATTATATAAAATATAGACACTCCAAGCCTGATATGCATCCTGCCAAAACAACGTTGTAGTTGAGATTAGCAAAAGCATTCCGAATGTTAGTGTTCGGGCATGTATCGACTGCCGAATAAAGTAGACAAACAGGCAAATCCAGCCTATCCAATTTACGGCCTCAAAAACCAAAAGCCCTGAAGGGTTCTTAAACCCGGGGGAGAGCTGATCTGCGGAGGCGCTATTCGTTCCAATCGCCTGAGCCTGTGCAGAATTAATCCCTACAAAAATAACCACCAAAAACAGAACCGGAAACAACCATTCTAGAATCCTTATCATCCTTCTATTCTTCATTTGCTTCTCCTCCTTTCGATAATTATATTCACCTATTATCCCCCTATATAAAGAATGACTCTTAAATCGATATGGCGATATACCCTTAGAGATGGTATTTGCTACACCCTTTCCACCTCCACAAGAACATCGTTTAATGCTGCATTGGGTTCAAAAATAGCCGATTGCGCCGGGTTTATCCTGTCATGGGTCAATTGGTTGTGATGACCTTCCAGATAATGTTCGGGACACCATCCCTGGGGGATATCAACAACACCCTGTTTTATGTCCGGGCTGAGTTTTGCTTTCAGTTTGACTTGTCCACGGTCGTTAAAGACCCGGACTACATTTCCATCAAGAATATTTCTCGGTGCGGCATCCACCGGATTAATATGAATAACCGGTTCAGGATCGTGCTTGACCAGAACATCAATGTTGGTCATGGACGAGTTTATTCTGTACTTTGGATGTGTCGAAATTAAACACAACGGGTAGGTTTTTGCTTTCTCGCTCCTGGCGCTTTCTATAGGTTCCATGTATATGGGCAGCGCCTGACCAAACGGTATCAGTCTTTCAACATAAAATTCAATTTTGCCGGTTTGGGTCTTTAATTCCTGCAGCTTTTCCACCGTCTTTGCTTTCACCGGCCCTTCCTTCAATCTCTCAAGTGTAATGCCTTCCATGGAAGGATGATCTGAAGCAAGAAGTTCCTCCAGATATTGTTCCTCGGTCTTATCGAAGTACTCAGCAAACCCCATTCTTCGACCCAGCTCGGCAGCAATCTGGAAATCGGATTTGGATTCGTAAAGCGGCTCTATGACCTTCTGTTGAAGCTGTAAATATACATTGTATATGGGATAACTATCAAGGAGATCCACGCATTCGTAAAATGTGGCTACCGGCAGTACATAATCGGCATATTTAGCCGTTGTAGTCATAAAAAAATCGGCCACAACGATCAGCTCCAGATTTGGTAAAAGCTCGTTTTTAATCTTGTTCATGTTCGGCATTTGGTTGAGGAAATTCTGGCCGGCGAACCATATGGCTTTTATTGGTAGGGGTTCTCCTTTGGTAACGGCATCATGAAGCATCATAATCGGGAGATGATTACAGTCTCCGCCCGGCATCAAAAAAGCAGGCAAGTTCAACACAAAAGTGGAGGGCTCGTTTAAATTGATATTGCCTGTGACCGTTCCCAGAGTATGGATTGCCCGCCATGAAAGATCTCCATAGAAGGTTCTTTGCATACCCATTCCCAGGCGGATGACAGCCGGCTTTTGGGTTGCGTAAGCGACAGCCAGACGACGGATTGTGTCAGTCGGAATATCGGTAATTTCCGATACTTTTTCAGGTGTATACTCTTTGGTCATATCGGCAAGCAACTCAAAGGCCGTTTTACATGCAATGCCGGCAACAGAATAGGCTCCGTCTAAAGCCGGAATAACCCCGGTTATACCACTCGGCTGAACCTGGCCGGTTCCCTCATCAAAGACCATAAATTGTTGCGGGTTACCATTTTTATTCAGATCACTCTCCCTCAGGAATAAACCGTTATCATCCCTGACAAGTAATGGGCCCACCGTATGCTCAACAAGAAATTGTTTATCCTGGAGTCCCTGTTCCAGAATAACGTGGATCATTGCCAGGGCCAATGCGCCATCAGTCCCGGGCCTGATTGGAATATATTCATCACAGCGTGATGCTGTATTGGTAAAGCGAGGATCGATACAAACCACTTTGCAGCTATCTTTTTTGTATTTCATAATCGCCCGCAAGACTCGGAAACTGGTTGAGGCCGGGTTGTTGTCCCAGACAATGCAATATTTCGGGTCTTTGTCAGGAACAAGATATTGCCCTCCGCATCCAATATTTCCAAAGGTAGCCACATCGGCGGTAGGGCCCGCGGAATCGTCGATTCCAAGAACTTCAAGATATGTGCCATGAGTCAGGCTCGCCAACCTGGTATAACCGGCCCACTTTAGGTTGCCTGCAGCGGAGATATGCGCATCCCAGGCGATTGAAGTTGGACCATACCGGCGAATCAGATCCTGAAATTTTTCTGCGATACCATCCATTGCCTCTTCCCATGACACACGCTCCCATTTACCCTCTCCACGTTCACCTATGCGTTTCAGGGGGTATTGAAGACGGTCCGGATGATAGACCAATTGAGGTGTGGCCAGCCCTATTGCACAGCAACCAGTATCAAAGCTGTCGGGAAAGTCAGCCGCCGGGGCCACTTTTGTAATCTTGCCATCTTCCAGATGCGCCATCAGCCCACACATGCCACCATCCCTCATGGCACACACAGTTCGTACTTTTGTAGTTTTGACTTCACTACTCATTAACTGCCTCCTCTCTTTAGCATTATTCATACTTAATCATGGAATAAAAACACTAATCTGACATGCCAAAGCAACTGCACTTTTTCTGTCCATAAAACGCTCTTCGTCTTTTGTTATATTCATCCCCTCAGGTGTATTACGCCAAGCCTCCATGCCCTTCCAAAAATCATAATCAAAACAAGTCAACACAACTGCATCATATAGCCGTACCGACATCAGCCCTTCCTCTAAGTTATAAACCTGGTCCACATAGTAGGTTGTATAACTCTTCATCCGTTTGCCAAGAACATTTACCACCATGGGTGCATGATTTTCCCTATGGTATTTTACAAATTCTTCGTGACTCATATCGTTCTTCTTGCTGGTAAGGAACACCATGTTAACTCCAGAGCTGTCTTTGCCGGGACTTACAATCACATTTTCCTGGCACGTCATCATATAACCTGATTTCCGGTCACAAAAACGAGCTTCATCTTTTGCTACCTCAATGCCTTCGGGATCAGTCGTGTGCCATACTTTTACGTTATTAAAAAATTCGTCCGTAAACCACTCAGGAACAATCAAATCCCACGGCAGTTCCGGCAGAGGCTTCCCATCCAATGAAAATGCCTCATCCGGATAGTATCCTATATACTTTTTCAGGCCAAGAGGACCGGCTACCCTTCTTCCAAAAGGTGCATGTTTTTCCCTGTGATATTTAACACTTTCCTCGTGGCTCATACCGATACGCTTTTTTCCTAACCCAACCGTTTTTATCATATTAATATCCCCTTGTTTAATCTTCTTGTGTGAATCCCTGGGCACTCATTCCGCCATCAACAGGTATGGCAATTCCCGTAATATAAGAAGCTGCATCCGAACACAGCCACACTACAGTTTCGGCGACTTCTTCCGGCCTTCCGAATCTTTTCATAGGGACTATCGCAACATATTTTGCCTCAAGCTCAAGCTCTGGATGTGCCGATACTTGAGCTTTATTCCCTTCCGTACTTATGGGGCCGGGGCATATTACATTCATACGGATTCCGGCTCTGGCGTATTCCAACGCAGCAGTTTTTGTCAGTCCTATAACTCCATGTTTACTGGCAGAAAAAGCGGACATGCCCGGTACCCCGAACAATCCTGCGCCCGATGCCATATTAACAATAGCCCCGGCTCCTTGCTTGAGCATATGCGCAATCTCATGCTTCATACAAAACCAAACGCTGCTCATATCTGTACTGATAATATGATCCCAGGTCTCCTTGGTGTATTCTGCAGTTAAGGATGGATGCTGCCCAATGCCGGCATTGTTAAAGGCACAGTCAAGCCGGCCATATCTTTCGATAACCTTTAAGATCAACTCATTAACCTCTTCACAGTGAGAAACATCCGTTTTGATAAATATCGCTTCTCCACCGGCCTCTTTGATCATTTTAACCGTCTTTTCTCCTCCTTCGTTAGAGAAATCGGCAATGACAACCTTCGCTCTTTCCCTTCCGAAAGCCAGTGCTGTTGCCCTGCCTAATCCTGAACCTCCGCCTGTTACTAAAGAGACCTTATCTTGAAATATTTTATTCACGTTACTATCTCCTTATAATATCTAAAATCTAATGAGCTCAGCTATTCAAAAACACTACTCCAAGCAGAGAGTTGCCCATACCCCGGTATGTTGAATGCCTTTTTACTTATTTAAAATATGTTCCATCTTCATCAACATGATGTGATTTTCAGGCGGGTTGGGGCCGGCAATAATAAGACAAAAACGTAATAGCTTTCTGTGAAGCAACCGCACAAGAGCGGCATCATGTTCGTACCCTGCCTGATGTATGAATTTTTTCAATTCTGTATCCGCCTCTGCCTGGTTTGCGGGACGATGCCCCAATAAATTCTGAATGTCGTCGAGATATTGATCTTCAGCCCACAGTCCGTAATGTATCTGATTGAGCATAAACTGGGGAATGGCGGCAATAGTATTTCTCTGCCAATCCGGAAAAGTGTCCGATGTGGGCAGATGCCGAATTTCCCTGATCAACTTTCTGAGGGTAATGTCTTCAAAAGGTGTAACGTGAGGCTCAGGTAGTGTAATATCGTCGAGTTCAAGATCGATTATTTCCGCTATTGCTTCCATAGCGCGGCGACCGATAAGTCCGGTCTGGGCTGCGGCCTCCATCCAATCACCTCCGGGGAAATCCTGTGCAAATGCAAATAGAGGAGTAGTATAACCAATACAAAGAAAGAGTACCGTTTGATACGCGAGTACGGGAAGATCGAGTTCCTCACCAAAAGATTCGGAATACCTTTTGAAAAGTGAAGGCAAATCGCCCATATTTTCAACTGGATGTCTGCCACGGAAACATGCAATATCCTGGAGATGATCACCTAAATATCCGATTTCCAAATCAAGGACGGCTGTGACTTCAGGACCGTCGGAGAGAAACTGACCACAGTCGCCGGTAACAAAAGAAACCCGTGAACGATGCTTAGGCACATTACGTTGCAACCAGATCCAACAAAATTCTATTAAAGGGTCCGTGGCGTTGTAACCCACAAGCATTGAGTAAAAACGCTCAAAACCGTTGAGTTCGATATCCTCCGGGCTCATCGGCATACTCAAACCGGCAGCCTCAAACTGGACAGGATCGATTTTGTGTATTCTTGCGAGGATATCCATGTATTTGAGGCTGGCGGCCCAGCGATCCTCACTCATTACCGATTCATTTTCCATGGCCTCTTCAACCAGGCCGGGATCCCGTCCTCCCCTGACCTGCTCTACTACAATCGCCTTGGGAGATTCACATAACCCATAGCTATGGGGGACCGGAATATCATTGGCTTCCAGTATCTGAAATATTTTCATCTCATGCTCTAACGGATAAGGTATGGCATCCCATGCTCTCATACCTTTAAACAATAATGATATATTGTTGCCGTTCTTGTCCACATCAACCCGCCAGACGGGGCGCCAGCGCCTCTGTCGTTCAATACGAGTGACGCTACCGCCTATATTGTTTTTTACCCAGTCTATAATCCCCTGTTTTTCCCTGATGTCATCTTCGGTTTGTGTACTTGTCTTATCCGATTGCTCAGTTGTCACCATTTTTCATTTCCTTTGGCTTATGGTTTTTCCACATATTCTCCGAAGACATCATGAGCCGTATAGCTGCAACTGTATTCACGAACTTCGGTAATCTTCCCGTTTCTTAACTTGAAAAGAAAATGATAAATATTGTCATATATTTTGCCGTTTTTCATTTCACCGTAGGATTCAGCTTCGGCAGCAACACGGTTGTCTTCCGCTGTCATGGTTCCAGGAGTTATAATAATAGGCTTTTTCATCTGACTAGACATAACACCCGACTGGGCAACGAAGCGCTCTTTATCCCATTTAAGACGTAAATATTCAGGTTTGCGGTACATTGACATGAAAATAAAGTCATCGGTTAGAAGATTTGAAATGCCTTCTTCATCCCCTCGGTTGACGGCATCAAAATACTCTTTTACAATTTTTTTGTTATCTTCTAAAATAGTCATATTCTCTCCAATTTATGTTTATAGTTTGCTGTTAATAAAAGCTTAGCTATTTAGAAAAAGTAAGTTTGTCCTTGAATTTGCCAATGGTTTTCTACATCCTGTCGTCAGCCCTGGAGCAACTCTCCCAACTTGTCGCCGCTGATGCCCAGCTGGCGTGCAGTATCTGTAGGGTCGAAATATTCCCGCCAAACCTTGATCAAGCCATCGTCCCCGACCTCGAAAACCGAGCAAAGGCTGACTGATATCGACTTGCCGAGGGTAACAAAAGAATCCACCCGTTCCACAAAGACATATTCACCTTCAGAAGCCATGGCCTTTATTTCACTTTTTGGGTTTTTGCTGTCCTTTGACTGACGTATCAACTCCTTCTTAAGAGCCTCCCGGCCATGGACAGGCGGCGTTGTGGGATATACGACATAGTAAACCGTATCTTTGGAAAACAGGGAAACCGTTTCGTCAAAATCCGGCCAGTTACCTCCATCATACATATTGAGAAATTTCTTGACACAATTTTTCTTGTCGATGCTCATAGTACTATCCTCCTCTTTTGATTGATGATACATTCATTCTGTAAAATGCATACCTAATTGATAAAACACGCATTCTCACTTTCCATAAAGACCAACACCGGGGCAAAATCGACGATCTTGGCCAGTTCAGCGTCATTTTCTCTGATCGGAACACTGTATGGTTCGTATAAAAAACTCCGCAAACATTTGTTATTTCCCAGGCAGAGCCGGTACGCCGGCAAGAAGATCGGCATACGAAGCCATGGGGGTCAGCAACCCGCCGTCGACCCTCACCACTGTGCCATTGATGAATTTAGCGTCATCGGAGGCCAAAAACATGATCACCCTGGCTTGATCCTCATATTGACTAAAGTACGGCGTTGGTTGATGGCGAAGCAACATCGCAAAGAAGGGGTGCGCACTGGGGTCCACTCCTGCCGGGATAGTCACACCCGGGGAAATCGCATTGCAGCGTATCCCTTGTTTGCCGTAGGCAGTGGCGACATGCGCCGTAAGCATGTTAATGGCGCTTTTGGATACGGCATAAGCACCGCGCACGGGTTAAGGGGACAGTCCGACCATCGAAGATGTATTGACGATCGCTCCACCCCTGCGCTTTAACATCTCCGGTACTACAGACTTCATAGTCAGAAGGAAACCGCGCACGTTGACCGCCATCGTACGGTCAAACACTGCCAAGTCCAGCTTGAGGATGTCTGTTTCACTATCCTTGCCTATTACTTCCGGACTGGTGTCCGCTGCGATATTAGCGAGCACATCCACCCTGTCGTATCTTTTTACCGTCTCCGCCACCATGGCCT
>DYJH01000182.1 GCA_020723255.1 Desulfonema limicola | reverse complement strand
TTCGCTTCGCAGTGCTTCGCTCGGTCGCCCCTTTCCACTCACACAAGGCTCGCTCTCAGGGACTTCCTCGCTTCGCAGTGCTTCGCTCGGTCGCCCAAACAAGTTCTCGTCTTCCGTGAGTTTAATAAAAAAGGAGCCCAAAAAATTGGACTCCTTTTTTATTAAAAGCTCCCCGAACAGGACTCGAAGCGAACAAATTCAAAAGTTATAAGTGAAGAAATACCATACTATTACAAATGGCACAACAAGACCAAAACTCTGTTTCGAGGCCCAAAACCAGCTTTTATCAAGGCTGGAAAAATAATAACACAACGAGAACAGAAACACCATGACTTTATTGAATCCTACGAAAATCCGATTGAGAAAGCCATGGAATATGCACGGATGATGAAAGAGAAAACCTATCCCAAGATGCCTTGGCCAAAAAACTCTAAGATATCAAAGGTTAGGATTACTCAAATATTAAACCTTCTCAAATTACCGGAGAATCAACAGGAATACATCTTGACAAACGGGAAGGCAAAACTGATTACTGAAAGATCGTTACGAGAAAACATACTTATCAAAACATAGAGTGGTTAACAATGCCACCTATGGCTGTTTCAATTCATCAATGATCTTAGGCAGTTCACCGGCCAAATCATCCAATTGCTTTGTTTGGACTTGTATATCTTTTACTAACTTATCGCGCTTCTCTTCATTATTAATAACTTCGGGGTTCAATAATTCTGCCGCGGATCGCGCAATAACTCGCAGAGCATCTTTAACGTCATAAGCTGACGTATCAAAAATCATATTCCGCAGTCGAGTCCGCTCAAGCTCCGTTTCAGCTTTAATATTAGCGGCGGCAAGCCATGCTCCTTCAACGGCCAGCGCGGTCTGTTTTATAAACATATCAAGTACATGCTGATTTTCTGGACTCAAGAAATCTTTCGATTCTCCCGGAAAGATCCCAATAACACCCACTGCATCCTGAGATGCCATTAAAGGCATATAAAAACCCTTCGATCCCGATAATGTTTCTGTTCCTCTGCCAGCTGGTTTCTTATGCTGAAATACCCACCCTGCAGTCTCCTGTTCCTGCAATGCCAAATCTCTGCTGTTTCCCACAGCAGTCAAAATTTCCAGTTTCTTATTTTGATTCTCTGTAAAGATAACCGCCGGATACTTAAAGAAATCTTGGATATGAGCGAGTAGCATTTGGAACAGTTCTTCCGGACGCGACGACTTCGCCAGATCCTTGCTCAACGAATAGAGCACCTGTGTTCTCTGCTCGCGCAGACGCATGGCTATCGTTTGCCTGCGCAGTCTGCCTGTTAAACTGCCGATAATTAAACCTACAACAAGCATGACACCGAAAGTAATCACGTGCTCGTGCTCCATCACGGAAAAAGTGTGGTACGGCGGGATAAAGAAAAAATCAAACGAAGCGACACTTAATAACGTCCCAACAATGGCAACCCTGCGCCCATAACAGAACGCAAGCCATGTAATGCCCAAAAGAAAAACCATAATAAGATTCGCAAGCGCCAAGTACGGCGACAAAAGCTTGTTAATTATCGTACAAACTCCAACGACAGCAACAGCCCAAAGTATCCCCTGCCATGAAAACGTCTCCATCGGCACATACTGGACTTTCGGCAACTCCTCATCAACCTCGCCGCTTATTAGATACAGATCAATCTCGCCGCACTTTCTGGCCAGTTTATCGATAAAAGATCCAAATAACCGTTCGCGCAGTCTTGGTTTCCCCGGCTTACCCATAACTATCTTTGATATATTCTTTGACCGGGCATAAGAAACAATCGTTTCTGGTATGTCTTCACCGCTCAACGTTACAGTCTGGGCGCCCATCTTCTCCGCGAAAAGTAACATCGAATTGACATTTTCTTTATCAGCAACTCTTTCCAAAGTCGCAAAAGACTCCACATAAGCCACTGTCCACTGAGCTCCAAGGTCTGTAGCTATCTGCTTTGCGGCGCGGATGATTTTTGTCGCACGCGGGTTCGGGCTAATGCAAACAAGGAAATGTTCTCCGACTTTCCAAACCGTCGAAATCGTATGGATATCCTTATATGCCCGAAGTTTATTATCAACGCTCCGGGCTGTGTATTTCAACGCAAGCTGGCGTAGCGCAATAAGATTGCCTAATCTAAAGAAGTTTTGAGCGGCAAGCTCAGCCTGTTCGCCCAAATACACCTTCCCCTCTTTAAGACGCTTTAACAATTCTTCCGGCGGAATATCAACCAGCTCAAATTCATCGGCTTTCTCAAGGAATGAATCGGGCACAGTTTCATGAACAATTACCCGCGTAATCTGCGCCACAAGATCATTCATGCTCTCGCAGTGCTGTACATTGAGCGTAGTATAAACATTAATGCCCTCCTCCAACAGTTCTTCCACATCCTGCCACCGCTTTGAATGAACAGAACCGGGCGCGTTGGTATGCGCAAGTTCATCAACCAGAATCAATGCAGGCCGCTTCTTAAGAGCCGCCTCAAGATCAAATTCTTTAATTTCGATATTTTTATAAAAGATAGCTTTTCTCGGAAGGACTTCTAACCCTTCTAAAAGAGCTTCGGTCTCAGATCGTTTATGCGTTTCAACAACACCGACAACTACGTCCATGCCTTCTTTCTTGCGGTGCCGCGCCTCCTCAAGCATGCTGTATGTTTTGCCGACACCGGCAACCGCCCCGAAGAAAATCTTCAACTTCCCTCTGCGCGACTCTTCGGTCTGAACTTGTTTTAATATTTTATCTGGATCTGGTCTATCATCCATTTTTACAACCTCACTTGTTCTGTTTATCGAGCTCAATGTTAAGCTCTAAAACATTAACAACAGGTTCTCCAATTACGCCTAAGAAACGCCCTCGAGTATTCTTCTTAATAAGATCGACTACTTTGTTTTCCGGCATACCGCGCAACCGCGCGATCCTGCCAGCCTGATACATTGCCCCTGCAATGCTAATATGCGGATCAAGCCCGCTCGCAGAAGCAGTAACTAAGTCAACCGGTATAGGCGCGCTATTTGCAGGATCGATTTCTTTCAGTCTTTTTATTCTCGCTTCAACGTTTTTCCGTAAAAGATCGTTGGCTGGGCCGATATTCGATCCTGAAGAAACTACCGCGTTATAAGGAAACGAACTGGTAGCTGACAACCGTCCCCAAAAATATCGAGGGTCATCAAACGGCTGTCCAATTAATGATGACCCTGCCGGTTTACCATCTTGAAAGATCAAACTACCTTGAGCCTGTTTAGGAAAAAAGACCCGCGCTACGACAGTAACAAACAATGGATACGCCGCGCCGGTAATCACCGTCAAAACCAAGAAAACTAATAAAGCAGATTTAATTTGCTTAAACATATGTCCTCTATTTCACCAGCCCAAAAGCAACCAGTAACATATCGATTAATTTTATTCCTATAAATGGCGCGATAACACCGCCCAAACCATATATAAAAATATTGTCCCGCAAAAGACGGCTTGCCGATGCTGTCTTATACGGAACGCCTTTAAGCGCAAACGGTATCAGAAGAATGATAATAACAGCATTAAAAATCACCGCCGAAAGAACCGCGCTCTCCGGCGTAGCAAGATGCATAATATTAAGTTTAGCCAGCGGAGGATATGTGCCGACAAAAGCCGCGGGAATGATTGCGAAATATTTTGAAATATCGTTTGCGATGCTGAAAGTCGTCAACGAACCGCGAGTGATCAGAAGCTGTTTTCCTATTCTCACCACTTCGATTAATTTTGTCGGGTTAGAATCGAGATCCACCATATTTCCGGCTTCTTTTGCGGCCTGAGTACCAGTATTCATAACAACAGCCACATCCGCCTGCGCCAAAGCCGGGGCGTCATTCGTTCCGTCGCCTGTCATAGCGACCAAATGCCCCTGTCCTTGCTTCTCCCTAATAAGCTTAAGCTTAGCCTCCGGAGTCGCTTCCGCTAAATAATCATCAACACCAGCCTCCGCGGCAATAGCCGCGGCTGTCATGGGGTTGTCTCCCGTTATCATTACCGTTTTAATGCCCATACGGCGCAACTGCGAAAACCTTTCTTTGATACCACCCTTAACAATATCCTTAAGATGAATAATTCCAATAACCCGATCATTTTCGCAGACGGCCAGAGGAGTTCCTCCGCTCTTTGCTATTCGTATTGCGGATTCCTTCACTTCATCGGGAAACCTGCCGTTCAATCCTGTAATATGTTTTTCAATAGCCTCAACTGCGCCTTTTCTTATAACTCTTCCGTCTCCCAAATCGACTCCGCTCATACGCGTCTGCGCGCTGAAAGGCACAAACCTCGCAGATAATTCATGAATATGGCGTTCGCGGATGTTATATTTTTCATTCGCCAAAACAACGATACTGCGTCCTTCCGGCGTCTCATCAGATAATGACGCGAACTGTGCCGTATCAGCCAAATATTCTTCACTGTATCCGTTCGCAGGAATAAAAGCTACTGCTTGACGATTGCCAAGGGTTATAGTCCCTGTTTTATCCAAAAGAAGCGTATCAATATCCCCAGATGCCTCCACCGCCCGGCCGGATGTAGCAATAACATTCGCCTGAATCATTCGATCCATCCCCGCAATTCCAATGGCTGGCAGCAACCCGCCGATAGTTGTAGGAATAAGACAAACAAGTAAAGCCGCAAGCACAGTTACGGTAACCGGAGAACCACTCCCAGCTGAAATAACACTATAAATCGAGAAAGGCAACAGGGTCACTGTGGCCAAAAGAAAAATAATCGTCAAACCAGACAGAAGAATGCTGAGCGCTATTTCATTGGGAGTCTTTTTTCGCTTAGCTCCTTCAACCATAGAGATCATCCGGTCAAGAAAAGTCTCTCCCGGATTCGAAGTAACCCTTATAATCAGCCAATCTGATAACACGGTCGTCCCACCGGTTACAGCAGACCTGTCACCGCCGCTCTCCCGAATAACCGGGGCGCTTTCTCCTGTTATTGCGCTTTCATTAACCGACGCAACGCCCTCAATAACCTCACCGTCCATGGGGATCATGTCTCCCGCCTCAACCAAAACAATATCCCCTTTTCGTAGATCCTTCGAAGATATGTTGGTAACCGCCGAGCCATATTCAGGCGTCTTCAGCTTCTTAGTCGTAACATCTTTCCTGTTGCGTCTTAAACTTGCGGCCTGCGCCTTTCCACGCCCTTCAGCCACCGCTTCTGAAAAGTTTGCGAACAAAAGAGTGAACCATAGCCACACAGTAACAGCGAATATAAACCCTGCACTGGTCTCGCCGAATCCGCAAAGAGCCTGAACATAAAGCCCCGTTGTCAAAACACTGACAACAAGGACAACAAACATAACCGGATTCTTTATCTGATGAGAAGGATTCATCTTCTTAAAAGAATCGGACAATGCTTCCCGTAGGATTTTGATATTTAAAATTGTTGTCTTTTCTTTCTTGCTCATAGAAACTCCTAATGCACGGCTATCATCAAATGCTCAACAATAGGCCCAAGTGCCAAAGCTGGAGAAAATGTTAAAGCCCCCACTATCAAAACGATTGCTACAAGAAAACAAACAAAAAGAGGCGTATGCGTCGGCAAAGTCCCTGCGCTCTCAGGAATAATTTTCTTCTTTGCAAGCGAACCAGCTATTGCCAAAATCGGTATAGCAAGCCAATACCGCGCAAAAAACATCGCAACCCCTAATGCAATATTGTAAAAAGGCGTATTCGCGTTGAGACCAGCAAAAGCACTGCCGTTATTATTTCCAGCTGAAGAAAAAGCGTAAAGCACTTCGCTAAAACCATGCGCCCCCGGATTTAAAATTGACGTTTTTGCGATAGGATAAACTACCGCTATCGCCGTACCCAACAAAACAACAATAGGCGGAATTAAAATAACTATTGTCGCCATTTTCATCTCGTAAGCTTCAATCTTTTTCCCAAGGTATTCAGGTGTCCGGCCGACCATCAATCCGGCAATAAAAACCGCTAAAATAACAAACGCGATCATGCCGTAAAGCCCTGACCCGACCCCTCCAAATACAACCTCGCCAAGTTGTATCAGCCACATGAGGATCAGCCCGCCTAAAGGCAAATAAGAATCATGCATTGAGTTAACTGAGCCGTTCGATGCCGCAGTTGTGGCACATGCCCAGATTACAGAACTTGCTATGCCAAAACGCGATTCCTTGCCCTCCATATTCCCGCCCGAATGAAGCGCGCCTGCGGTTTGATCAACGCCTAACTTTTCCAAAACCGGATTGCCAGCCTGCTCAACCTGCATACACATCAATAGACACGGGACAAAGATGATAAGCATCGCGATAAGTAACGCCCATCCCTGCCTCTTATCCTTAACCATACAGCCAAATGTATAACAAAGCGCCCCCGGAATAAGTAATATCGCCAGCATCTCTAATATATTGGAAAACGGTGTGGGATTTTCAAATGGATGAGAAGAATTAACATTAAAAAACCCTCCGCCATTCGTCCCCAATTGCTTGATTGCTATTTGCGAAGCCGCGGGGCCAAGCGGTAAAACCTGAGTTGCCATAAAATTACCATCGCTATCTTTTACCGGCTGAATGAGTTCTACCACCTGAGATTTTGAAAAAGTCTGAACAACCCCCTGTGAAACAAGCACAACCGATAACAATATTGATAAAGGTAACAGGATATAGAGCGTCGAGCGGACAAGATCAACCCAAAAATTACCGATAGTCTTTGCCTCGCGACGAACAAATCCGCGAATTAAAGCTACCAATATGGCAATGCCTGTAGCCGCAGAGACAAAATTCTGAACAGCAAGACCAAGCATTTGCGTCAAATAACTCATGGTCGATTCACCAGCATATCCCTGCCAGTTAGTATTTGTGGCGAAACTTATCGCGGTGTTAAAAGCTGAATCCGGAGAAACCGCAGGCAAGTGCAACGGATTTAAAGGAAGAATATTTTGAAACCGCTGAAGAAAATATACAAACAATAACCCTATAGCGTTAAAAATAAGCATCGCAAACGCATAGGTCTTCCAGCCCATCTCTTCGTCAGGATCGATGCCGCAAAGCCGGTAGACAAAACATTCCCATGCACCAAACCAGCGATTAACGGCTGATGTCCCTTCAAAGACTCGCGCCATATATGCGCCAAGAGGCTTGACCGATAAAATCAAAATGAACAGAAAAATACCGGTCTGGAGTAAATTGTTCAGGTTCATGAAAATTTCTCCGGCTTAATCAGGGCGATCACCAGATAAACGAACAGCCCTAATGAAAGAATACCGCCTATCCAATAAATCAGAATCATAAGTACCCCTAAATCTTATCGCAGAGATTTATTAACCCCGCAGATAGACACACAAGCCCTGCAATAACCACTAAACAAAAAAATTCCATAATAACTACTTCAGGTGTCTGTCTTTAGGCAAGCTGATGGGGCGGCATAAAAAAATAACCAGAGAATGACCTCTGGTTGCATTCTCTCTATTATGCCTACGAGGTTAGCTGTCGGGCTCGGGTTGAGTAACCCTAATCTACGACTTTGAAGATACGTTAGACATTCGCCCCAGATCGTCGCCGATCTAAATTGGGTCCCCCATTTTCTTCCAGCCCTATCGACAGATTGATAGCAAAGAAGAAACTCGGCTATTAAATTTGGATAATACGCCTACTTTTCGGCAAAGTCAAGCTAAATCACCAATGGAATATCTTAATGTGTGAACGTTTATTTATTCGCTAAGTGTCCAAGGTGTAAAAAGATAAGCCCTCCGCAACATGCTTATTTAAAAGCACTTACAGAGGGCTTATAAATTGGCTCCCCCGGAAGACTCCGTCCGCCTTTGGCGGCCTAGAACTTGTCGCTCCTTTCCAGTCGCTCCTCCAAAGGGGCTCTGCCCCTATGGCGCTCGTCCTTCGGACTCACTGTTACCCCGACTGCGTGGGGACAATCTCCCCACACCCCTTAAGTTCTCGTCTTCAAGAGTTATAAATAAAAAAGGAGCCCAAAAAATTGGACTCCTTTTTTAT
>DYJH01000181.1:1028-8212 GCA_020723255.1 Desulfonema limicola | reverse complement strand
TGTTGACTTCTCCCAGGTCGAGCCTCATTTCGCCGCCCACATCAGCCGGAGGATTATAGTCGCCGCTTGAAGTCAGGTGCTCCTTATTTTGCTTGTAATAAGCTATAATTGCGTCTGCGATGGGTATGCCTTTTTGGGGGCTGCCTTTGACATAAATCATTTCATTTTTAGCCTCAAGATCATCTTTATTCGCCTCAAGCACATTTGCCGCTGCCTCAAATAGTTTCATTTTCATGCTTTTTGCAGCCGTTTTGGCGGCATTTCCGGCAAATACTGTAACCCTGCTCGAATAGCTTCCAAGATCTAATGGAGTTGTGGCAGTGTCTGAAGCAATAACGCTGATTTTATCCAAACCCACGCCAAGCTCTTCCGCCGCAATTTGCGCAAGCACGGTTTCAGAACCCTGGCCTATGTCGGAAGTTCCGGTAAAGAGAACAAAATTTCCCTCGCTTTCAGCGTTTATCCTGACACCTGAATGGGAAGGCGGGTTATCATAGAAATTCGAAAAGCCAGCTCCTGAGGCAAAGAACAGGGAGGCCAGGCCCACGCCTTTTCCGTCAGGAAGCTTTCTCCACTTTTCTTTCCATCCGATATCGTCTGTGGCTTTATCCAATGCTTCATTATGTCCGCAGCTTCTTATTTTGAATTTGCTCAAGGTTGTTTGTCCTGCTTTGACGGCGTTAATTTTTCTGATTTGAATAGGATCAAGGCCTATTTTTTCCGCTATTGAATCCATCATGGATTCGACAACAAATCGGGGTTGAATTGCTCCATGTCCCCTGACACCGCCGGAGAAGGATTTGTTGGTATAGACTCTTATTCCCTCAAACTTGAAATTGCCCATATTATACGGCCCGTTTTGGAGGCAGCCCATGATGAACATACTAATAACGGAATGGCTGTTATATGCCCCTCCGTCTGCTAAGAATCTGGAATCTACCGCCATGATCGTACCGTCTTTTTTAACGCCTATCTTATGAGTTACGCTCACTCCATGACGGTGTCCCGTTGAACAAAGCTCCTCTTCTCTGGTATAGATAATTTTTACAGGTTTTCCAGCTTTTCTTGAAAGCACTGCCGAAGCGATAAAGGGAGGATGGGTTTCCGTCTTTCCTCCAAACCCGCCGCCTACCGGAGGTTTAATAACCCGTACTTTTCTGTCAGGTATACCAAGGCTCTCGGCTATATTCGTCCGGTCATAAAAGGGCGTTTGAGTGCTGAGCCATAATGTAACATCGCCCGATTGAGAAAAATCGGCAACTCCCGCATGCGGTTCGATATATGATGCGAGAATATACTGGGTTGAGAATTTGTCTTCAAAAACAAAATCGGACTCAGCAAAACCTTTTTCCACATTTCCTATATGAAAGGCAATTACACATGATATGTTGTTTTCTGCATGATCATGAATTCTGACAGCGCCGGGCGCCATGGATTCCTGAGGGCTGAAGTATGCCGGAAGTTCTTCATAATCAACCTTTATTAAATCAAGGGCTTCCATTGCGATATCTTCATCAACGGCGGCAACGGCAGCAATTTCATCTCCGATATAACGGACTTTGCCTTTAGCAAATGAAAACTTATCCCTTAAAAAAGGCGGGGCAGGAGATGCTCTGACAAATCCGTGAGGAATATCGCTGATATCTTTTCCGGTAGCAATCGCTCGCACTCCGGGGAGTTTTTCTGCTTTGGATGTGTCTATATTAAGGATTTTGGCATGCGGCACCGTGCTTCTTAATATTTTCCCGTATAGCATGCCCGGAAGAAAAAAATCGCCTGCATATTTGGAATCTCCCGTAACTTTAGCTATGGAATCAAGCCTGGGAAGGCGTTTGCCTATAACTGAATATTGTTCCATTTTAACCTCCTTTATTTACTTTGCTGTGACCTCAATGGCCTCTACAATCTTGGTGTATCCGGTGCAGCGGCACAGATTGCCTGATATCGCTCTTTTAATTTCGGCTTTGCCGGGCTTCGGATTTTCATCAAGCAATGCCTTGGCGGACATGATCATGCCGGGTGTACAGTATCCGCACTGTATTGCTCCGTAATCCACAAAGTTTTGCTGCAAGGCGGTAAGTTTGCCTTCCTTTGCCAATCCTTCGATGGTGGTAATTTCTTTTCCGTGGGCATCAACTGCAAGAGTGAGGCAGGCAAGAACCGCCTTACCGTCCACAATAACAGTGCAAGCGCCGCAAGCTCCAAGATCGCAACCTTCTTTTGACCCGGTCATGCCAAGGTTTTCTCTCAAGGCTTCAAGCAAAGTTCTATGCGGATCTACAGCCGTTTCATAAGATTCGCCGTTGACCATTAACTCTATAACTTGTTTCATAACAATCCTCCTTTATTCCATTTATTTTAAGAATATTAAATATATATAGCTTAATGTTATGCCATTATAATTATAATATACAGCGATACAGATAAATTTATACTCGCAGTAAGAAGAATATTTGTTATCAAATACATCTGCTTAAATCATGCCAATATTTTAATATTTATTATATTAATATGTTGTACTAATAAGATTATAAAAATATATAAATGAGCAAAAACATTTATCGGTATTTAGAATTATAGTTTCTAAATTTAGAATTATGGTATATCGTTATTCAAAATACAGAAGCATCACTTATAAAACATTTTGAAAGCATCGGTTCCAAAACAAGGGAACATATTATTATGAGGAATATAAACGAAAAAGATTTTTTTCATCAGGTTACTATTCGCATATGTGGCAGCCTTGATATAGATCGGGCAATGATGCATTCTTTCCAATATCTTAAAGATTTTATTCCCCTGGATGAGATGTGGCTGGCTTTGCTTGATAAAGACGTCGGGGGGTTGCGAGCCGTAGCCATTGCTGATCATTCAGGTGTAAAAAAAATGGATGCCATTATTCCTATCCCCCGGATTGTCAGAAATAAGCTTGATAAACAGGATTTCACGCCTAAGAAAGTAATTAAAATTAATAAGATGGAATTAATTAATTTATCAAACGTTTTGGGTTATCCTGACTCATCTATTATGGTTTTACCTTTATTGACAGACGGTGTCAAGGCAGGATCTTTAGTTATGAGAGCGGCAGGTAAAGAACGTTATTCTGATTCCCATGCAGATCTGCTTGCTATGCTCCATGACCCTTTTGCAGTTGCTTTATCTAATGCATTAAGACATGAAGACGTTCTAAAGCTAAAGGACTTGCTGGCTGATGAAAATCAATATCTTATACATGAACTTCGGCAATTATCCGGAAACAAAATTATAGGCGCTGAATCAGGCCTGAAAAATGTCATGGATATGGTGCATCAGGTGGCGCCAAGAGATAATCCTGTGTTGCTTCTGGGTGAAACCGGGGTGGGAAAGGAAGTCATAGCTAATGCCATTCACTATTCCTCACCCAGAAAAGATGGGCCATTCATAAAGGTAAACAGCGGAGCTATTCCTGAAGGCCTTATTGACAGCGAGCTTTTCGGGCATGAAAAAGGCGCTTTTACAGGCGCTGTTAATCAAAAACGTGGCCGTTTTGAACGCGCTCATGGAGGAACGATCTTTTTAGATGAGATAGGAGATCTGCCCATGCAGGCACAGAGCAGATTATTGCGGGTTATTCAGCAAAAGGAATTGGAACGGGTAGGAGGGACTAAAACAATCCAGGTTGATACCAGGATAATCGCTGCAACCCACCGTAATTTAGAACAAATGGTTGCAAAAAATATATTCAGGGAAGATCTCTGGTATAGACTGAGCATATTTCCTATTATAATACCTCCTTTAAGACAGCGAAAATCCGATATTCCTGATCTGGTTGAACATTTTTTAAAACGTAAATCAAGGGAACTGAATTTGCATGGTATTCCGCCTGTTGCTCCTGGAGCTGTTGAAAGGCTGATGGATTATCCATGGAAAGGAAACGTGCGAGAACTTGAAAATATGGTAGAACGGGCGCTGATACAGTATAATGGCGGATTGTTAAATTTCGGCCATTTAATGCTTCCCGATGTTGAGGACACACCAACTCTTTCCACAGCAGGTGGCAGAATGCTGACTTTAAGCGAGGTCAATGCCCGTCATATTCAAAAAGCACTGGAACTAACCCATGGGAAAATCAACGGGCATGGAGGAACAGCTGAGATTCTTGGCATACACCCTAGCACATTAAGGTGCAAAATGGATAAACTTGGAATTAAATATGGGAAAAAAGGAATTATAAATGAGGGAAATCGAAATTTATGGATCAACCGGCCAGTCGAAGATATTGGTTGGAGAAACAATAAAAAATATGAATAAATACATTCCGAGTAATAATGTTGTTCTGATTACTGATGAATATGTCTCGAAATACTATCGTAGTCAGTTTCCGGATCATCCTTTAATAACTATCGGCGCCGGTGAATCCGTTAAGACGCTGGGTACAGCCGCATACATTTATCAAAAGCTGATGGATATGAATGCTCAACGATCCACCGTTATTGTAGGCATAGGTGGCGGTATTGTTTGTGATATCACAGGATTTGTTGCATCAACTTTTTTAAGAGGCGTTACTTTCGGATTTGTTTCTACCACATTGCTTTCACAGGTGGACGCCAGTGTTGGCGGTAAAAACGGAGTGAATTTCAAAGGATATAAAAACATGGTAGGTGTTTTTAACCAGCCTTCTTTTGTTATTTGTGATTTGGAACTTTTAAAAACACTTCCGGAAAATGATCTTTTATGCGGATTTGCCGAAATTATTAAACATGCGGCAATTAAAGATGCTGCCATGTTTGAATATCTTGAAAATAACTATAAAAAAGCCTTGTCTCTTGATTATAATGTAATAGAAAGGCTTGTATATGATTCTGTTGTAATCAAATCATCTGTGGTAAACCGGGATGAAAAGGAAAAAGGTGAAAGGCGCAAACTTAATTTCGGTCATACACTTGGACATGCAATTGAAAAAACAACGGGAATTCCTCACGGACAAGCGGTGAGTGTGGGTATGGCCTTTGCCGCATCCCTTTCAGTAAAAAAAGGATTGCTGTCATCCGGCGAGGAGCAACAACTTCTAACTCTTTTAAATAATCTTAAACTGCCCATAACAGTTGCTATCGACAAAAAAAAGGTTATAGATGCTATTAATAAAGACAAAAAAAGAGAAGGGGAAGGGATCCATTTCGTATTGCTTGACGGAATAGGCAAAGCTGTTATAGAAGAAATTTCAATAAGCGAATTAAATAGCGCATTAAGGGAAGTGAAACAGACTGGAGACAAAAAACAATATGGCATTGGTGCTGAAAGTACCGGTTATCGGAATTTTAAGGGGGATTGAACCCTCTTTTTTTAAGGATATTCTGCTTGCTTCCTTTAGCGCAGGGCTTCAGGCTCTGGAAGTTACAATGAATACTGAAAATGCAGCTAAAATTATTTCAACCTGCCGCAAATCGGTGCCGCCGGGAAAGTTGTTGGGCGCCGGAACAGTGCGAAATCTGGATGAAGCAAAAAAAGCAGCGGATTCAGGAGCCATGTTTTTTGTAACTCCAAACACGGATATTGATGTTATTGAATATGCCTTGTCTCATAATATACCGGTAATTGCTGGAGCATTTACTCCTACCGAAGTTTATAACGCATGGTCTGCCGGTGCTGATATGGTTAAGGTGTTTCCCTGCAGCCACTTTGGCCCCCAATACATAAAAGATCTCCTGGGGCCGTTTGAAAAAATTCCGCTTGTTGCAGTCGGCGGTGTTAATAATTCTAATGTAGGAAAGTATTTCAGTGCCGGTGTAAAGGCGGTTGGGGTAAGCGCTTCTCTTTTCGGAAGAGCGGCTCTTGAAAACAAAAATATTGAATATCTCTCACAAAATGTAAAAAACTTTGTGGAGTTGTGTTTAAATTATATAACTATAAAGGAGAGCAGTAAAAATGTATAGGCCGCAAATAAAGGTATTAGATTGTACGGTCCGGGATGGTGGTTTGATGAATAAATGGCAGTTTGAAGATGATTTTGTTCGGACGGTTTACAAGGCTAATTCCAAAGCTGGCGTTGATTATATGGAGGTCGGTTACCTCAGTTCGGAAAAAGCATTTCCACGTGACAAGTTCGGACCATGGCGGCTTTGTGCAGATGAAGATATCAGGCGGGTTATAGGGGAAGATGAAAGAAAAATCAAGTTGTCCGCTATGGCTGATATCGGAAGAATTGAGTATGATGATATTCCTTTAAAATCTGAGAGCATGCTTGATATGGTCCGGGTCGCCTGTTATGTTCATCAAATCGATACGGCAATCGAACTTGCACATCACTGCATGGAAAAAGGCTTTGAGGCAACTATAAATCTTATGGCTGTTTCAACTGTCGGCATGAGGGAGCTTAATGAAGCTTTAGATGATCTTTCGAAAAGCAGGGTGCCGGTTATTTATCTTGTGGACAGCTTCGGAGCTTTTTATTCGGAAGACATCGATACACTGTCGTCCAAATATATGGAACGTCTTCCGGGAAAAACCATAGGAATACACACTCATAATAATCAACAACTTGCCTTTGCAAATACTATAGCGGCTATTATCAACGGCATCAACTACGTAGACGGCAGCTTTTATGGTATTGGCCGTGGGGCTGGCAATTGCCCTCTGGAGTTATTGCTTTCGTTTCTCAAAAACCCCAAGTTTAATGTCCGCCCGATTATAGAAGCTATAGAATCACATATTTTTCCTTGGCGGGAAAAAATTGATTGGGGCTACTTTGTTCCGTATATGGTAACTGGTGTGTTGAATCAACATCCGCGAAGCGCAATGGCCCATATGGAATCGGGTAAAAAAAATCAGATCTTAGAATTTTATGACCAGATGACCAATTTGGTGGAATCGTTATAAGACCAAGCTCAAACGGCTGGGTAAGGAACCCAGCCGTTCTATATCTTGCAATCTCACATTCCGTAGGGCGGCATTTCACATGCCGCCATGTGATCTTCCTCGCCAAAAAATCAGAAATCGAGCGGACTTTTTGCTTCTTTTAGTGTCTGGCTTTTTATAGTATGAGTGTAGATCATGGTGGTTCATACATCACTATGCCCAAGTAATTCCTGTATGGTGCGTATATCATAGTTGGCCTGCAATAAATGACTTGCAAAACTATGGCGAAAGGTATGGGCGCTCGCACGCTTGCAAATCCTTGACTTGTCCACAGTCATAAAGCAATTTTA
>DYJH01000181.1:0-1018 GCA_020723255.1 Desulfonema limicola | reverse complement strand
TGGTGGACTCAAATATTTCAAGATAGTTTTGATCTCTTCACGCGATAACACTACAGGGATATAAGGTTTTTGTTTTGCCCTGACCACCCAGTCGATCTGGAAGTATTCTCACGGATAGAAAGGTGTTTTTTATCGTTGAAATAATTGCCATTAGGTATACCCCCGGCTATGCCGGGGGACTCCCAGAGTTTGGCAATTCCGGGAATATAAGAAAGCCTCCTGACTGTGAACCGCTCAAAGGTTACAGAACAGGAGGCCATAGATGGAACATGCACAAAATTTAAATCATACATTGTGGGAATGCAAGTATCATGTGGTGTGGATACCGAAATATCGGAAGAAGACCTTGTATGGGCAGTTGCGTAAATATATGGGGTCACTATTCAAAAACATAGCATCACAGAAAGAGTGCAAAATTATCGAAGGACATTTACAGCCAGATCATGTTCATATACTGATCTCGATACCACTGAAATATGCTGTTTCGCAGGTGATCGGTTTCATAAAGGGTAAAAGTGCCATTCAGATAGCCAGAACATACATGGGACAACGAAAGAGCTTTACAGGCCAGCATTTCTGGGCCAGAGGTTACTTTGTGTCTACCGTTGGCACGGATGAACAGAGCATCCGTGAATATATCAAACGTCAGGAAGTGGAAGATCGCCATATTGATCAACTCCAAATGTTTGAAGAAGAACCACCTTTAGGTGGTCAATAAACAATCCGCTTTGAGCGGTTCATATATTTCAAGCCTCCGGCTCTGCCGGAGGTAACTGACTATTTCTTGGAGGAAGTGTTGGTGGGATCGTGGGTTCTTTATCGGAAGGGGTATTTGTTTTAACTACTTCATAAAACAACCCTATTGCAATTACGGCTCGCCCTTGCTGTTCCTTTGTTTGCTTCTTTTCCTGCAATTTCTGAATAAAGCGGGGAAGACTCTCTTTGTAAGTAGGAGGGCAATGTCGTTGAATTAAGCTGGTTGCCGATATGCCGGGTTAAACTTTTTATTTCGCTTTTT
>DYJH01000180.1 GCA_020723255.1 Desulfonema limicola | reverse complement strand
CTTGAACCCAGGATTGAAACGACCTTGTCAGGATCGTCTCAATCCTTATTTTGTTATCTGTTCTTCGGCCAATGATGCCGCATAATCCAGGCAAGCATATATGTCATCCCTTTTTAATGACGGATAATCTTCGAGAAGGTCATCAATTTTATCCCCATTAGCCAGCATGCGAATTATTTGATGAACAGGAATTCTTGTTCCCTTGATACATGCTTGGCCATGGCAGATTTTGGAATCAATTGAAATACGTTTATTCAAAGAAATTCTGACATTATCACAGAGGATTACCCACCTTCTTTTTCCGATTTTATCATGCAATCTTTTTGCCCGGCTGCGGAGCTCCTACAGTGTAAACCTCATCAACTTTTATAGTGCCCACCGCTTTTACATTCATTTTTCTTTCTCTTGCATTTTCGGAAAATTTATCAAAAAGTTCTCCTTTTGTCTGGAATCCCTCAAAAGTACCCTTAACCTGATATCCTACGCCTGGTTCTGCTCCAAGAACAAGTGTTGCGACTTTTTTATTCATCTCAAGGTTTCTATTGGTTTTACCGCCAAATATGTCGGCAAAGGCTATTGTTTCGTCATCTATTGCTCTGAGGCTGCCTTTTGGAACTACATTTATTTCCGAAACGCTTCCGGCTGTGGCCAGAATTTTAGTGCTTTTAAGGTCATTGAAAACATCCATAACTTCTTTAGGCATCTTTGCCATATGATTTTATCTCCTTTTTTTATTTATTAATAATTTTTACAACTCTTCTATATGTTTTTTCCCCTTTTCCATTTATGTGAGAAGTAGTGATGATTTTAAGGCGTTTTTGCGCAAATAACTGAATACATTCCGGGTAGAGTTCCCATTCCAGAGCAAGCCCCTTTTTTTTAATCGAATCGATAGTATCTTCTTCGTTGATCGAAAAGGCCCTCTGCCCTACAATCGGTCCGGAATCTTCACCGTAGTCTATAAAATGAACCGTGCACCCGCCTATTTTTGCTCCGTAGCGGAATGTATCCCCATAACCGTCAACACCAGGAAAAGAAGGAAGCAAGGCAGGGTGTATATTCATGATGCGCGGATTGTTGGAATCCGTATTTATCCAGTCAATAAAATATGGAGTTAAATTTCTCATAAAACCGGCAAGAACCAGAAGATCAAAAGGATATTGCTCTATTTCCTCAAGAAGCTTTGCTTCTGCAATTACTCTGGAATAAACAAAAGTTTTTATTTTCTGCATATCAGTATCTTCCGGAAAGATAGATAATTTGGAAATAACGTCCTTTTCATCAAAACAAAACGGCAGATTTATCTTATCCTGATCTTTTTTAAAATCTCTGATAATGGAATCATAATTTACAATAAACGTTGGGATTTTGTGCTTTGCAGCCCTTTCAATGCCCTTTGCTCCCGGATTATCCGACCCAACAAACACTATTTTACCATCTATCTTTCCCTGCTCGCAGGAATCAATTATAGCTTGCAGATTGGTTCCGCTTCCTGATATTAAAGCGCCTATACGAATCAAGTTTCCCATATATTGAGTCTCCGTTTCTATACCTTTGAAAACGGTTATAAAACTAACAGAAATATTATTTCAAAATGTCACTGTTGACAAGACCAAAACATAGAAGTATAAATTAATAAACTAATTTTTTAAAAGAAAGGAAAAAAATCATGTCGGAAGGAATTCTTGAAATAAGCGACGATAGCTTTGATGCGGAAGTCATGAAATCAGAAAAACCGGTTCTGGTCGATTTTTGGGCTCCATGGTGTGGCCCGTGCAAAGCCATCGGACCTATAATTGAAGAGCTTGCAACAGAATTTGCCGATAAAATCAAATTTGTAAAATGCAATATTGACAACAACCCTGTTTCTCCCGGAAAGTTCGGGATAAAAGCAATTCCAACTCTTATTTTTTTTAAACAGGGAAAAATTGTTGATCAAATTACCGGCATGACGGCTAAGTCCAAGCTTGAAAAAACTATAAACAGCATTCTGTAATAGACAGATTCAACTTATGGAAAAAGTTGATTATGACCTTGCTATAATAGGAGGAGGTCCCGCCGGACTTACTGCTGGAATTTATGCAGCCCGTGCAAAACTGAATGTTGTTCTTTTCGAAAAACTTGTACCTGGCGGCCAGATAATAATAACCGATTGGATAGAAAATTATCCCGGCTTTCCCGAAGGAATAAGCGGAACGGATCTTGCTGACAAGATGGTGGAACAGGCCAAACGGCTTGGTCTTAAAATAGAAAACAATGAAGTAATTTCAGTTGATTTTTCCCAACAGGTCAAAAAAATAATCCTGGATAACGGGGAAGTTAAATCTCATGCCGTGATAATAGCTTCCGGGGCTCACCCCAGAAAAATTAATGTTCCCGGAGAAGATTTTTTTTATGGAAGAGGAATATCTTCCTGCGCTACCTGCGACGGTCCGTTTTACAGGGATAAAATAGTTGCGGCTGTAGGAGGCGGGGATACTGCCGTGCAGGAAAGTATATTTCTTACAAAATTTGCTAAAAAAGTATATCTCATTCACAGGAGAGACAGCCTGAGAGCAGCAAAAATCTTACAGGAACGGGCATTTGCTAATGACAGAATAGAATTTATATGGGATTCTGTTGTTACCGGCATTCATGGATCGAATTGCCTTGAAAAAATTATTACACAGAATGTGAAAACAAAAGAAATTAAAGACATTGCTGTTGACGGTTGCTTTGTTTGGGTAGGAATTCTCCCCAATACCGATTTTATTAATAAATACTTAAAACTTGATGATTATGGGTTCATAATAACAAATGATAGAATGGAAACCTCGGTTCCGGGTGTTTTTGCTGCCGGTGACGGGCGGAAAACTCCTTTACGCCAGGTTGTAACTGCAGTGGGAGATGCTGCAATAGCCGCATTTTCTGCAGAACAATATATTGAAAGTATTATAAAGTGAATGGTAAAATTATATATGTAGTTTTTTTGTTTTGTTTTATAGCTTTTGCTTGCCAGGGGTGCGCAGCTCTTAATATAAAGAAAGAACCGACTGCCGAGGAGTATGCAAGCGAAGGCATGAGTGCATATAAGGATAAAGAGTTCAAAAAAGCAATAGAGTCTTTTCAGAAAATTAAAGACTGGTATCCTTTCAGTAAATATTCAGTACTCGCTGATCTGAAAATAGCAGACTCACACTATAAGTTAAAACAATATAATGAGGCAGTTGCAGCATATGAAGAATTTGAAAAACTGCATCCTGCCAACGAGGCGGTACCGTATGTAATCTTTCAGACAGGGTTATGTTATTTTGAACAGGTTGATATTCCCGACAGGCAGCAGGCAACAGCACGAAAAGCTATTGAAACCTTTGCGCGTCTGAATAAACTTTTTCCGAAAGATAAATATGCTTTAAAGACCCATGAATATATAAACACTTGTTATAAAAGTCTGGCGAAATCCGAATTGGGAATTGGTATTTTTTATTATAAATCAAAACATCATAAGGCTGCTCTCCATCGTTTTAAGAATGTGCTTGCCAGATATCCCGATCTTGGAGTTCATCATGAGGCTATTGGCTATATAGCAAAGTGTGAAATCGCCATAAAGAAAAAATAAAAAAAGCTTTACTCTCATCCCGTTTTGGTATATCAGCGCATATCCTGTTTTGTATGGGATACCATATAAATATAGAAAGAATAGCTTTATTATAGGAGGAGAAATTAATAATGTCCAGAATGTGTGAAATATGTGGGAAAAAACCTATGGTCGGAAAAAATGTAAGCCATGCTCATAATGTTACAAGCCGCAGGTTTAATCCTAACCTTCAGAATGTTAGGGCAATTCGTGACGGAAAAGTCAAAAAAATAGTTGTCTGCACCAGTTGCATAAAATCGGGCCTTGTGGTTAAAGCTCCATAACTCAATTTGAGATTTGAAATTTCAAATTTGAAATTCGAAGATTTCCCGCTGCTTGCGGCGGAAAATCTTCGACCGGATTCTATTTTTCGTTTCTCGTTCTTTCCATTTCCCTCTTTTCGTCGCGTTTCTTAATAGCTTCCCGCTTATCGTATTGCCTTTTGCCTTTGGCAAGTGCGATTGAAATTTTTACTTTGCCGTTTTTAAAATAAACTCTCAGAGGAATCAGAGAATGCCCTTTTTCATTTACCTTGCTTGTAAGCTTATTTATCTCCTGCTTGTTTAAAAGCAGCTTTCTTATTCTCAGAGGATCGTGGTTCCCATAATATGCGAAAGGGCAAGGCCCAATATGCATTTGATGTACAAAAGCCTCGCCATTTTTAATCTTGGCGTATGAATCCTTAAGATTTGCCCGGCCAAGCCTTAAAGATTTAACTTCTGTTCCAAGAAGAACCATGCCGGCTTCATATTCCTCTTCTATGAAGTATTCATGTCTTGCTTTTCTGTTTTCTGAAATTATTTTATTCCGGGTATTTGCCAATGCTTTCACCCAATGAGATTTCCAAAAGAAGCTTCAACAATTTTTATTACTTCGCCTGTAGTAGTCCGTATCAGAATTTCTTTTGTAAATTGTTTTAAATCTTCCATCTTTAGTGATCGTATCATATTTTTTACTGCAGGAATTGACTGAGGATTCATGCTCAGTTCATCTATTCCCAGCCCAAGCAGAACCGGAACATTCAGAGGATCACCCGCCATTTCACCGCATACAGAGACCTTTATACCCTTTTTGTTGCCGATATAAGCTACATGCTTAATCATGCGCAGAATAGCCGGATGAAGGGGATGATAAAGGTGGGCAACCCCCATATTTACTCTGTCAATTGCAAGGGTGTACTGGATGAGATCATTAGTTCCTATGCTGAAAAAATCGGCTTCATCCGCCATAACATCGGCCATTATAACCGTGGACGGCACTTCAATCATTATCCCGAATGGAATGTTTTTATTATAGGCTTTTTGTTCTTTTTCAAGCAAATCAGCCGCTTCATTCAAGTATTTTTTTGTTTCATGAATTTCATCAATGCTTGATATCATAGGAAAAAGAATTCTAACATTTCCAAAGGCAGCAGCTCTTAAAATTGCTTTTAATTGTGTAATGAAAATTTCAGGTCTTTCCAAACAATATCTTATGGCACGGAGGCCTAAAGCAGGGTTTGGTTCGTCCATGCCGTTGGAAGATGCAACTGCTTTATCCCCGTTTATATCAAGTGTGCGGATTGTCACCGGTTTTGGAGCTATAGACTCAACAACTTTTTTATAATTATCAAAGAGCTCTTCCTCAGTTGGAAAATCATTGCGTGTAAGGTATTGAAATTCGGTTCTGTAAAGCCCTATTCCATCGCCTCCGTGGTTTAACACAGAAGCAACTTCTTCAGGAAGCTCTATGTTTCCCATAACCGGCAGTCTAAAACCGTCGATAGTTTCTGCCTTGAAACAACTTTCAAATGATAGATGAGCTTTATGTTCTTCTTCTCTGGTTTCAATTTCTTTATATTCATTCAGTGTTTGTTCTGATGGATTAACAATAACAATGCCTGTTGATCCGTCTATTATAACCGTATCGTCATTATTTATTATTTTGGTTGCATTACCCAACCCAAGAACAGCAGGAATTTCAAGAGTGCGCGCTATTATCCCTGTATGAGAAGCCCTGCCGCCCCGGTCGGTTATGAAACCCATAATTTTGTCTAACTGAATCTGGCTTGTATCGGCAGGCGAAAGATCTTTTGCGACAAGAACTACACGCTTGTCTATTTTGGCGATATTTACTTCTTCAGATCCCATGAGTATTTTCATGATCCGATTTGAAACATAATTAATATCATTGGATCTTTCCTTAAGGTAAGGATCATTAATACTCTCGAACATCACCTTGATGCCTGTTACAACTTTTTTAAGCGCCCATTCGGCATTAACTCTTTCGTTTTTTATGGTTTCTATAGTTTTATCATAAATTTTTCTGTCTTTGAGAAGCGCAACATGAGTTTCAATAATGCCTGTATGATTACGCACTTCTTTTGGAATATTTTCGATTATCTTCTTCAGGTCGTTAACAGCCTGCTTTACCGCTGTTTTGAAACGCTTTAATTCGTTGTCCAGATTTTGCTTGTCTATGAAATATTTTTCAACTACATCGACACCTTCTTTGTCGACAAGATATGCTTTGCCGATACAGATTCCGGGTGAAGCCCCTATCCCGTTTAATCTTATTTCTTCTTTTATTTCTTTGTCAGACATATTAAAGCTATTCTCCAAACCCATTTTCTACCAGTATTATTATATCGTTTAAAATATCAATATCTGCTTTGTTTTCAGCAACGAAAGTTATTTGTGCCCCCTGAGCATATCCAAGAGTAAGAATATCAAGTATGCTTGAAGCGTCTATTTTTTCATCATCTGATATAATCCAGATCTTCTGTTTAGCTTTTGCGGCAAGATTTGCAATTTTAGCTGCCGACCTTGCATGCACCCCGAATTTATTTACTATAGTTGTACTTTTTAGAAGATCGCCGGATTCTTTGTTCATAAAGTCATAGTTTCAATTAAGAAAGGCGGTTAACAAAGACAGCCTAAGCTTTATCAAGTTACAAAACATATGAAAACATATTCTTGTGATATTAATCAGATGTGAATGATTTGTCAATGCGGAATTGACAGGCAAATATTTAACTGATACAAAAAAATACATAACTATGTTATTTAAGGATAACAATTCAGGGGTAAAAAATGGAAAAACAATATTTAATAGACGAATTATCTATTTCAGAGTCCTGGCGGTTATTCAGAATTATGGGTGAGTTCGTCGAAGGGATAGAAGCTTTGCATGAATTGGGTCCGGCTGTAAGTGTCTTCGGCTCGGCAAGAATAAAGCCCGATGATCCCATATATAAAAAAACCGAATTGATAGCCTCCCTTTTTGTTAAGAACAACTTTGCAGTTATCACAGGCGGAGGCGGAGGCGCTATGGAAGCTGCAAACAAGGGCGCAGCCGAAGCAGGCGGAAAGTCCGTAGGCCTTAATATCATACTCCCTTTTGAACAGAAACCGAACCCATATGCGAATATAAAGTTGGAATTTAAGTATTTTTTTATCCGAAAAGTAATGTTTATAAAATATGCTTATGCATATATCATTATGCCCGGAGGATTCGGCACCATAGATGAGCTTTTTGAAGCGGTTACCCTTATCCAAACCCACCGCATAAGACCGCTGCCGGTTATTCTTGTCGGATCGGATTATTGGGGCGGACTTAAAAAATGGATTAAATCCAGGATGCTGGAATCGCAAAAGATTTCAGATGAAGATATTGATATTCTTCAGGTTGTGGATGATCCGGAAGAAGTAGTTGATACGGTAAAAAAACTGGTAATTATATAAAAATTTGAAATCTCAAATTTGAAATTTAAAATTGTAGGTAGGGGCGCCGGAAAAATCCGGGCGCCCCGCCCCGATTATTATAATACTACAATAAAATTGTTTCTGATTTTTTCTAGAAAAGACCGCTTACCTTTCCTGTTTTCACATCAACATCGATTCTCCTAAATGCCGGATTTGAGCTTGTTCCCGGCATAAGACTGATGGTTCCTGCGCATGGGCAAAGGAATTTGGCGCCCGAATAGATCAAAACGTCCCGGATCGGAAGTGTCCAGCCTTTGGGAACGCCCTTAAGTGTCGGATCATGCGTAAGGCTTAAGTGAGTTTTAACCATCATAGTTGCAAAATCAGCATACTTGGGATCGCTCTCAAGCATTTTGGCTTTAGTTTCTGCTTCTGGAGACCATGATACGCCGTCTGCTCCGTAAACTTCTTTTGCGATAAGGGCAACTCTGTCGCGAAGCTTCATTTCGAGAGGATAAAGAAATTTGAAATCGTTGCCTTCATTGCATGCATCAATTACAGCATCAGCAAGTTCGAGAGCTCCTTCTCCGCCTTTTCCCCAGTGGCTGGATTCAGCGCATCGTGCGCCGGCTGCTTCGGCTGCCTTTTTAACAACAGCAACTTCAGCATCAGTATCCGTATGAAACCTGTTTACGCACACAACCGGGTTTATTCCGGCTTTTCGGATTACACTTATCATATGAACCATGTTCTCGACGCCTTTTTCAACCAGTGCAAGGTTTTCTTTCGTGTATGCTTCATCAAGTGCTTTTCCTGCAACAACCTTTGGACCCCCACCGTGCATCTTAAGTGCACGGATTGTAGATGTAAGAACGGACACATGGGGTTTTAAACCGCTGTTGCGGCATTTTACATTCCAGAATTTCTCAAATCCTATATCTGCTGCAAAACCACTTTCTGTAACATGATAATCAAACATCTTAAG
>DYJH01000179.1 GCA_020723255.1 Desulfonema limicola | reverse complement strand
GGTGACGTTCGCAAACCGTGCCACAACACGGCCTATAAAAAGATTAATGTCGGCAAAAAGACTTATTAATGTTCCATGCCGCAGATATTCATAGTCTCTGACAATGCAGCAATATTTGCCAACTTTTGGAATAAGATCCGGTGCACTGCTTGAAATCGCTTGGATACCAGGCTTTTCATCATAAGAACGATAAGTTGCATGGGGTATGCTTTCTTTACTTTTTCGGACTAACACACATTCTCTCGAAGTAACTTGGCAGAACATGATTGAATTCGGACAGGCTTAAATCGCTAGCTTCGACATAGTCGCGAGCCTCATCCAGCACCTTGTCCGGATCTCCAATAATAAGATATTTCTTCAACTTATCCTCATGTTTGATACCCATGGCCTCGGCCACAAGGGTAATGGTATGCTTGCATTCGAAGGGATATTGTGTTTCACGAGGACAGAAGGCGAGCTGGCAAGCCAGGCAAGTTGTTGTTAGGACTTCGGCACTCACCGCCTGGGCCTCATTTAGCCGTGCATAATACCTATCATCCATAGCTCCGGGAAAGTTGCTGTTTGTTATATAACCGCAACAAATAGTGTTCTCCATGTTATGCTCCATCTCCACCAAAGTCACACCCGGTATTGCCTTAATCAGCTTGCGCGGTACATCCCATCGACCAAACAACTGCCCCTGAGTGCATGCATCGTGCATAGTAATAACCTTATTTAACGGCTGGGTGAAGGGCAACTTATCCAAGTTGTCGGCCAGAAAATCGGTAAAAAGAAAGGACTCGAAGGGAACGGAGAAGAATGTAGGTAGAAAGCTGTTGCCAAAAATGGCACAGCCCGGACACAGAGACACTACTTTCTTTGCGCCGAACTTGGCCATAGTGGTTATGTATTTCTCGGAGACTCTCGCAGTTACCTCCGGCATACTGTGTGTGAGAGTTGTACATCCACAACAAAGGTCACGTGCTCCTACGGTCGTGAAATTGACTTTCATCCTTCTCAGAATATCTATAGCATCCAGGACTAAATGGGGAAAGCCTTGACCAGCACAGCTTGTGAAAAGAACAACATCCACTGCATCAGGCTCTGATGGTACTTCCTTCAGCCATGGTGCCTCGGATTCTTTTATCTGCAGATCACCGAAAACCCGGCCGAAGCTGTAGTGATGGTTGAACATGTGTTGGTAAGCAGAAGGCGGCAACCCCTCGTCTGCCGCCTGCAGTCGATGCCCCGCAGATACAAGAGCCGATTGAAGGGCCAACCCATTCGGGCAGGCCGACTTGCACACATGACTGCATCCTTTTGTACAGCCATATACGAGTTTATATACCTCTTTAGAAGGTGGGCCTCCCTTTAGCAGATCTATTACTTTTTCTATCACGGTCTCCGGGCCTTTATTGACCAACTCAAACCTTGGCTCCAAGAAAACGGGACACCCCTTTAGACACTCACCGCAGAGAATACATTCGTCCACAAAGTGTTTTGCCACCATGCCAAAACCTTCCCTGATCGATAACTTATTGTTTATACACATTTATCTATCTCTCCCACATGTATGATTCTTGACAAAAGAACTTCATCATGTTTGTATACGTTATTGAACTGATTACTGCCAACTTGTAAATTATGGGAGGTTATAGATTTGCCATGGATTTAATACAAGGAACAAAGTTTTCCCATAGAAACATGGTCCTTTATAAATCGCTTGGTTCTTTGCTTAAGGACTATCGACAATGGGGCAGACTGAGTCAGGAACGGCTTGCAGAATCGATCGGGGTCAGCGTTCGAGAATTACGGAATTGGGAAGCGAATCGCCGCCGGGCAGGTATCGAGAACCTTCACGACATTTCCGAAGTCACCGGTATCCCGATGTGGGTATGCGTGGCTCTGAATGCAGAACAGCCCATCTGGTACTCATTGAGGAAAAGGCTATTTATGTACTCTTCGAAAGAAGAAGAGCAATTTTCTTCCTATGGTTTATTTAATCATAGCGAAAAATCCGAAGACAATACCCTGATGAAGAAAGTTGCCATTACAAAAGACAGGCACATTGACATGATTCTTTCATGTCACCAGGATCTCTATGGTTCCATGAGACCATTGCGAAAAGATGTGATCAAAGCGGCCACCTTGATGCTTCCTGACCTAAATTACATTATGCTCGACAGTTGGAACCATTACGTGGCTCATGAAGTCTGTTTACCCATAAAAATGGATGTATATCGAGAACTCAAGAAGCAAAAGACAATCGAAAATTATCTCACAAGCGAAATGATCAGTGACATTATCGCGCTTGGTGAAGGTGTTCTTTTCTATTATACTGCATGGGCGGCCAATGTCAGCACCTTGTCCCGGCTGATCTGGGAGGTTGTGCATGACCTTTCCAAAATAAAACAAAAAGACCGATACCTGTTTGCCAGCCATGCGGTCACAGAAGAGTCGGCAATAATCCACAAAAATTTGGGTATGAAGTTAGCAAGCAATTACGTGCAGTTGCACAATGAAGTTAACTCTGCAATCTATGAGACAACATTGGATTTTTTTCTGAGGCCCAATGGGCCTATGAGATATATCATTGAACGGATTGCCGAAGATGCCCTGACCAGGAATACGCCGAAAATAGCCAAACAGGTATGTGTACCGGCGAGCCTTTATACTAAACCGAGCCGCCGTGTCTCCTTTTCTAATAAATATTCTCCTGGGGAAATGGCGCAACCTGATGTATTAAATGTTGATAAAAATGCTGTATTAACTGTTGGTGCTTTCTCTTCAGATAGGGAAAAACAAAAGCACCAAAACAATGTGAAGGTTCAAATCCCTAAAATTGAAACAGATAGAAAAGTCTGCCCTAACACAAAATGCACCCTATATGCTAACCCCGACAAATCCAATATTATTTCCAATGGTACATTCCGAACAAAAGATGGAACCATCTTACATCGATTTATTTGTAAAGAATGCGGCAAATCATTCTGCAGCAGAACATCGAGCATCTTCAAAGGTCTGAGGTCTCCGGATGAAAAGGTTATAGAAGTTCTTAAACTTTTAGTTAAAGGATTGTCGTTACGAGGTGTGGCAAAAATCATCGGGGTTGAGTTCCGCACGGCCCGATCATGGCTCAAACTCGCTGCTGAACACAGCGAAAAAATAAACGCCATGCTTACAAAAGAACTGGAGATTTCACAGGTTGAATTAGACTCTTTATGGTCTTTTGTGAAAAACAACTCACTTCGCGAAAGAGCTAACTCCAGGAAACGGAGAGAAAAAGCGGAGGAAGAAGTATAATTGAAAAGCACAAAGAAGAAGCAAAAACAGTTGAGATTGAAAATACCGATGCAGGAATTGATGTTGATACCCAAAATGAATATGAAAAAATAATTATGAACTGCGGTGCATATTGATTTTCATCGATAACAGCTTTTTCTCCTACTAAGTAGGCTACAGGTTTCAAGAAAAATTATTGAGCTGAAACAGTGTATCAATGATGAACATGGCCGAATTAAAGGCATAATGGTTCGGATTAAGAAACACCTATATTTTTAGCGACAGGGCTAAAGTACTTCTCGTAGTTGTTTTTACGAAACAGGGAGCCTCTGCCGGCATGTTTATTGCGGTGCCATTTATGATAAAAATGCTTTAAGCAATTATTGTGAATTCATAAAAAATCCACCAACAGGCCGATGGCAAATAAACCCCGGCCTGTGGTGAATATGTAACAAAAGCATCTTACTTAGACAACAGCAAGAAGTTATTAACTGTAAAAAAGCTGGGATCCAGTCTTGAAGCAGGCATATATAAAAACGCTTCCGGGGCCGCTGATCTGGCTGAAATTGTAGCATGATTAACTTTTTCGTCAACAGTGTCCAGGAAATCGAAATCTCCCGTGTTGTTTTTACCGTTCGGTGTTTCGCTATAGTGTGCAAAACTAGATGACCAGATCCGGAATTCACCTGCTCTATCAAATACTTCTTTATACCATATTGTATAAGTTTCCTGATCCATATAATTTATGTGCAGCCCCCAATTATAGTATGGATCTTTAGGCATCTGTTCCACAATCCATACTTTTCTTGGGACATAGGTTATGTTTTGAGGCGCCCATGATGCGCCCTTCAGGTTTGGATCTTCATAGCCCAGTTTAGGATGTGTGCCGGCATAAGGATATGGTCTTGTTATTCTTCCATCCGGCAATTCCTGTGCCGGCAATATATTGGGGCTTGTAAAGGGAACTAGTATTGTCTTCTCGCCGACATATTTCCATTTCATTGTTCGGGTTTTGCCGCTCCAAAGGAAATTCATATCTAACCATCCATCAGAACCCATATAGGGATCGGATCTTGTAGTTGAGCCAGTTTGCCGTATTCTGCGGATAGCGGGTATATAAGCATAGTTGCTGTCATCCTTTACGACCATATAAATGTATGACATCGAATTTGTCCCTCTAAGAGACATTGGTTCCAAAACTCTCTGAAATTCATAGGCCAAAACCTTGTCCGGATTTTTTATATCCTGACCGGGTGGTCTTCCGTTCAAATAGAGGCGTTGATCAAAGCCTAGAGCATAACGTTCCTCACCTTTTTGGTTTATCCACATGATCCGGACATAATCCCTTGTACCCATAAAACGAAATCTCTGGAAATCAAAATTATATATGATTTTCTCCCCTGCTTTTGGATCTTTGAGGTCAATGTTGGGAAAAGGGAAACCGTAAATATTTTCCGGGTATTTTCCGGTGCGTTTATCGACTAAATCGCCCTCGGGAGTTAGGTCGAATTTTCCTTCATTCTTCGCACTTGCCGCAAGAAAGTTGTCAGAATGTTTGTATTTGAAATTTATTTTACCCGGAGCAACGACATAGTCGCCTCGCTCAACAGCACGATACAGAGCAGGAATGAGCAAATCTTTGTGTTGAGCGCAGTTGGTTTTGTCGATCACCTTGGGTAAATCCGCAGCTTGCATTATGCTGCTACACAAAAGCAGAATAAACAACGAACACAGTAACGACCCAAAATACTTTAAAATTCTAATTCGTTTCATTTCTTCTTTTCCTCCCTCCACCTTTATAGTTGTTATAATTATCTTTCTCTCAGGCATTAAACAGCCCTTTTGAGTATTGTATCAAATAACAAGCCCTGTCAGGCAATACATGAAACAACAAAAGGGCTGTTTAATGCCTGAGATGCCCTCTATAAAACATAATTTTTGGTTAATTGTTGCTGAAAACAACTCAGGCTTCGACGATCTTCCGGAGATAGTTCGCCCAAGCCTGAATACCTGCCTTACGCAAGTGGAGGCGGTCGATGGTGAAGTCGCTTCGTAACTGGCCTTTCCCATCTTCGAGAAGCGGCCAGAGGTCGATCCATGTTGCGCCATGCTCTACGACGACCGGCTTGAGTTGGTCGTTCAGATGCATGACTTGCTTGGCCCAGCGGATGTGCCGCGGCATGATACTCTCGACATATATCTCGGTTGCCGGAGATTCGGCACGGAGGCAATCGATTATGCTTGCAATGTTGACAATGATCTGCTCCTCAGATGCCCGTCCATAGTGCAGGTCGTTCGTTCCGATGAGGAGAAAGACTTTGGCAGGATGTCCTGTCGTGATCTGATGGAGGCGGGCGAGCACACCGGCGCTCGTGTCACCCGCAATTCCGAAATTGCGTACCGGCACACCCGGAAAAAGCTTATCCCAATTTGCCCAATTGGTGATACTGTCGCCAAGAAAGACAATGTCCCCCTTGTTCAACGGATGCCACTCGAATTTGCGGACTCGGAACCGATAAAACATCCAGTAAACAAACGAAGGCATGTCAATTTGCTTCGCCACAGGGATATACTTCATAAGCAAGCTCCTTCTATTTATTCTAAGATCTTTTCCCCATCACATTTGATAACTCTTTGACTTTATTTTTAAGCTCTTGACAAAGCTACTTCTAATAATTTAATAAACAGGGCGATATCTAATGCATGGAGATTGTATATAATCATGGTTTTCTTACAAGGAAATAGATTTGCCTCTGAGAGAACCAATCTCTACAAATCGCTTGGTTCTCTGATTAAAGATTACAGGCAATGGAGGGGTTTGAGTCAGGAAACTCTCGCAGAATCAATCAGGGTTAGTGTTAGGGAATTGAGAAATTGGGAAGCAGACCGCCACAGTATCCGTAACGAAAATCTTCATGATATTTCCGAAATTACAGGAATCCCGATGCAGGTATGTATCGCTCTTAACTCTGATCAGCCTATCTGGTATTCATTAAAAAGAAGGATGTTTGCATACTCACCGGTTGAATTAGCACATTTTTCAATCGACGAAGTATTCAGATATCAACAAAGATCTATTGAAGGGGCGCTCCTATCAAAGCTTAACAGAATTACAACAGATAATCATATTAACATGATTCTAGCGTGCCATCGGGATGTTTATGGCGCAAAGAGACAATTGCGACAAGATGTCATCAAAGCCGCCATTATGATCCTTCCCGACCTGAATCGTATTCTCTTTGATTCTTGGGGCCATTATATCGGCCATCAAATCTGTTTACCCATGGGAAGGGATGTGTATAACCAGCTTAAGGAAAAAAAGTATTTCGAAGATTATCTCAGACCCGAAATGATAAGAGACGTTTCAGCTCTTAAGGAAGGAGCATTCTTCTTTTATTCTTTTTTTGCAACCAGCACTAGTGTTTTACATCCGCTGATTATAAGCAATATACGTTATTTCAATAGTATAGAACAAAAAGAAAGATATCTTTTTGCAGTTTATGCAATAACAATGGAAGGAAAGGATATGCCACCTCATGTCGGCATGAAGCCTGTATCCAGGAATATAAGTGATCATAAACAAATGCGCAATGGAGACTTGCCTCAATTATATGAAATAGAATTGGATACCATGATGAGACCACATGGGCCTTTCGGATGGTTAGTCAAAGAATATGCCAGGGAAGCGGATGAAGTTCCATGCTGTGGTCCTCTTACGGTTGGTGGTTCATTTGCGGTTGGTAAACAAAAAAAGAATTGCTCAAAAAATTTAGAAATTCAAGAAGGTAATTCAAAGGCTGCAGCTTGCCCGAATCCGAAATGCACAATGCATGAAAAAACAGGGAAAGGCAATATCATTTTCAACGGAACATATCCTAAAAAAGAGGGAATTCAAGGTCGCCGGTTTTTTTGTAAAGAATGCGGTAAATCTTTTTGTAAAAGCGCAGGAACAATATTTCACAAACTCCGTTATCCTGAGGAAAAGGTTCTGACTGCCATAAAACTTTTGGCTAAAGGAATGTCTTTGCGGGGTGTGGCAAAAGAAATAGACGTAAAACGCAATACGGTCAAACACTGGCTGGAGCTTGCTGCTAAACAGAGCGAAAAAATAGATGCTGCGCTTAAGAAGGATTTAGTTGTCTCTCAGATTGAACTAGATACTTTATGGTCTTTTGTGAATAACAACTCCCTTCCCCAAAGAGCTAATTTTTCGAAAAGGAGCGCGCGCGTTTAATAAGTTTGTCTGGTATTTCATTGTGTCGTGGTACAGTTTCAACAGCGCCAGTCAATGGATTGACCCAAAGAGAGTGGGAACCACCTTCTCTTTTAAGATAACAACCGTTCTTACGCAAATGGCACAAAAGAGCTTGTCTCTTCATGAGACATCAACAACTTCACGAATTGCATCTTCCGGCAGGCCACGTATTGCATCTTGTCGTCTATCGTTGATTATGAGTGAAATAGCTTCAGCTAAATTGGCTTTGCATTCTTCAATTGTCTTGCCTTGCCCATTTGCCCCAGGAACTTCAGGACAATAAGCAATATACCAATCCCCATCCTTTTCAATAAGTGCGGTAAACTCATTATGCATAGTGTTTATCCAATTTTTTTCAAGTTTAAGTTTATCTAATAGAAGAAAAAAATTTATCAGAATTAGATGGTCTACAAATTTCTTTTCTGAAATCATATCTTTTTATTTATTTTAATACCGTGAAATTGTAGAACTGTCAATATAACAAATCAAAATATATTGGTAAATCTATATGATATCATTAATATTGTCGGACATGTTAATAACGATGCGGCCTGATTCGATTTCTATTTCGGCAAATTTTGATGTTATTCTCGAAAACGTGCCGTTGTAGCAAAATAGTGTGTGAAATATAAAGAGTGGTCTTTGATCTTTGTAAAAAAAGAAGCTGAAGTTTTTAAAATTATTGTGCTGAAAGTGAGTTAAAAGTCATCAAAACAAGTTATCACTCTTCTAACGGATGTTCCACCCTATTAATCATATAGCTATCATATATAATGACATATAATTGT
>DYJH01000178.1 GCA_020723255.1 Desulfonema limicola | reverse complement strand
ACGAGGTTTTTCAATATTTATTTCATAAATTTTCGCGTTAATAGCGGATTTTGGGATGAGAATGTTCGCTTATTGCTTGCAGGTGTAAAGAAAGTAAGAGCTATATTGTTTGGAAATTATGCAATCAGGCAAGGCCTTTGGAAAGTTGAACTTTTATTCTAAGCTTGACACAATAGATGAATGTAATTACAATAGTTACATTATGAATATAGTCAAATTCAAGGAATAATTCACATGGAAAAACAAATACGAGCAAGAGATATTAAATTGGTACCTATCGGAAATTCCAAAGGAATTCGAATACCCAAAGCGCTTATTCAAAAATATGGCCTAAAAAATTCCCTTTCTCTTGAAGAAACAGAGCGGGGATTGCTTCTTCGGAAAAAGGAAGAAAGCAAACTTTCTTGGGAAGATACATATAAAGCCATGGCGAACGAAAATGAACATTGGGACGGCTTTGATACAACGCTTATTGACGGACTGGAGGATGAAGACTTTGAATATTAAGAGGTACGAAATATATGTCGCCGATCTCAACCCCTCTCCAGGAAGCGAAATAAAAAAATCACGCCCTGTTGTCATTATCAGCCAGGATGAAATGAATCAATATTTGGGAACCGTTGTAATATGCCCGATAACTTCAAAGATACACCCGCAATGGAGAACCCGACTTCAAATTAATTGCATGAGTAAAAAAGCTGAAATATCCGTTGACCAAATACGCGCCATTAGCAAAAAAAGAGTGATAAAGAAAATTGATAAATTATCAGAGAGCCAAGCCGCTCAATTACGAAAGCTTATAACTGATATGTATGGCGAATGACTTTTACCTTATATGAATGTCCATATATGAAACAACAAGATTTACTTAAACTATCATTAAGAAGTAACAATATCCCGAAATTTGAGTTTGATTCCGCACTTCCAATAACGGCCAAAAAAGATGAAATAATCGGTTCTGTTGTTAAGAATCAGGTTGTTATTATATCGGGTGAAACCGGATCAGGCAAGACCACTCAATTGCCGAAATTCTGTCTTGCAGCAGGAAGGGGAATTTTCGGTAAAATAGGCTGCACACAGCCGAGAAGAATTGCCGCTATTACAGTTTGCGCCCGTATTGCCCAGGAGCTTGGGGAGGAAACAGGAAAATCCGTCGGCTATAAAATCCGTTTTACCGATAAAACACGAAAAGACTCATACATAAAAATAATGACCGACGGCATTCTGCTGGCAGAAGTTAATAATGACCCATATCTTAATGAATATGACACTATAATTGTTGATGAAGCACACGAAAGAAGTCTGAATATTGATTTTATATTAGGAGTGTTAAAAACTATTTTAAAAAAAAGAAAAGACTTAAAGCTTATTATTACTTCGGCGACAATCGATACCGATAAATTCTCCAAAGCCTTTGATAATGCCCCCATCATTGAAGTTTCAGGCAGGATGTTTCCTGTTGATGTACGCTACCTTCCTGTTGATTTTGAACCTGAAAAAGATGACGATAAAAGCTATGCGGATCATGCTATAGAAGCTGCGGATAAAATAATAAAAGAAAACCTTTTTGGGGATATCCTCATATTTATGCCGACTGAGCAGGATATAAGAGAAGCAACGGAGATCCTTGAAGGAAGAAAATACCGCTCTGTTGAGATAATACCTCTTTTCGCAAGGCTTCCCGCTTCGGAACAGAAAAAAGTATTTTTACCACTTTCATCAAGAAAGATTATTATATCAACCAATATTGCCGAAACATCTATTACTATTCCTGGAATAAAATATGTGATTGACACAGGTCTTGCGCGTATTCCGCACTATACGCCAAGATCGCGTTCAACCGCTCTGCCGGTCCTTCCAGTTTCAAAAAGCAGCGCAGATCAGAGAAAAGGAAGATGCGGAAGAGTTGAAAACGGCATCTGTATTCGCCTTTATACAAAAGAAAATTATGAATCCCGTCCTCTTTATACTCTTCCTGAGATCTTAAGATCGAATCTTGCCGAAGTTGTATTAAGAATGATATCTTTGAATCTGGGCGATATTTCGTCATTTCCATTCATAGACAAACCTTCTGCCAAAAGCATTAAGGATGGGTATGATATTCTTTTGGAGCTTGGAGCTATAAAACCGGAAACAGAGGACAAGTCCCTTTATCGCTTAACACAAACCGGCAAGCTTATGGCATCGCTACCTGTAGATCCGAGGATTTCAAGAATTCTGATTGAAGCCGGAAAACAGGGATGCCTTGAAGAAATAACTGTTATAGCATCAGTATTAAGCTGCCAGGACCCCAGGGAAAGACCCGCTGATAAAACCGATGAGGCAGACAGAGCCCATAAGAGTTTTTCAGACCCGTTTTCAGACTTTATTACTCTTCTTAACATATGGAATAAATATAATGAAGTATCAGGCGCTACTTCCAGCGCAAGAAAATTCTGCAAGGCCAATTTTCTTTCTTATAAAAGAATGAAAGAGTGGCGCGATATTCATACGCAGATAACAAATATCATGATTGAAAACGGCATGGAAGTAAAAAAACCTGAAAGATTGAAAACCGGAAAAGGTCCAAACAAATCAGCAGGCAATTTCAGCCCGGTTTACACGGCCATTCACAAGTCCATAATCAGCGGTTTTTTGTCAAATATTGCAGTTAAAAAAGAGAAGAATATTTTTTGTGCAACAAGAGATAAATCCGTTATGATATTTCCGGGCTCCGGATTATTTAAAAACCCGCCGACATGGATAGTTTCAGCCGAAATGGTTGAAACATCGCGTTTGTTTGCAAGAACAGTCGCAAGCATCGAAAGCATATGGATAGAAGAAATTGGGAAAGAGCAGTGTAAATACTCCTATCATGAACCGCATTGGGATAGAAAAAGAGGAGAGGTTGCCGCACTGGAAAAAGTAAGTTTGTATGGTCTTGAAATCGCTTCCGGAAGATCTGTATCTTACGGGAAAATAAATCCACAGGAGGCATCGGATATTTTTATAAGACGCGCTCTTGTGGAAGAAGACATTGACACTCAATTCCCTTTCATGGAGCATAATAAAAAAGTAAAATATGAAATTCTGGATATGGAAAACAGGTTAAGAATAAGAGATATTTTTGCCGGAAACGAAACGATTTTTGATTTTTATGCTAAACAGCTTCCTGAAATCTATGACATCCGAACGCTTTCAAGACACATAAAAATTACTGGAAACGATAAACATCTTCGCATGAAAAAAAAAGATTTAATGCGTTATGTTCCGGATGAACGGGATCTGTCTCTTTATCCTGACAGAGTGAATCTGGGTGAAAAACCTTTTAAATGTCTTTATAATTTTGAACCGGGAAAACCGAATGACGGCATAACCGTTAATATTCCCGATTCTTATTTATCATCGGTTTTACCTGAAAAGACCGACTGGCTTGTGCCGGGATTATTAAAGGAAAAAATAAGCGCTCTTATAAAAGGACTTCCCAAAGAATACAGGAAGAAATTGCTTCCTGTTTCTAAAGTGGTTAATACTATAATGGAAAAAATGCCAAGGGAAAAAGCTTCTCTTGCAAGCGAGCTTTCAAACTTTATTTTTTATAATTTCGGAGTCGATATTCCTGCAAGCGCATGGTCATACGGCACATTGCCCGAACATCTTAAAATGCGCTTTTTGATAACAGATGCCAGAGGAAAAGAGATCCTTTCAGGAAAAGATAAAAATATTTTGCTCAAAGATTTTTCAAAACCGCTTGATAACAGTAACTACGAATCAGTAAAAAGAAAGTACGAAAAGACCGGCATTCTAAAATGGAATTTCGGAGAGATTCCAAAAAAATTGGTAATTAAGGAAGATAAAAGTACTGCCCGGATTTATTTTCCGGCTCTTGAAAACGATGAAGGCTGCGTTAATCTTAGGGTTTTTGAATCTGAAAAGGCGGCTCAGATATCACACAAAGAAGGCACAATAGCTCTTTTTATAAAAAGTTTTGAAAAAGATATAAAACAAGTTAAAAAACAGATTTCACTTCCGGACGAACTGCATAAATTTACGGTTTTTTTCGGCGGGATAAAAAGTTTTGATAAAATGCTTTTTAACGGCATAATAAATGATCTTTTTAATATGGATATACGAACAGAAGATGCTTTCAGTTCTCATTCTTTGTATGTTCTTAAGAATATATTTTCTTATGCTAAGGAAAAAATTAAAAATATTTCTCCGGTAATCGAAGCTTTTCATGAAACAAGGTCAACCTTGCAGGACATCAGCAAAAAATGCCGTATTAATAACAACAAGGAAGCTCTTTTTGTGATGAGCAGGCTTGAAAATGAAGTTGTCCGGCTAGTGCCGAATAATTTTATTCAACTATATGAACCCGAGCGGCTTTTGCATTTTCCCAGATATCTTAAAGCCGCATCAATCAGAGCACAAAGAGCAATAATTGACCTTGAAAAAAATAATTTAAAATCCAAGGAACTGGAAACACATACACTTTGTCTGGATAAAGTGCTTAATAGTATTTCCCCGTTTATATCGGAGGAAAAAAGAAAAGCCATAGAAGAGTATTTCTGGTTGATTGAAGAATATAAGGTTTCTCTTTTTGCACAGGAATTAAAAACGCCTATCCCGATCTCGGCAAAAAGACTGGATAACAAACTTAAAGAAATTGAGCGCCTCATATAAGAAATGATATGATAAATGATGTGACGAACAATAAACCATCCATAATCATAATTTGCGGTCCAACAGGAACAGGAAAAACCTCGGCAGGAATAGAGACAGCAGAAACATTTGGCGGTGAAATTATAAGCGCCGATTCAATGCAGGTCTATAGATATCTGGATATCGGGACTGCAAAGCCTACACAAAAGGAAACCCAACGTGTATTTCATCATATGATAGATATCATAGATCCGGATGAGGATTTCAGTGCGGCAAAATTCGCCTCAATGGGAATTGAAATAATAGATAAAATGGAAAAAGAAAAAAAGGTTCCGTTTATAGTCGGCGGAACAGGTCTTTATATAAAAGCTTTGGTTCACGGTTTGTTTGACGCTAAACCGGGAGCAGGCAGTAACTTAAAAATTCACCTTAAAAAACAGGCAAAAGAACATGGAATAGAACCTTTATATAATAAACTTCAAAAACTTGATTCTGAAGCAGCAAACAAAATACATCCGAACGACACATTCAGAATAATAAGAGCTTTGGAAGTTCTTGAGTCAACCGGTATAAGCATTTCGGAACACCAAAAAAAGCACGGCTTTTCAGAAAAAAGGTTCAATGTTTTAAAAATAGGGCTAAACATGGAAAGAGAAGCTCTTTACAGGCAGATAGAAAAAAGAGTTGATTTAATGATTGAGGCCGGTTTTGCAAACGAAGTAAAAAGGCTGCTTGATATGAATTATTCGGCAGACCTTAAATCAATGCAATCAATAGGATACCGGCATATGATAGATTATATAACGGGGCGCACTGCTTTGGATGAAGCAATACGGACTTTAAAGCAGGATACAAGAAGATTTGCAAAACGCCAGCTTACATGGTTTAATGCCGATTCTGATATTGTTTGGGTGAGACCGGATCGGATAAAAGATATTAAAACCCTTGTAGAAAATTTCCTTAAAACAGGGGATAGCCTTGAATAATAAATCATTAGAAAAAAACGCATCCCTCTTTCTGGTTGAAAACATAAACCTGTTGCCCCAAGGCCGTGTCCTTGATGTTGCTATGGGAGAAGGACGAAATGCAATTTATCTTGCAAGTCTGGGTTTTAAGGTAGAGGGAGTAGATATATCCGGTGAGGCTGTTGAAATTGCCAAAAAAACTGCCATGGATTACAGTTTAGATATCAGCGCTCATGTTGCCGACCTTGAGAAAGACACATATATCGCCAAAGACAGTTATGATGTTATTATATGTTTTAACTATCTTCAAAGATCATTAATGCCTTATATAAAGGCAGGCTTGCGTAAGGGCGGGTTTGTTGTGTATGAGACTTACATAATAGACCAGGTTCGTTTCGGAAAACCGCATAATCCCGATTTTCTTCTGAAACATAATGAATTGCTTGATATGTTTCGTGATTTCAGGTGCATCCGATATCATGAGGGAGTTATGGAAAACAGAAAAGCAACGGCAGGAATAATTGCACAAAAGGTATAAAAGACGAATGCATCAGATCCGTCATGAAGATTTATAATCTCGTTGATTTAATTTGTATGCTGCCTTGTTAATATATATCCATCTGAAACAACAAGATAAATCAATATTTATATTATAAAAATCGCGTAAATAGAGAATTTTGGAACTTTTCCAGGGGAAAAATATAATGGTAAAGAAATTTGTCTGGGTATCAATTTTTACTTTCGTATTTTTATGGTCGGGAATAAAGCCTAAGGATTACTTTACGTGGTTACTTGAAGTAGCCCCGGCAGTAATCGGCTTTGTCATTTTAGCAGCAACGCATAAGACTTATCGGCTGACGGCATTGCTCTATATTCTTATCCTGTTACACTGCATAGTTCTTATGATAGGCGGCCACTACACATATGCGGAAGTACCATTGTTTGACAATTTCAAGACGCTGTTTGATATTAAAAGAAACAACTATGATAAACTCGGTCATTTTATGCAGGGTTTTGTTCCTGCTATAATATCCAGAGAAATTTTTATAAGAAATAAGGTGATAAACTCACGCGTATGGCTTAACTTCATAGTGGTTTCTATATGCTTGGCCATAAGCGCCTTCTATGAGCTGATCGAGTGGTTGGCGGCAGTATTATCCGGAGTTTCGGCCGAAGCATTTTTAGGAACCCAGGGTTATATATGGGATACGCAAAGCGATATGGCATTTGCACTGGCAGGAGCAATCATAGCTTTGATCACAATAACGCGCATGCATGACCGGCAGTTAAAAAATATATCATAAAAAACATGGCATCATTAATAACACATTTGCTTGTAGGGAAACACGTATTCCCGCAAATATGGCAGATCGAGCATAGCGCCTCGAATTACAGCACTTTTTTGCTCGGCTGTTTGCTGGTCGATGTAAACCGATTCAGTATTATCGAGAGGTCTCAAACTCATTTTGTGGAGCGTATTGAGGAAGGCAGTGAGAAATTATTAAATTTCAGTTGCAGAAAATTTTTGAACCAACTGGACGAATTACTCTTACGCCCCTGGGACTCTTTGGCGGAAGAGGAGCATACTTTTATAGCCGGCTACCTTTGTCATCTCGCTGCAGATGAAATCTGGAGAGAATTCGGATGGAAACTGTTAAAAGATCTTAGAATGTTTTCTAAACCCGAGTTTCCGGTAACCGGTACGGTAATGCTTACTGCTTATGATATGCTATGTAAAGAGAAATTTACAGACTTTGATGCTGTAGCCAAAGCTTTAAACCATGTTTCGATTCCTGATATTCTGGTAAATATCCCGCATAAATCTTTAATAAAAATGTGGAATATTATACAATCTCATATAATGGATGGCAGCTCACCTGATTCCTATGTTCAAATGCTTGCCTTATCAGGAAAAACGGATGTCGAATTGGAAAGAACACGCAAAGAACACGACTTATACTGGGAAAATGCCATAACTCTTATTCGTGAAACTGACAGCGTTAATAAATATATCCGGGCTTCTACCGGGCGAGCAGTTAACGTTCTTCCACAATTGTGGAAAAATTAAGAATATTGACATAGCTGCAATTTGTTTCTAATATATATAAGTGAATCTCGTTAGGGGGGCCGTCAAAAGGCTGAGAAGCGGAGTCCTTTGAAAAATGTTCAATTTTGTTCAAGTTCAAGGAAGGCGATGATTTCAACCACAGGAATACATTCAGTATTTCGAGGATTGAAATTTGAGCCTGACGCAGAAATCGGGCAAAAGGGGGCGTTTTCCAAAGGCCTCAACCGACTCTTAACCACCTGATCAGGATAATGCCTGCGAAGGGAAACGAGTTTTTAGTTTTTAAACTTCTGAATTCACCGTTTCTTATGATTCCACTTTTGTGTATTGCCTCCCTTGTATAAACAACAAGAAAAGAAGAAATAAAAATGACCCAGATAGAAGATGCCGTAAACGGTAAAATAACCGATGCCATGAAACAGGTGGCAGAATATGAAGGAATAAGCAGCGAAGATATCCGCACAGGAGTTGCAAAAGGAGAAATCGTAATTCCTAAAAACATCAACCATAATTTTATAGCGCGCGGTATTGGAAAGGGACTTAAAACCAAGATAAATGCCAACATAGGAACATCACCCAGTCATTATAATCTTGATGAAGAGTTGAAAAAACTCGATATGGCGGTTGTGGCAGGAG
>DYJH01000177.1 GCA_020723255.1 Desulfonema limicola | reverse complement strand
ACATTGAAATCCGGTCAGTTAAAATGTCACCATGTAAACACTTTTGAACGTTACCCAATTAATTAAATATGTGAAATGCGATATTTGGTTTTAATCTTTTTCTTCTAACCATTATAATGTGTTTATATTTTAAGTATATTATCATTTATTTTTCGTCAACACAATTATTAGAAAGACAAAATTTAGCTTAATGGTGAAACATATGCATACCCACAATAATCAATAGGATTTGTAAATTGACCTACTACAACAGACTTAAATCATGTGTGAAAAATCAACCGTCCTGTTGCATCATAATTCATAACGCCACTCAAGCGCGCTGCAACGCGGTGGCTGGAAGGAAAATGTTGAAACCTTGTTGAAGTTATCAGATTTGTAATATATGCCAGCTATATAAAAATATTAAAAGAATCTCTGATAAAGTATAAAATGCGGTTGCCCTGTTCATGTTATAATATTTGCCTTATATATCATTTGATGGTACGTGCATCATGATGAGTTTTGAGGCGTATGAAATCCGAACACGAAAAAGGAAGACTAACAAATATGAATAATGCTCCTGCTATCAAGGAATGGCAAAGACTGTATGAGGCCGCTTTGGAATTTAAAAAGCTCGAGTGCTGGAATTGGGTATACGATGACAATGTGTTTGGCGTTTTAAATCCGGAGAACGGCGAAATCGGGTACTGCTGCATTATGGGAAATCTCGGAGAAGCATTTGCGCTTGCCGTCTATCTTGGATCGGACGGACTGGAAGGATATTTAAATATTCAATCCGGCAAAATCAAACCTGCAGACTTCGAGGCATTCCAGTCTCAAAAATGCCTCATGGCTTCCTTTGAAGACAGAGATTATCTGCAAAAAGAGGACATTCAAATAATAAAGAAACTTGGCTTAAAGTTTCATGGACAAAAGGAATGGCCCGCATTCAGGAGTTATCTGCCCGGTTATTACCCGTGGTTTTTAACAAAAAAAGAAGCGTTGTTTTTAACCGCCGTTATCGAACAGGCTATTGACGTTGCTCAACGCTTACAGAAAAACAGCACATTGCTTAAACCGCCTCACAAAGATGAATATCTGGTCAGGGTACCCGATAAAATTAACGATGATATGCTCTGGAAAGATACTTGGATGAAACCTGCTTATATTGAAAAAGCAAAATCTTCCGATGACAGAGTTGATGAAATCAGAATTCAGAAAATCAAAAAGAAGGCGGTACGCACAGACTCGATCTGGGAAATAGACATCGTATTTGCTCCTACACCCGTGAGAGAGAAAAATGAAAGACCCTATTTCCCCCGGCTTTTTGCAGTTATAGATAAGCACTCAACATTCGCTTTAGATTGTAATATGTTTATAATTTCTGACAGTGCTTCAACATACAGAGATCATTTTCTATACTTTTTAGAAAAAGGAGCAATGCTGCCGCAGGAAATACTGGTTAAAAAAGACGAAGTTTTTCAAATTCTTTTGCCGATCGTATCGTTGCTCAATGTAAAGCTGAACCGGGTATCAAAACTTTCAGCGTATGAAACATTTAATAATGCAATGTTTGGTTTTTTTTCAGATGGGGTAGATACTTAACGCAGGGAATTCACATAGATTTAACTTTACCAAGGGAGATTATATTAAATTCTAATACGGTTAGCCTGCCGTCATAGTGGATAGCCTATTATTTCCTGAACAATATTTTCTTTTATTCTTGACATGAATTTTTATCTTGAATATAGGACTATAGGTTAATTTTTAAGCCACTATAAAAAATAATAAGGAATATTCCCGATATATTGAGGAATCGGGCGTGGTTCTTGGGTATGAAACTGGAAGAGCTTTTAATACAAAAGAAAAAAGTTATAGCTGATAAATGGTTTGATGCCGTTGTAGATACCTATCCTGCTGAAACATGCAAGTTTATCAAAAGTCAGAAAAACCCTTTTTCAAATCCAGTAGGAAACACAACTCAAAAAGGCCTTACGGTTTTGATGGATGAACTGCTTGGTGAAATGGATCCTGACACAATAAATTCATTTCTTGATCCTATTATAAGGATAAGAGCTATTCAGGATTTCACGCCATCCAAGGCAGTCTCTTTTTTATTTTCTCTTAAAGAGATAATAAAAGACCAGTTAAAAGATAAAGATTTTGATGATAATACTTTAATAGAACTAAATCAGTTTAATAAGAAAATTGATTCACTCGCATTGATAGGTTTTGATATATATATGAAATGCAGAGAGAAAATTTATCATATAAAAGCAAATGAAGAAAAAAACAGAACCTTCAGAGCGTTTGAAAGGGCAGGTTTAATTAAAGAGATTCCGGATAATAATGCGGAATCTCAGTTGGTTTAACAATGTTTAAAAATTAAAGCTTGAGATGGTTAATTGTTTGAGCGGAAGCCATCTTAAGCCATGGAGCGAGGTAATGTTAAATGATTAAGTGCATGTTCTCACTCACTGTAGTAATTATTTTAGCGGTGCTTGCCTTTGTCGGGGCCGAGACGGCAGGTTTCAAAGCACAATTTCTATTTGGGATTGCAATACCATACGCAGCTCTCCTTATCTTTGTTATAGGAGTGCTGAATCGTGTTATTGGGTGGGCGCGCTCTCCGGTGCCTTTTGCAATTCCTTCTACCTGCGGTCAGCAGAAATCTCTGCCGTGGATAAAACCTGCCAATCTGGATAATCCAACTACTACGGGAGGAGTATTCGGCAGGATGTTTCTGGAAGTTTTTCTTTTCCGGTCTTTATTCAGGAATACAAAAACCCAGTTAAGCGAAGGGCCAAAAATTTCCTTTAATCTGGAAATTTTTCTATGGCTGGCCGCTATTGCTTTTCATGCATCTTTTTTTACTGTTCTGGCAAGGCATTTAAGGCTTTTCACAGAGCCTGTTCCGTCTGTCATACAGTTGCTTGAAAAAGTTGACGGAATGCTGCAGGTCGGAGTGCCGGGAATTCTATTGTCGGGCTTTGTTCTTCTTGCAGCTGTTTCTTATCTGCTCCTGAGGAGAATCATTGAACCTCAGGTCAATTACATATCCCTCACCCAGGATTATTTTCCTCTATTTTTGATAATAGGAATTGCCGCCAGCGGGATTCTGATGCGTCATATATTCAAAATTGATGTTATCGGGGCAAAGCAGCTTGCAATGGGTCTTGTTACTTTTCATCCTACAATTCCAGAAGGCATAGGCGGCATTTTTTATGTTCACGTATTTTTTGTAAGCGTATTACTTGCCTATTTCCCATTCAGCAAGCTTATGCACATGGGGGGTATTTTTATGAGTCCTACCAGAAATCTGCCCGGCAACACCCGGGCGGTCAGACATGTCAATCCATGGAATTATCCCGTACATACTCATACATATGAAGAGTATGAGGAAGAGTTCAGGGGAAAAATGATAGAAGCTGGCCTGCCGGTTGAAAAGGAGTAACTAATGTCAGACCTTCCAAAAAACAGCAATGAATTGATAGAAAAAATAGATTATAATCCTTCAAAAAAAGGATGGATGGATGTCCCTGTAGAAATAAGAAAGGGCATGTACTGCTACGCTTCAAATCCTAAAAGCGTTGAATACATCGGCCTACCCAATGCAAGGCCGTGGAATCCGCTTGATGATGACTGGAAGCTTCCTGTAAACTGGAAAGAAATAGTCCATAATGCTTTTAAAGAGAGGCTTGACAGGTTCCGCTCTTTTAAGGTTTTTATGGATATATGCGTAAGATGCGGAGCCTGCGCGGATAAATGCCATTTCTTCATAGGCACGGGCGATCCGAAAAATATGCCGGTTTTAAGGGCAGAGCTTCTCCGTTCGGTTTACCGTAATGATTTTACCACAGCAGGAAAAATCTTCGGAAAAGTTGCCGGAGCGCGGGAACTGACTATGGATGTGCTGAAGGAGTGGTGGTATTATTTCTTTCAATGCACCGAATGCAGACGTTGTTCCGTATTCTGTCCTTACGGCATAGATACAGCCGAAATAACAATAATGGCGAGGGAGATATTCAATCTGCTCGGACTTAATATTGACTGGATTGCGACTCCTACTGCAAATTGTTACCGCACAGGCAATCACCTCGGAATCCAGCCGCATGCTTTCAAAGAAATGATTGAATTCTTTGTGGATGATATAGAGGAAAAAACAGGCGTGGTTGTTGAGCCTTCTTTCAACAGGAAGGGGGCCGATATATTATTCATTACACCGTCCGGAGACGTTTTTGCCGATCCGGGCACTTATACCGCCATGGGTTATCTGATGCTGTTTCATTACCTAAAGGAGCAGGGTCTCAATGTTACCTGGAGCACATATGCTTCCGAAGGCGGGAATTTCGGATTTTTTACTTCTCATGAATTGATGAAGCGCCTTAATGCAAAAATGTATGCCGAAGCAAAACGGCTTGGGGTTAAGTGGATACTTGGAGGCGAATGCGGGCATATGTGGCGCGTTATAAATCAGTACATGGATACGATGAACGGGCCTGCGGATTTTCTTGAAGATCCGGTCTCTCCGATTACAGGCACGAAATTTGAGAATGCAAAATCCACGAAAATGGTGCATATTTCCGAGTTTACCGCCGATCTTATCTATCACGGCAAACTGAAACTCGACAAAAGCCGAAACGACAACCTCAAAGTGACCTTTCATGATTCATGCAACACATCCAGAGGAATGGGGATGTTTGATGAGCCGAGGTATATTATAAATAATGTTTGCAATCATTTTTATGAAATGCCCAAAAATACAATAAGGGAACAGACTTTCTGCTGCGGCAGCGGTTCCGGTCTTAATGCCGGCGAAGATATGGAATTAAGGATGTGCGGCGGCCTTCCGCGCGCCAATGCCGTAAAGTACGTTCATGAAAAATTCGGTGTCAATATGCTGGCCTGTGTCTGCGCAATAGACAGGGCGGCCCTTCCGCCTCTCATGGATTACTGGGTTCCGGGAGTGGGCGTCACCGGAATTACCGAGATGGTTGCAAATGCCTTGATAATGCCGGGTGAAAAAGAAAGAACCGTAAATTTGCGCGATGAACCGCTTCCAGGAATGGAGGAGTAAAATGTCTCAAAATAATCATCATGATAAAGAAGAAAAAAAGATGTATAACAAAGGGGAAGTTATAACCGGCCTTGTTTTATTTGCAGTTATTTTTGCTTTTCCCTTCTGGTATAATATGGGAAAAGCGGCGCCGGTTCCGGAACCCGTGCTTACCGAACAGGCCAAAGCTGCAAAAGAGTGCATTAAACCTAAAGCATTGATGAAAACCGACCATATGCAGATACTTAATGATTGGAGAAATTCGGTTGCAAGGGATAGAAACAGAATTTACGTTAACAGCAGTAATAAGGAATTTGACATGAGTCTTTCCAACAATTGTCTGGATTGCCATTCAAATAAGGCGGAATTTTGTGATAAGTGCCACACCTATGCATCGGTAAGCCCTTACTGCTGGGATTGCCATATAGATAAGCCGAAGGAGAAATAGTGATGGAAAACAGCAGAAGAACTTTCTTAAAAATAGCTGGAATTTCAGCACTGGGCCTGAGCGCAAAACCTGTTTTGGATGCTTTTGCATTAGACATAGACATGCTGAATAAAAAAATTAATGCGGCTCCGAAAAACGGCGCTCTTACCGCCAAAAGATGGGGGATGGTTATTGATACCAGAAAACTGGAAACCGAAGAAGCTCTTAAACCCATGATAGAGGTTTGCCATAAAATTCATAATGTTCCTGTTCATGAGAATAAGCGCCATGAAATAAAGTGGATATGGGAAGAAGGATTCAAACACGCTTTTCCTGACCTGGAGCATGAATATGTCAATGAGCGGGTAGAGCATTTGCCTTTTCTGGTTCTTTGCAACCACTGCAAAGATGCTCCGTGCGTCAGAGCCTGTCCGACAAAAGCAACATTTAAACAGGCTGACGGTATTGTTGCCATGGATTTTCACAGGTGCATCGGCTGCCGCTTTTGCATGGCGGCATGTCCATACGGGTCGAGAAGTTTTAATTTCAGAGATCCACGTCCGTTTATAGCAGAAATAAATAAAAAGTATCCGACCAGGATGAGAGGCGTTGTTGAAAAATGCAATTTTTGCTCCGAACGTCTTGATGAAGGTTTGCAGCCTGCCTGTGTTGAAGCGTCAAACGGCGCTCTTGTTTTCGGAGATCTGGAAAATCCGGAATCTGAAGTCAGACAGTTATTGAAAACTAACTATACAATCAGACGCAAAGTGGCCCTCGGTACCGGGCCCTCTGTTTATTACATCGTATGAGGTGGTTATGCTTGAATTAGCGCTTAAAGGAAGCAAAAGATATTATGGATGGATTGCCGGTCTGCTTGCCGTTATCGGCGTCGGATTCGGCTGTTATTTATGGCAGCTTAGTTTCGGCCTCGGCATAACAGGAATGAGCAGGGATGTTTCATGGGGCTTTTATATTGCCCAGTTTACATTTCTTGTCGGCGTTGCGGCATCAGCAGTAATGCTGGTATTGCCCTATTATCTCCATCATTATAAAGCCTTCGGAAGGATTACAATCCTTGGAGAATTTCTGGCTGTGTCATCCGTAACCATGTGCGTGCTTTTCATAGTTGTGGATCTCGGGCAACCCATGCGGCTATTAAATGTAATGTTATATCCCACTCCCAATTCCGTACTTTTCTGGGATATGATAGTTTTGAACGGATATCTTTTTCTTAATATAATTATAGGCTGGCAGGTCCTTCAGGGAGAAAGAAACGGCGTTGCTCCGCCCAAATGGGTCAAAACGCTTATTTACATATCAATACCCTGGGCAGTCAGCATTCATACCGTAACAGCCTTTTTATACTGCGGTCTTCCCGGAAGAGGTTTCTGGCTTACCGCAATTCTTGCTCCAAGGTTTCTTGCTTCAGCTTTTGCGGCAGGCCCGGCCTTTTTAATTCTTCTTTGCCTTCTTGTAAGAAAACTCACAAAGTTTGATCCGGGCAAAGAGCAGATTCAGACTCTGGCTAAAATTGTTACTTACGGTATTATATTAAATGTATTTTTCTTTCTCTGTGAAGTTTTTGTTGTTTTCTACAGCAAAATTCCAGAGCATATGGATCATATGATATACCTGTTTAAAGGCTTGCACGGTCATGGCGTTCTTGTGCCGTGGATGTGGACATCCATAGCTTTAATGGTGTTTTCCATCATTTTACTTGTAAATCCTTTCACAAGACAAAAAGAGGGAATACTTCTTGTAGCGTGTCTGTGTGTATTTTTCGGGACATGGATAGACAAGGGACTTGGCATGATCTCAGGAGGTTTTGTGCCTTCTCCTTTGCATTATGTTAACGAGTACGTTCCGACAGCACCGGAAATAGCCATCACAATAGGTGTGTATGCAACAGGATTTTTAGTGCTGACACTGCTGTTTAAAATTGCAACATCCGTTAAAGAAGAGCTGGAAGGCGTTTGATATACCTTATTTAATTTAAACTATAAAAAAGGGGGTATCCAGATAGGGATATCCCCTTTTTGTCTTTGTTTGCCTCCGATTATATTTTTTTACTTCTTTGCATGGCACTTTGTGCAAGTTATAGGCGCTGCTTTTGTATTGTTTTTCTTATTGAATTCTTTGTGGCAAGTTATACAGTTTGCATGAAATGCTGCTGCATTATATTCAAGCTCTTCTTGTTTTGAAAGCTTCGGAGCATCTTTTCCTTTTGGTTTATCACCCGGTTTCTTATGGCACTCTATACAACCCTGGACCTTATCTGTCGGCTTAAGATTGGCTAAAGGCTTGCCTTTTGCGTCATGGTGACAATCACCGCATGCGGCTTTATACTCTTCAGAATGCTTTTTGTGTGTGAACTGAACATGTCCCTTCTGCGATTCATATCCCTTTGTTTCAAGCTTTATTGTATCCGTAATTGTTGCTCCGGCAAATGTTGATGCTGAAAAAAAAAGAATCGCTGTTCCAATAATTGATGCCATCAAAATTAACGATTTTACTTTCATAGATTCCGTTTACCGTCCTTTCAATTTTATTTATTTTACCCAAACAAATAGTAAATTAATTCTATTTTATTGCTTTTTTATCAATGCGATATAAGTCTGTCAACTATAAAGAAGATGTTAATGATTTTATGTTTCTTTTATATATTGTCGAAACCCCTCGCCTTTAGGCAAAAAAAAGATTATAATTTTTTTAATTTGTATTTTAAATCATGACCAGCAACAGACCGATATAAGCATAAGGTAAATTTACCTGAAAAAAATGTTGGCCGGATAGCACGATGTCAGGGCCGACTTAAAAACGTAATTAAACCCCCGTGTTGAAATTGTAATTTT
>DYJH01000176.1 GCA_020723255.1 Desulfonema limicola | reverse complement strand
ATTTTCTGAAGTGATGACCGCTTACAGCCGGTTTCTTTAGTAAACCAAATTGTATGGTATAAAATGTGATTTATAACTGTTTTGCTGTTCTTCAGGATAAAGCGGTCATTGCCTGTGTTTTTTTAATTGAATTAAATTGAATTAATATTAACAAAAGGAGGAGTAATTACTATGTTTGATAATTTGTGCAAGCCTATTAAAATTGGAAATCATTTAGTAAAAAACAGAATGAAATATGCTGCAACTGTTGATAATTTCTGCGATACGAAAAACGGCAACGTTATTGCCCGTGAGATAGAATATCTCAGGGAAAGAGCAAAGGGCGGTTATGGAATCGTGGTTTCTCAGGGCGGCTATACCCATATTCTGGGTAAAGGCTATGTCGGCCAGATGGGCTTGGTAGAAGAAAGCCATCTTGCCGGCCTTAAGATATTAGCTGATGCAATTAATGCTGAAGGGGCTATGTCAATAGGCCAGATCATGCATACCGGAAGATACGGCCATGCCCACGAATACGGCATTCATGAAGCAATAGCCGGCGGCAAAACAGTCGGTCCCGAGCCTGTAGGACCAACAGCAATGTCAAGTCCTATCAAACGTTATTCTCCTTGCCGTGAGATGACTCCTGAAGAAATTGAAGAGCAGATTCAAGCTCATATCGTTGCTGCCAGAATGTTTAAGCAAACCGGTTGGCACGGTGTTGAGGTATGCGCAATAGTTGGATACCTTATTGCTGATTTCTTGAGCAGATGGACAAACAAAAGAACAGATAAGTGGGGCGGATCACTGGAAAACAGGGCAAGATTCCTTATTGAAATTTTAAAAGGAATCAGAAAGGAAGTTGGAGATGATTATCCGCTTGTTATGAGGCTCAACGCAACAGACCTTATCGAAGGCGGAAATACCAATGAAGAATATATAGAAATTGCCAAAATGTGCGAAGCTGCCGTAAGGATTGATCTTTTCAGTATTACCGTAGGCTGGCATGAATCCCCGGGCGCTGCAATTACTGCTGAGAAAAGACCGGGTGACTGGCTGTTCCTTGCAGATAATTGGAAAAAAGCCGAAATCAAAGCTCCTATTTGTATGGCTTATCGTATGAATCAACCCGATGTAGCTGAAAAAGCAGTTGCAGAAGGAAGAATAGATATTTGGGAAATGTGCCGTCCCGGTATCGCCGATCCTTATCTTCCCAAAAAAGTTATCGAAGGACGTCCGGAAGATATTATGACCTGTACTGCATGTAACCAAGGCTGTTTTTACTACGTCTTTATTGATGCCGTCATGGGTTGTATGATAAATCCAAGAGTAGGAAATGAATGGGATCCGGCATATGCTATCAATCCTGCTCCAAAGAAAAAGAAAGTACTTATTGTCGGCGCCGGTCCTTCCGGTATGGAATGCGCCAGGCTTGCAGCAATCAGAGGACATGATGTAACAATAGTAGAGAAAAGCGATTCTATTGGCGGAGAAGTGAAATTGGGCGTAAAATCACCCTTGCTTTATGATTGGGCTGAAACAATTCGTTATTATAAAGCACAGATTGCTAAACTTGGAATCAAGTTAAAACTTAATACCGAAGCCACCGCAGATTCCATTAAGGCAGAAGCTCCGGATGTTCTTGTAATTGCTACAGGCGGCAAACCTTCAAAGCCTAAAATAGACGGAATCGACAACAAGATAGTTACAAATGTTTTTGAGGTTCTTGAAGGAAAAGTTAAACTAGGTGATAAAGTCGTATTTATAGGCGGTAATGAAATATCTATCCAAACTGCAGAATATGTAGCTGAGATGGGTAAAGAAGTGACCGTTCTGGAAAAAGGCAAGCACATTTGCTATGATGTTAACATCTTCAACATTCTTCAACACAGAAGACTTATGGCCAAACTTAATATGAAGAGTATGACCAATGTCACAGTTAATGAAATTACCGACGATGGTGTTGAAATTTCTACTGCAGGCGGAAAAGATGTAACTCTTGAAGCAGACAATGTAGTAGTTGCCGAAGGTATGGATTCAGAAGATGCACTTGCTAAAGCAGTCGGCACAACAATAGCTCCGGAAGTTTACACCATTGGCGATTGTGCAGGCGTACGCAAACTGTATGAAGCCATTCATGACGGCTATAAAATGGGCGTAAAGATTTAATAACATAATCTGTTGAAAATCTGTCTCAGACAGCTTTTCATAGTAGATCATTATAAATAAATACTATCTCCTTCCCGGCATCAAACAGGAAAAGTCCGGGAAGGAGAATTCTATTTTAAAGCAAAATGTTTCTTATTTATTTTGTCTTATAAAATAAGGAGGATTGAAATGAGTCTTAAAAATGTATTCAGTCCAATAAATATAAGCGGCGTCGTAGTGCCGAACAGAGTTCGGATGTCCCCGATGGCTCTTGGATATGCAGAAGACGGGCGTTCGACACAACGTTTTGCCCGGTTTTTTGAAGAAAGAGCAAAAGGCGGAGTTGGTCTTATAGATTGGGCATTATGGCCATACAGAACTGAGCACGGCTATTTCCCCTGGACCCATGATGATAAATTTATCCCCGGCCTTGCGATGGTGGTTGATGCGGTTCACAAACACGGCACAAAAATTGTTGGACAGTTCGGAACAGGTTATGGCTGGGCTTTTGGAGACGGCCCTGTAGAAATAATAGGTCCTTCGGGAGTAAATCTTCTTGGCAGGCCCAGTACGCCATTTAGGGTAGGCACTCCGACAAACGCAAAAAGACTTCTGGAAAGGCCTTTGACGGTAAAAGAGATTCAGGTAATTATTGAAACTTACGGTCAATGTGCAAACAGACTTAGAAAAGCCGGTTTTGACGGTGTTGAACTTATGCTTGGCGCAGGTTATACGCTTGCCCGTTTTATTTCAACTGAAACAAACAAGAGAACCGACGAGTATGGCGGTGATCTTGACGGCAGGATGAGAATCATCCGTGAAATAGTTGAAAGCATAAAAAATAAAGCCGGAAGTGATTTTCCCATTTTTTCAAAAATATCGGGCGCCCAGTTTACAAAAACCGGATATACATTGGAAGAATGCGCAACCCAGATAGTACCCAGGCTTGAAGCAATGGGCATATGCGCAGTAGATGTTGTTGTAGGCTGGCATGAAGCTCCGGTCGGAATGCTCAGCAATTCCGTAAGACCGGGACAGTACCTGTATCTTGGCGAAACAGTAAAGAAAAATGTCAAGATACCTGTAATCTGCGGAGACAGAACAAATGATTTGAGAGACGCAGAAAAGGCAATAAGCGAAGGCAGAATCGATATTATGACACTGGGCCGCCAGTTGCTTTCCGATCCTGAAACATGCAACAAAGCAAAAGAAGGCCGTTTTGATGATATACGTCCGTGTATGTGCTGCGCATGGTGCCTTGAAACCGTTGATACTCCGTGTATTTGCAGCGTAAATCCCAGACTTGGCAACGAATATATATACAGCGCCGAACCGCCTAAAGCCCAGAAGGCTAAAAAGATTCTTGTGATAGGCGGCGGCCCCGGCGGTATGGAAGCAGCTCTTACCGCAAAACAAAGAGGACATGATGTCACTTTGATTGAAAAACAGGATCAGGTCGGCGGCATGCTTGCAGCAGCGGCTATTGCACCACATAAAGAAGACACACAGTATCTTGTTGATTATTACCGCAGGCAAATTGCAAAAAGCGGCATAGAACTTAAAACCGGCCAGGCTGCTTCCTTAAGCGATGTATTTGCAATGAATCCGGATGAAGTCATTGTCGCAACCGGCACAAAGCCTTTTATACCGAATGTTCCCGGCGTAACAAGACCAAATGTAATGCTTGGTGTTGACGTGCTTATGGGCAAAAAAGAAGTCGGAGACATGACGGTTATAATCGGCGGTGGCATGGTAGGATGCGAAGTTGCGGAATACTTGCTTACAAAAGGCAAGAAAATGGTTATCCTGGAAATGCTGCCTCGTGTTGCCAATGATGTCCCACGTGCATTAAGATTCGATTTGATGATGCGTTTGAAAAAAGCAAGAATTGAAATGGAAACCGATCTTATGGTTACCCGGATCACAGAATATGGTGTGTGGGGAGAACGCAAAACTTTTCAATACGGACCAAATGAAGCATTCTTTGAAGGCGATACAATAGTAATTGCTGCAGGATACAAATCGGAACATGCCCTTGCAAAGGATCTTGAAGGAAAAGTTTCAGTACATAGAATTGGCGACTCCAATAAGCCTGGAAGAGTAAAAGATGCTATAATGGATGGGTATATGCTCGGCCTTAAAATATAGCTTCAATAGGAGGTAATGTTAATATGTCCCATAAGCATAATATCATTGTTTGCCAGGGAACAGGTTGTATATCAGGAGGATCTGAAGCAATTTTTTCTTCGCTGCAGGAAGAAGTAAAAAATAACAATTTAGAAGAGATAGCATTAGTTAAACAGACCGGTTGTCATGGATTCTGTCAGAGAGGACCTCTTGTTGTTATTGAACCGGAGGGTCTTTTTTACTCGCACGTAACTCCGGAAGATATCCCTGAGATTGCTCAATCCCTTAAAGACGGTGGGAAACCTGTTGAGCGTCTTTTTTACCGTGATCCTGTTACCGATAAAATGTTGCCCCATTATAATGATATCCCTTTTTACAATAAACAACAGCGCACACTGCTGAAAAATTGCGGGCACATAGATCCGGATAATATCGATGATTATATTGCCGCAGGCGGTTATCAGGCATTAAAGAAAGTCCTTTCCGGCATGACCCAGGAGCAGGTTATTGATGAAGTAAAACGCTCCGGACTTCGAGGCCTTGGCGGAGCCGGCTTTCCAGCCGGTCGTAAATGGGAAGCATGCTACAAAGCAGAAGGTGATGTTAAATATGTCATTTGCAATGCCGATGAAGGTGACCCCGGTGCATTCCAGGACCGTTCGGTTATTGAAGGAACGCCGCATTCACTCCTTGAGGGCATGGTAATTGCCGGGTTTGCTGTCGGTGCCAAAGTCGGTTATATATATGTGCGGGCCGAATATCCTCTTGCAGTAAAACGCTTAAGAACTGCTATTTCAAAGGCAAAGAAAAACAAATATCTCGGCAAAAAAATAATGGGAACCGATTTTACTTTCAATATTGAAGTTTTTCAGGGAGCCGGCGCTTTTGTTTGTGGAGAATCTACGGCTTTGGTTCTTTCAATAGAAGGAAAACGCGGAATGCCAAAGGCATCTCCCCGCCCCCGTACAACCGAGGTTGGTCTCTGGGACAAACCGACTCTGTTAAACAATGTTAAAACACTGGCTTACATCCCCCAGATAATTGATAAGGGAGCCGATTGGTTTGCCGGTATGGGCACCGAAAAGAGTAAGGGCACTGTCATTCTCGCTCTTACAGGCAAAGTGGTAAACAACGGTTTGATTGAAGTGCCAATGGGAATTACGTTAAGGGAGATCATTTTCGGAATCGGAGGAGGAATTCCAAACGGCAAGGCTTTTAAGGCGGTTCAGACCGGCGGCCCTTCAGGCGGCTGTCTTCCCGAACATCTGCTCGATCTTCCTGTTGATTTCGACTCGCTGAATGATGCCGGATCAATAATGGGTTCCGGCGGCATAGTAGTTATGGATGAAGAAACCTGCATGGTTGATGTGGCTCGATATTTTCTTGATTTCACACAAAGAGAATCCTGCGGACAGTGTATACCATGCAGACTCGGAACCAAGCAGATGTTTGATATACTGGACGATATAACCAAAGGCAAAGGCCAGCCTGAAGATATTGATATGCTTCTGGAAATTGGGGAAGCGGTTGCAAAAACATCTCTTTGCGCTTTAGGTAAAACTGCTCCCAACCCGGTGCTAACAACGCTTCGTTTTTTCAGACATGAATATGAAGCTCATATTAATGAAAAACGCTGCCCGGCAGGCGTTTGCCATATATCCTGAATAGTAATCTGATTTTATAAAGAAATTTAAAAAAGCGCTTCTGGACGTTAAAATCCGAAGCGCTCTTTTTATTATAAAACATTATGTTATATTATTTCAAGTGAAATTGGGTATTGTTATATTGATTGGTATGATGTTCTAATACTTATAAACGTCTGCGTTTAGCCGCCACGTTCACCGCTGTTGGAAAGTGATAAGCAGATAAATGGCAAACTTATAAAGGGATAAAAAATATTATTACAAAAGCTGCCGATGGCTTATATATAAATTCAAATTAATTTAAACGATTGCTGATTGTTCTGTGGGATTGGACAGATAATCAAAAAATAATATGATCAAATGACCTCCGGTATTGTGTGGCTTAACAGAAACTCAAAAGGATGGAATAACTTATGCCAATATATCAATACCCGTCCCCAACTGCCCGCCTTTTGCTTTCTGTTACAGGCCAGTCATAAGTTTATCAGTGAATTGTGCTGTAAGAACAGCGAATTAAACGGGCTTAAGTCCATTTTATATACAATAATTATAGTATATTAAATACTTATTCACTGTTCAAGATGTGACCCTAATTGCCCTTTTAATGATTTAAAATCAAAGTGTAGAGGTGCGTCCAAATGGAGCCATAAATTAAATTTATTGGCAATATGGCCTGCTTTCCCCTAATACAAAGGCTTATACAAAACGTTTTTTATCATTTGTGCTGATTTTTTTATTTGATAAAGCCAAATTGATACCTTTACAAAAATCAATAGCGGATTTTGGGTCCGGTTTATATCTTGACGAGATGTTCTCTTCATATTATAATTATCGTATGGCGTTATCGTATAACGATATAGTCTTCAGAAATCTATTTCTCGGCTTTGTTCGGCTACATATTCTACACCATGCCTCCAAAGAGCCTGTTTTCGGACTGAATTTGATGGAGGAGTTAGCCAGACATGGTTACCGGATGAGTCCTGGTACACTTTATCCGATATTACACCAGATGGAAGGCAATGGGTTTCTTGTCTCTGAAAAGACTGTGGTCAATGGCAAAATGCGAAAATACTACAGAATTACCGATGTAGGCAAAACAGCGCTCTCTCTATCGTATGAAAAAATAGAGGAATTATCCAGTGAGCTAAATGAATAAGGGAAATCAGAACTGAATGGAATACGTAGTCATATCTGTTACCGCGCTGGTTGTTTCAGCGCTCACGCTATTCTCCGGCTTTGGTTTAGGGACGATACTGATGCCGGTATTTGCCCTGTTCTTCCCCATTCAGGTGGCAATCGCTGCCACAGCAGTGGTCCACTTGGCCAATAACATCTTCAAGGTAATGCTTGTCGGGCGGAAGGCAAACTGGGGAATAGTCGTAAAGTTCGCGGCACCGGCGGCACTTGCGGCTATATTAGGAGCATTGTTACTTAATCTCCTTTCAGAAACACAAGCGCTTGCCATGTATCAAATCGGAGATAGTGTCCAGGAAGTGACTTTGATCAAACTCATCATCGGTATTTTGATTATGGCATTCGCCTTGTTCGACTTGATACCTCAATTGCAGAAGATGGCTTTCGATAAGAAATACCTGCCGGTCGGTGGTGTGCTGTCAGGTTTCTTTGGAGGGCTTTCAGGGAATCAGGGAGCATTACGTTCTGCCTTTTTACTTAAGACCGGGTTAGACAAGGATGCGTTTGTCGGCACCAATGCCGTGAGCGGTTTCATCGTCGATATCGTCCGCTTGTTTGTTTACAGCGCGAGTTTCTATACATCCAACTTCGCGTTGATTACAGGCGACGTCTGGCTCCTAGTGCTGATCGCCATATTTTTTGCGTTTATCGGCTCGTTCGTCGGAACGCGGTTAGTAAACAAAGTCACGCTCATCGCCGTACAGTACATTGTTGGTATCATGCTACTGATTGTCGGTATCGGATTAGCGGCAGGACTACTATGATGAACATGACTCAAAGAAACGCTACTTGTGGTAACTGTACTCTAAAACTGGTTGCAATCGCCTACCGGCGTGCTCCTTGGTTTCGCCTCTTTAGGGAGCCTTTGAAATTTGGAATGCGCATTCTTGCTCATATTCACCATGTCGATCCTTCAGAGTACCGGGTACGAACGCCTGAATGTTACAACTGCATCCGGTTCTATAAGATTGGATTGAAGGAAAAATCCGCCACCTTCCGCTGGCTGCACAAATGGATTAACCCCATCTTCGATCATGTAATAGAAAAGATCGTAACTGAGGAAGAACGAAAAGAGGCGAAAGAGTATGCGCAAACTGCATCACAGGGTAATGTAAGCAAGGAAAAAACGGAAACCTGGATGCGTGATATAGAAACCGGGTTCTATCGCAAGTCAACGGGTGGTATTCGGGGAAACGAAATCCGGGGCATAAAATAAGGATTGAGACGATCCTGACAAGGTCGTTTCAATCCTGGAGAAGTATTGGGGACGTACATCAATAAATAAGTTGACATCTACAATAAAGGATGATAAT
>DYJH01000175.1 GCA_020723255.1 Desulfonema limicola | reverse complement strand
GATACCGTGCGGGTGAACACATATTTCCGCTCATACTGATGTTAAATGGTGGTGGTCGGAGCTTGGAAGATTTGCGGCAGATAAGAGATGATAAGGGTTTGCGTGAAGTATTGAGATTGGAATATATGCCATCATCGGATGCTACCGGGGATTGGTTACGCAGAAGTGGCATAAACGGTTCTCTTGAAGGTCTTGCCAAGGTAAACTGTAAGGCAATTAAGCGTGGGCTCAAGTACGACGGAATCAAAGACTATACGCTGGATATTGATACAACTGGGATTGAGGCGGAGAAGGAGTCAGCCAGGATGACTTATAAAGGGTATTCCGGCTACATGCCCATAGTGGGTCATTTGGCGGAAAACGGACTTGTTTTAGGCGATGAATTTCGTGAAGGCAACGAAGCTCCAGCAAACAGAAACCTTGAGTTTATAAAGTATTGCGAGAAGCAATTGCCCAATGGCAAACACATTAAAGCTTTCAGGGCAGACAGCGTTTCTTATCAGGCTGATATAATCAATCATTGCCATGCTAAAGGGATTGAGTTTGCGATGGGAGCAGATCTTGATAAGGCGGTGGTCAGACAAATCGAAAGTCTTGGGGATAGTGATTGGCAGGTTTATCAAAATGGTTTTATTGCCGAGACGGTGCACTGTATGAACAAGACCAGGCAGGCTTTTCGACTGATAGTGATTCGGCGTCCCATTCAGGGAAAGCTGTTTGATGAAGTTGATGAAAGAGAAAAATTCACAGTGATCGCTACCAATCGTACCGAAGATGTTAAGCAAGTGATACAGTGGTACAACCAGCGTGGCCAGTGCAGTGAAAACCGGATCAAAGAGCTCAAGATTGGCTTTGGCATGGAAAGGATGCCATGCGGACAGTTCGAGGCTAATGCAGTATTCTTTCGCATCGGTGTGCTGGCATATAATGTTGGCCGTTTATTTGTGCTAAAGACGCTGGACAAGTCCTGGCATCGTCACCAGGTGCAGACATTACGATGGAAGCTATACGAAACGGCGGGCAAGGTTGTTTTTCATGGAGGCGATATATGGCTAAAAGTCAGGCGGCACTTTCTACCGCTGTTTTCACAGATACGGTTGGAAAGCTGGCAGTTTGCTACCGGATAAAGAGAAACCAAAATATTAAATATTTTACAATTCAGGTGAGAAGTACGCCCAGAGGGGGGCTAAATGCCATTTATTTAACGATACTGCCTGATTGCTTCTGATACAACCGGTTTAAGGGGTGCTTTGAATCGTCTGCGTCGGTTATTTTTGTTTGACACAGCCTAAAAAATAACTTCGCACAAACTAATCGCGGATCTTTGGGTGTCACATTTAGCAGACAGAACTATTGAGGCAGTCTATAATCTCCTGATAATTCTGAAAACGTTCTTCACAGCTTTTAGCCATCATTTTTTCTATAATATTACATAGATAACCAGGAACTTGCGGGGCTTTTTGCTTTAATGGAGGAACAGGGTCGTTGAGTTGTTTATAAAGAATGTTGCTGCATGAATTATCATAAAATGGCGGAGTTCCTGCAAGTAAGTGATAAAAAGTGGCTCCCAACGAATAAATGTCACTGCGATTATCTATCTCCTGGTTGCGAATAGCTTCGGGGCTGAGATATAAAGGCGAACCAACGATTTTGTTTTCCTTCTGCATTTTATCCTTTTTATCAAGCTTTGCTACGCCAAAATCTACGAGCTTCAATTCATCTGAACCGGTTACCATAATATTTGCGGGCTTGATATCTCTGTGGATAATATCGTTTTTCCAAACAAAGTCGAGGGCGCTGCATAAGGTTTTTAAATAATTTATGATCTGTAGTATTTTAAAATTAGTATTATTTTTAAGCGAATCAGCCAGTGTGTGCCCATGAATGAATTCCATAGCATAATACATGATTCCGTTTGAATTGCCTATATAATAAATCTGCGCAATATTTGGGTGGTTCAGCTTGGAAACAAGCCGGGCTTCTTTTAAAAACATTTTTACAAACTCTTCCTGAGATGAAAGCTCCCATGATATGACCTTTAAGGCCACGTCTCTTTCCAGAGCTGTATCCCATCCTTTGAATACTCCCCCCATCCCTCCGGCGTTTATAAAAGAAACTACTTCGTAATTATCCATCTTTCTTCCGATTAAGCTTAAGTAGAAGCGTTTATTCTGAGATTCGGGCTTTTTGAGGGGGGGGCCTTTTCGAATCGAAGAAGAGCTGTCACTTTTTTTTATATTCAGATCTTCGGCCGATTTTATCATAATCTCATTGGGTTGAGGCTTTTTCTGAATATTTTCACATTTTTCTTCTTCAGATGATTCAGGCCCGGCTATTACTGCAAAATGGTTGTATAACTGAAACCACCCTTCATCTTCCGCAAAATCAAGTTCTATTTTTGATAGAAATTCATTTTGTTCAAGTTCAACCTTTTTTATCTTGCCATCAACAATGTTTTTAATGCTGTGCCGCTCAAACTTTAAAATCATTTTATCTTGCGGCTTGGCCAATATCGATGTTTTGATACTGGCGCTCAATAAATCACAACCGGTAATTTGAGCGTCAATCCAAAAAATTCCGTCCCGGGAAACCTCCGCAGCTATAGGAAAGAAATCACGCCTTATAGCTGCTATTGGCTGTTCTTTGGTTTTGTTCATCAAACGTTCTGAAAAGCTATGCCAAAGTACGTTGTTGTTTTTCCGGAAAACAACGCCAAAGCCAATCTGTTTGCTTTCATCCCCAAGCAAAACATGAATGACCGAACCTGTTACAACAATGCCGGTTTCATCTTTAGGCTCTCTGACATAAATATCATCGCCATATCTTCTTCTAAGAGACGTTTCAATCATTGCGCTTGACTTGCCGCGATTTAATATAAAACCATGAATCCAGTTTTTAGTATCACGAGATATTTCTATGGGAATCGGAACATCAAAGCGCTCCCTTTTTTCCGTTCGTCTTTCAGTAATATATTTTTGTTCTGATTGCGTTAATCCAGGCCTTATTATGTTGGCTTGCAGGTCTTTGCTGTCATTGCCGATTGAGGAAGAAGTTGGATTTTGTGACTTCTGGGGCGGTTTCAGCAAATCCATGATGCATGAGATTATTACCGACCCTTCTGCCGGGAAGAAGATGAAATTTTCAGCTCCAAGCTGAATTGCACGTTTAGGGCTTAGCTCTTTTTGGCTTTCTGCTGAGAGAAGAAAAATAAACGGAATTGATTCTCGTCGGGGATCTTTCTTCAGATAGGATAAAAACTGTTCCCCGGAAATATCTTCAAGTTCGGTACCACATAAAATTAATCCTACCGGATTTGAATCTATGGCCGATAACGCGTCTCTCATAGATGAAGCTATGTGAACACAATATCCTTCATTATCCAGAACGCTAAGCACAAAATCTATAAGTTCCTGGGATATGCTGATAAGCAAAATATCAGTTTTTGTGTTTTCCATACGTTAATGGCGCTTTCAGACCATTTTGGGAAAAATCGGGTTTCCGGAAGACTTTATAGTCAACCGGCTTTGCAACTATTTTTGTGTTAGGGAAACATGCAGCACAAATGCCTGGTCTCCGACATCAAATGTCAGCACTGCAATTGTGGCATTATCCGGATGTCCTAATTCATGACCCCATCCAACAATTACAGTCGGTATTGAAAGTTGAAAATCATATGATGCCGCTGACAGCGATTTCTTGGCCGAACCGCTTATCATGTTAATTATCTCGCCAACACCATCATGTATCATTTCTGCATTTATTTCATTTTCTTTAACTGTCATGATATTTGCGACTACGCGTTGGGCAAGTTTCCATAGAAAGGTAATAATAACTGTCCCCTCAGTTGGACCCGAAAGGCCTATCACACCTGAAACGTCACCAAGAATTCTCAGACTGTTTTTGAAATATACCCCCTTGAACTCAGGCTCCATCAACGCCATTTTACTTAAAACATTTTTCGTACTTTCAATAAAAGGAGTAAGGTATATCAATTCCCGTTCAAGAGGTTGCCGCCCCGGATTCAGATAACCCTGAAGAATTTGATTGAAAATCGGTTGAGGTTCATCCAGAGCCATAAACTCGGAAACTCCAAAATTGAAATAAGGTTGGTCGGAAAATAATTCAGATTTGGCTTTTAACAAAATAATCGGAATGTTTCTGAATTTCGTCCTAAAGTGTAGATTTTTGATTTTACGCAGTATATTTTGATCGTCTCCACTTTCAGAATACAGTATGACAAGATTGAACTCGGTTATTTCTCTTTGCTCGCTGAAGGGCTCAACAACAACTTCCGCATTGTCTTTCAGCATATCAGTTAATATCTGAGAAGCATCGGGGCTGCAATCATTCAACAATACCTTTGCCATGTTATTACTCCCTATTTTAAGTACAGCTTTAGAAGCTATTATAATCCTTTTATGACTTGTTGTATATTTTCAAGTAATTCATCCTGTGTGAATGGTTTCTTTATATATCCTGCAGCCCCGGCATCGCGGGCCATTTTAACTTTATTATCGTCTGATTCAGATGTTAACATTATTATCGGGATTGAAGAGAATCTAAAGTCATTTTTAATCTTAACCATTGCATTAAAACCATCTATAATGGGCATATTCCAGTCCATAAGAATCAAATCAACTTTGCCATCCATTTTTTCTAAAATTTCAATAGCTTCCCCACCATGATTCGCCTGAAAAGAGCTATAGCCAAGAGGTTTGATAGCCTTTTCAACTATTGAACGAACAACCTTTGAATCATCGGCTATAATCACATTCATATTATCTTCTCCTTGATAAAAGGCATAATCATCTTTATTTTCAATATACACAGCCAGTTAATTTTTGTATATATACTATATTGTAAAAATGGACAAGTTGTTTATAAATTATATTTTCTATCGGGGTGCAATTTATCCATAGTAATTAAACTAATACTTGAATATAATTATAATTTGAGCTAAATAAAACATTCATTGTGAGATTAAACCTAATTTTATGGACATGCTATAACAATATGCTTAACCATTCACAAGAAAAATAAGGAGGGGAGCTATGCGAAATCTGATAATAATATTAATCTGCCTTTCTGCGTTAGGTTTTATATTAGCAGTAGTTTCAGTTTTTGCCGGTCCGATTGCAGGAGTCTCTGCAAGGGGATTCTCACAAGGATGCAGCAATCTTGCTCTTATTGCTATAGCATTGACTGTTTTGTTTAATATAAAAATTAATTGAATAAAGTGCGATTTCATCAAGAATGATCCGGTTTCTCACTTTTGAAGCGGTTTTACTCTAATATGCCATAGTTGTATATTTTCATTTCTTCGAATAATAAAACAAAAGAGAAAGCTGCTGAAAAATGAGGCATGGTTGTTGGGTGAAGGGGATGATTATGTCCGCAGGCCGTTCAGTCGTACTATCAAGAGTATTTTCAAGTGCTTGAAACTGAGATCTTCATATTAGTTTGCCACGGAAAGCCAAACCATATTTATGTCCGGATGCTTTATATCATGTCTTTGTGCGTTTAATCGGGCATCCTAAAATCTTTTATAATCTATTAAATTCAATGTACATCATCAGGAGTTTCATATGAAATGTCCAGTAATATTTATATGCGCGATTATAATAAGTTATGTTTTTCCAGGCATAGTATCGGCTAAATCTAATGTAAAAGAGGCTATTGTCAAGATTTATACGGTAAGCAACTCACATAACTATCACGAACCCTGGCAAACGTGGGGACAGAAAATATTTAATGGTTCCGGCTGTATTATAAGCGGTAAAAGAATATTAACGAATGCGCATGTAATAAGGGATTATACTTTTATTCAGGTGAGGCGTTCCGGCGAGGCAAAAAAATTCACGGCAGAACCCGAAATAATTGCGCACGAATCGGATCTAGCTATTCTGAAAGTAAAAGACGAGTCTTTCTTTGAGGGAATAGAACCTGTCGAAATAGGGGATTTGCCGGAAATAAAAGATAAAGTTACAGTATATGGTTTTCCTGAAGGCGGAGATAAATTATCAATTACAGAAGGAGTTGTTTCCAGAATAGAACATACCAAATATTTTCACAGCAGCGCTTATTTGCTTACTTGCCAAATTGATGCAGCAATAAATTCCGGAAACAGCGGAGGTCCGGTAATTAATAAGGACAATAAGATTATCGGAGTTGCATTTCAGAGTTTTCAGGATGGGCGCTATGATAATATCGGATATATGATACCGGCTCCTGTAATCAATCATTTTTTTGAAGATATAAGGGATGGAAAACATAACGGAACACCTGATGTAGGGTTATCGATGCAGAAAATGGAAAATCCCGACATGAGGCGTAAGTATCTGATGTCGGATAAGCAAACGGGAGTTTTAATTGTTAAAATTTATCCCGATTCACCGGCGGAAGGAATATTAAAACCGAATGATATACTGCTTTCAATTGAGGGGGAAAATATAGAAAATGACGGAACAATAGAATTCAGGCAGGGAGAGAGAACTTATTTCGGATATTTGATGCAACAAAAGCAGATAAATGATCAGATAAAATTTAAAATACTCAGAAACGGGACGATAAAAGAAGCATATATTAAACTTACAAAACCTATTGACTATGAAAGACTGGTGCCTTCTGAGAGATATGACCGGCCTCCCACCTACTATATTATAGGAGGTCTTGTATTTGAAACTTTGACGTTAAATTATCTTATGGAATATGGAACCCAAAAAGACTGGTATGTTAATGCCCCGAAGGAGCTTGTAAATTTTTATGTTAACGGTGAACCTACGAATGAACAAAGGGAGATAGTTGTTCTTGTTAAGGTTCTTGCCGATGAAATCAATGTGGGATATCATGATTTTGTTGATGCTGTTATATCTTCAGTTAATGGAGTAAAAGTGTCGAGAATCGGTGATCTTGTTAAGAGCTTTGAAAATAATAAAGAGGAATACCATATTATCGAAGATATTCACGGTTCCAAGATGGTGCTGAACAGAAAGAAAATTAACGAGAACGGAAATAGCATCTTAAAGAAATATAATATAGATCCTAACAGATCAAAATACTTGCCATAATAGAAGTTCATAAGACGGAAAGACGGTAGAAAGTAAGAATCAAAAAAACCTCATAATTCGAAATTCCTTGACCTATATTCGATATTCAATTTTTTGTAGGGACGACCGGACGGTCGCCCCTACAAGGTTATCCGTTGTCCAATTCCGTTGTAACTTACTACCAGCCGATCGTAAGATACTTATGAATTGAATCGGCTGCTTTTCTTCCGGCGCCCATTGCAAGAATAACAGTTGCTGAACCGGTTACTATATCACCTCCTGCCCACACTCCCTTTTTCGTGGTTTTGCCGGTTTCAGAATCGGCAACGAGATACCCCCGCTTATTTAAAGTCAGTTCAGGTGTTGACTGGGTAAGCAGAGGATTAGGCCCTGTTCCAACAGCAACAATAACAAGGTCGCAGTCCATTTTAAATTCCGAACCTTTAACAGGAATAGGACGTCTTCTTCCGGACTGGTCCGGCTCGCCAAGCTCCATTTTAATGCATTCCATACCGATAACCCTTCCCTTCTCATTACCTAAAAAGCGGGTGGGAGCAGTAAGAAGAAAGAATTCGATTCCCTCTTCTTCGGCATGATGAATTTCGGCTTTTCTTGCAGGCATTTCCTGCCTTGACCTTCTATATACTATTTTAACGCTGTCAGCTCCAAGTCGCATCGCTGTCCTCGCAGAATCCATCGCAACATTTCCTGCTCCAAGCACCACAACGTTTTTGCCTCTTACAATCGGCGTATCATATTCAGGGAATAAATATGCCTTCATCAGGTTTGCACGCGTTAAATACTCGTTTGCTGAAAGAATTCCGATAAGGTTTTCGCCGGGAATATTCATGAAAGGCGGAAGTCCGGCTCCGACACCTATAAAAATTGCGTCATAACCCTGCGCAAACAATTCATCAAGGCTTACAGTTCTTCCCACAACATTATTGCATTCAACTTTAGCGCCGAGTTTTTCTAAAAATTCCACTTCAGAAAACACAATTTCTTTGGGAAGCCTGAATTCCGGAATCCCATAAACAAGCACTCCGCCGGGTTTATGAAAAGCTTCAAGTACTGTGACTTCGTGGCCTTTTCTTGTGAGATCGGCTGCTACAGTGAGTCCGGCAGGACCTGAACCGACAACAGCAACACTCTTGCCTGTTGAAGGCACCTTAGGAGGAAGTTCTCCATTGCCATGATTTCTTTCATAATCTGCAGCAAATCTTTCAAGATTGCCTATAGCCACAGGCTCACCTTTTTTACCGACTATACATAGCCCTTCACATTGTATTTCCTGCGGGCAAACCCTTCCGCAAACAGCCGGAAGGCCGTTTTTTTCCCATATAATTCTGATAGCTTTTGAAAAATCACC
>DYJH01000174.1:5497-8491 GCA_020723255.1 Desulfonema limicola | reverse complement strand
CTACGATCTGGTATGCATCAGGGTGCCAACCACGAGGGTTAATAATACCGCCGAACTGATATGGGTGTTTTAGCACCGCACGCAAGTCAAGACCAAATCTTCGAGGTACGACAAGACCCTTGATGTGTTGTGCGTATACGTCCGAACCCCTGCCGATTTTTTTGGAAGCTCTTACTATTCCCTCTGCCAGGGTGTCTCCAAATCCCTCCCTATACGCTATGCGCATCATCAACTCCGTAGTTAATTCCGTATTACCTCTTATAAGTTCCAAACCGCCGGTATCCTCTTTGTTGATCACCCCGTTCTCATAAAGTTCTATAGCCCACGATATAATTGCGCTTAAATCAATTGAGTCCATTCCATATCTTCGGCCCAAATCCGCACTCTTGGCTATGTCTGCCCATGTTTCCATCAAAAGCTCAAACCCATAAGGCAGGCTTATGCTGCCGGCTGTGCATCCTACGCCGAATTCAAGGCCTTCCCTGTGCCGTAGCCATGCCTTGCAGCCAACAGGACATGCAAAGCAACCTATATTGCCCTTACGAAATGCATCCTTAAATTTTTGTAACTCAAAAGCTTCGGTATGAAGCTCGGGACGTGGGATATAATTTACATGCCCGCTTTGCAGCACGGATGCCAATGTTCCTTGTTCTCTGAAGTGTTTTATTGCAGCCTCATGCTGGCTGAAAATATTTTGCAGGTTTTGATTAACAAGCTTCATGAACCTGCCAGACTCTGAAACACTTATAGCTTTTCTTCCACGAAACGCTATCGCCTTAAGGTTCTTGGAGCCCATAACAGCCCCCATCCCGGTTCTGCCGAATGCACTGAATTTGTTGGTGAGAATGGCGGCAAATCTAACCATGTTTTCTCCTGCCTGACCGATGCTGCTTACCCAATACTCATCACCAATATCATCCCACAACATATCAGTAGTATCAGATACATCCTTGCCCCACAGGTGGGCAGCATCAAGAATCTGTATATCCTCATCATCTATCTTCAGATATACCGGCCGATCCGCCTTCCCCTTTATAACAAGATGGTCATACCCTGCAAACTTCAGCATAGCCCCAAAATGTCCCGTGTTGGATATGCCAATAAATCCACTCAAGGGAGACTTTGCCATAACCGTCGCCCGCGAAGCTGTCGGAGCCATTGTCCCCACCAGGACACCTGCCCCAAAGATGAGCACATTCTCCGGAGAAAGCGGATCAATCCCAGGTTTTACGAGGTCATAAAGTAACTTGGCATTAATTCCATGTCCGCCAATAAAATCTTTACACAATTTTGTATCCAAGGGAATCTTCTCGATGGAATGACTGCTTAAATCAACACTAAGGATCGTCCCTGCGTAACCGTCAGTAGCTCTTATCATCCTTTAACCTCCATTAGCACCCCCATATAACAATACCTGGCACAAAACCCGCACCGGTCACAATCCTTGGAAAAACCGACACTGTATCGCTCCTTACCCTCAACCCTGCGGATGTTTATCCGTGAATCCGACAAACCAAAGCTGCCGGTTTTTACGAAAGAACACGCCAACTGACAGTAATGGCATCCCGAGCAAAGTTCGGAATATACATAAACCTTCTTCGATCTTTTTTGTTGTTCTTCTGTTAATTCCATAATTTACTATCCTCTTTTTCACAAAATTCTCTTAAATATTTTCATTTTGTGAATAAAATAAGATGGAGATCTTGTTCCTTTTCTTTTCCTTCTATATTCATTATTCCTTGTTCAATATTCGATATTTAAATTATTTTCATTTTACGCAGATGTCTATTCTGAACTACAAGCTATTACCCAGAAGTCCGCTTTGCTCGAGACTATCGGCTACATCCTCCAGACTCAATTCCTCGAGCTTTTCTTTTGTTTGAAGACCGGTGATAACATCCCATCCCCTGAGCTGGTAATATTCGCTTTTCATCTCCTCAAATTTCTCTCTGTCCAGCACAGCACCTTTTCTTGATATTACCTCGCCATTCTTTCCTGGAACCATGCATTCAGCGTTATGCGTAGTCATTTTCATGGGTACGGTGAAGTATAATTCCGGCAGTCTATCGTTTTGCCTACCCCTGTGACCCTCTCTAACCCGTATAGCCCTTTCCACATTGAAGATTCTCTCCCCTTTTTTGAGGTATTCCTCCTCGCTTATATCCATCCCTGTAACCGCCGATAATACCTTGCTTTCCAGGGCCGGATCACCCACATGGTCTTTGGAATTTTTTATTGCCTCTATCGGCCAAATATAGACGCATAAAACCATACTGCCATTGGCAGCCTCACGATCATGGATTTTTTTGGCTGACAAGGCCTTGCCCTCATAAGTGGAGAAATCGGCAGCATCTTCGCTGCCCAGGAATTTCTTGGCAGCGGCGCGCCAAACATCCGTTGAAAGATATGCGCCCTCATCCTTTTTGAGCCAGTGCAGCCAGCCGTTTTCCAGTTTGAGTATTTCCGAATAGTGGGGCTTGGTAATTCTCATGTCCATGCTGAAGAAAAGGGCCACTTCATGGAAGAGCCGGGGGTCTACGGTGATCTCTTCGTGAGTCCTGAGCGACATATCATTATAACACAATCGCTGAGTAATCAGTTCAATTGAGTTACTGCCCACCACATCCGAAGCATGCACAACTCCCTGGGCCAGAACATCTCCGAAGCCTTCCCTGAGTGAAATCTTCTTTAGCAGGGTTTCGATAAACTCCAGGCTTCCTATTTTGGATAGGGGGAGATCCGAATTGTGGTTCGTTAAAATGCCTGCTCTATAACACTCCCAGAGCCACTCCAGAACTACGCTGAGCGCCATGGTATCAATTCCATACTGGTCGCAAAGGCGGTTGGCATGGAAGGGGATTTCCCAGTCCCAATTCCCGCTGTACTGGTGAGACCACTTCCTATAAAGAACGGAAGATTGGCACATGAACTTGTTTTTTTCCCCGCCCGCTGCCGTGTAGGTTCCTCGCGGGCAGCCATGACCTTTACAGCCAT
>DYJH01000174.1:0-5487 GCA_020723255.1 Desulfonema limicola | reverse complement strand
CAATTTCTTCAGGCTCCTCTACCTGGTGGGCCAGCAATATTTCCTCAGCAGTAATTGCATCATGAATATACCTGATATGCTGCTGCAGTCTCTCCGGATCGGCGGCATTAACCTTGCCGCTGCCCCTGACGGCAATGGCCTTCAGTTTTTTGGAGCCCATAACCGCACCCATGCCGCCTGAGCCGCTGGCGCTCTCATCCGCGATCAGGTTGGCGAAAACAACCCGGTTCTCACCGGCTGGGCCGCAGGCAACTACCCGTGTCTTCCTTCCAAGTTCCGCCTTCAGGATCTCTCGGGTCTCAATAGCTCCTTTCCCTCCGAGAAAAGAGGCGTCCCTCAGCTTGACTCTATCATCATCGATGAAAAGATACACCGGTTTGTCTGTTTCACCCTGCACCACAATCCCGTCATAGCCGGCAAACTTCAGGTAAGCACCCCAACTTCCTCCAAGGTTGCAATGACAAAACTGTTCAGGAGTGCTGATGGGTGATTTTCCGCAAACCTTCCAGGTAGACCCTCCAAATCCAAAGTTGTTTAATCCCGCCAGGGGGCCGGTCATAAATATCAGCCTGTTTTCGGGATCAAAGGCGCCGGCATTCGGTGTTACCTCATCCCAGTAAATTTTGGCGGCAATTCCTTTTCCCCCGATAAATCTCTCAGCGTAATCCATTGTCGACATATAGGTTATTTCGCCGGTGGACAAATCCGCTCTCAAAATCTTTCCGGCATATCCGTACATATTTCTCATTATTTTTCTCCTGGCCTTCGCATCAAATTATGATAGTAGTTCAATCTTCATAACCTCACATAACAATCATAATAGACATCTGAGGAATAGATAAAGATGCCTTGGGGGAGGAGGAGTATTCCTAACGATCAAGAATCAGCACCCAATTCCTTATCCACCGGCCGAAATGATCATGATAGAGATAATATCGCCATCTTTCAGTGAAAGATGAAGTCCTTCAGGAAATTGCGTCGATATTTTCCCATTAATTAATATAGCATAAGAGGATTTGATCCTTCCATTTTCGGAATCGATCAATTCCCTTTCAAGCTTAGGTCCATGGGCTTCGACCAAATGCACCAGAAGTTCGCCTACGGTTGTGCCTTCGGCCACCTCCATTTCCAGAAGAGGCTTCCCGAGAATATCTTTTATCCTAAAAAAAGGTTTAATGACTACTTTGAGCATAGGGGTCCATTGCCGGAGCATGATCCTTAAGCCCGGAACCTGGTTTCGGGATACGTTGATAGGTCATTCTGGTGATTTCTATAAACTCTACAGCTCCGGTGGGACAAAATTTCACACATTCAGGATTTCCGCCACAGAGATCACATTTCACCAATTGAAGGCCCTCCGGAACAATACGGATAGCCCCGAACGGACAGGCATCCAGACATTCCCTGCATCCGATGCAGGTTTCTTTTTGACTATCCAGCCAGATGACCCCCGTTGTTTTGTCCTGAAAGATGGGGGGCTCAAAAGGGGTTTTCCCTTTCCAGACCTTTTCGGCAGGACAGGCATTGACACAGACGGGATTTCGGCATTGCCTGCAGATTCGCGGGGTATTGATGCCGTTTTCATCATCGGAGTCAATCCATATTCCGGTGTTAAATTGATTAAACTTCCGCGATTTTTTTAAGGAGCAGGCCATTGTACAAATCCGGCAGCCATTACACAACCCGGAATTTATTTTTATGTGCTTAATCATTTTTTCTTCTCTCCTTTCAAGGTACTTGATTGGGGAAGTTTTCCCATGCGCTCTAATTCATCAGCCACATCCGATAATCCGACTTTTTCCAGTTTGGCTCTTGTTGGAATCCCTGTCTTTTTGTCCCAGCCCCTCAGATCATAATAGCTGTCCAGCATTTCCTCAAACTTATCAGGATCTATCCTTTCTCCTTTATTAGGACCCGTATGAACAGGCTCCGTGGCAATCTTGCCGCTTAAGCGGTCATCCTTGCGGGTCATCCCCTCCCTGACGGCAAAGGCCCTCTCCAAGGTATTGATCCTTTCTCCCACCAATTTCATGGCCTCGGCATCCATGTGTATGCCGGTGGCCGCTGAAAAAAGATCTCCTGCCTCCTTAAAATGGATCTCCTCGGTGGACCAGCCCGAGACAAATTTACAAATCTCAATAGCATCCATTACCGTACATAAATTCTGATAATAGACGGTGGTCACCGACTTACGATAGGAGGTGGGGTCAACTTCTTCATCAGTGCCCAATATGGCTTTTGCGAGTTCCGGAGACAAGGGAGGCGCCATGCCCTCTTCGTGATGGGTAGGAATCGTACTAGTTGCAAAGCTCAAGACAAGACCCTTCATCGAGCGGCTGTCATCAGAACCGGCAAGCATTCCTTTGCAATGACTGACATAAGCTTCCGCCCCTTTGCCAATTTTTTTGGCAGCGTGAGTCGCTCCCTCAGCCAGTACATCGCCGAATCCTTCTCTTTTACAGATCTTATGAATCATCTCGATGATGGCATCAATATTGCCCCATTCCAGGGCGATCCCATCGGTATCCCTTTGGGTAATAATCCCGTTTTCATACCAATCCATGGCAGCGGCCAGGGAAAAAGGAAGCTCCAGGGTATCCACCCCGTATTGATTACAGAGATTGAGGAATTTAAACTGGGAGGATAAATCAGCATTGTCGAGCATGGGCCCGAAAGGATAAACAAGGCCGCCTTCTATGCCTCCTCCCTTTTCACCTTTAAAACGGCCTTCCTTTACTTCAAAAAAGTGGCTGCAGTGCATGGGGCAGGCATGACATGCCTTGTCCCGGGTGTAATAATGGGCTATTTTTTCGAGAGTGAAATTGTTCACACCCTCCCAGGGACCGGCTTGCTGGTAGTTTCGGACACTTAACATACCGCCTTCACTTGCCATGAGCATGAACATCGGGGTTCCGTGTACAGAAAAGTATGGATAAATCGGGTTTTTCATAATCCGTTGATTCATCTCAAAGACAAGTTGACCCAGCAGTTCCGGTTTGGCCACATGGATACTCTGGGTCCCCCGCACGGCTATGGCCTTAAGATGCTTCGAACCCATTACCGCACCCATACCGGTCTGGCCGGCACAGCGATACAAGGTGAACATAATCACATCATACCTTACCAACTTCTCTCCTGCAGGCCCTATGGCAGCCACCTTAATTTCAGGGTCACCTAACTCATCCTTGATTATTTTGTCTGTATCCCAGGTCATCTTGCCCCAGAGATGTTTGGCCGATCTCAATTCCACCCGGTCATCATCTATCCAGAGATAAACCGGTTCTGCTGCCTGTCCCCGTATTATGAGTTGGTCATACCCGGCCCATTTCATTTCCGGTCCAAACCGGCCCCCTGCATTGGAAAGCCCAACACCATCGTATAAAGGGGACTTGGCGGTTATACTCATTCTGTTGGATGCCGGCGCGATGGTACCCCCCAAAGGACCTGTACCAATTATCAAGAGATTCTCAGGGGACAAAGGATCTATACCCGGCTTAACGCCTTCATAGAGAGCCTTGGAGTTTATGCCTCTCCCACCCAGATATTCTTTTCCCAGAGATCGATTAAAAGGCCTCTTTTCAATCTTTCCTGAAGAGAGATCGACATCCAATATTGTTCCTGCCCATCCATACATGTTTTATCCTCCCTTTTAGACATTATTATATCCTCTCTTCTCCCTGATTTCCTCATTTTCCTTGCCTCTGCAGGATCATCTGTGCAGCTTGGAGTGCTGAGTTGGCATCAATATCCTGATACAGACCATCAACCTCAACAGTGGTACCAACAAAGTAGAGCCCACCCAGGCCACCAACTTCGAGGGGACTCCTGGGTGTGGAACTCCAACAAGAAGTGGTCCCCCATACCTTTTGCCACTGGCAGCTTACCCACTCGGTAATTTGATCTAAATCCGAATAATATTGGCGCATATATTCAAAAACCGTGTTCAGCCTGGCCTTACCCTCCTTGAATGTCAAGTATTCGGGAGCACCTGTAACGATACTCAACAGATGCTTGCCTTGGGGCGCCTGTTTTTCGGAACTAAGTGTGGGAATATACCATCCGCTCTCCACTTCAAGGAATTGATTAAAACCCATGTAGTCATCAGCCTTCCCTGAAGCCTTGATTATAGGCACTCGGCTTACTCCCACGTTGAGAACCATCAAATCCCCCTTAAACCATTGTTCCAGTTTCCGGGCGTTTTCTGATATCTCTAAAGGGAAATGGCTTTCATCCAACACCTTGAAGACTTCCCAGATGGGATCGTTGAAAACCACCACCGGTGCATGGAACTCCTGGACTGTGTTTGTCTTATCCCGAGCCACTATACCCTTAACACCGTTCTCCTCAACTGATATCTCAACGGTTTGTAATCCCAGCTTGATATCGCCCCCATACTTTCTTATGACTCTGGCATAGGGTTCCATTAAGCCCTGCTGACTACCCACTTCGGAATCATTGATCTTGTATGTTTGCAACGGATTTCTCAACAATTCGATCCAGCGGCCCACAGAACTCCGCTCCAGAGGGAGTGCAAAAGTCAGTTGCGCAATCCGCTGAAAGGCTTGATGAAGTTCCTTATCCTTAATAGTGGGCAGCCACTCTCCCAAGGTTACCCCCATCCATTTCCGAGGATCTTTCTCAGCAAGCTCTCCTAAGATTGACAGAAATTTCTTTGCCTGATCAGCGGAAAGATCAAGCGCATCGGTGGCAAATCGTATCATAGCATCAGGCTCTCCTGACCAGGGTATGAGCTTGCCATCTGTCATCCGGTGGACCAGCACATTAGGGACTATAGGCCCCACCCAGGCGATATCGGCCCCAGCCGCTTCGGCTGCTTTCTTGCCATACTGTCCCAGTTCTGTGACGACTATAAAGTTGTCACAGAAATCCTTGGCATCACGGGGGCCCCAGTCGAGCCAGTAGCCATTATAGGAAACACATCCCAAGCGGCCCCCTATCTGTTCCAATCCATCCACCACTAAGATCTTTAGCCCGTTTCTTGACAGGATAGCCCCGGTTATGAGGCCACCATAACCCGCGCCTACCACGATAGCATCATATCCGACAATCTCTGTTGAAAATTCTGGCATCATATTATTTTCTCCTTTTTCTTCTTCTAAAACCATAAGAAGGGACTATTAGCTAAAACCGGAACAGTGCTATAGAATGCAAATTTCTCCATATGCTCTTTCAGCTTAAAAAATATCGGCAGGTTGTCCCAATAGAGGCGGTATTTCTCTTCGCCCATTAAAGCCCCGACCTTGTTTGCCAACCTCTCAGCCAGCTCTGATTTAAGCTCTTGACAGTAGGTAACTGCCTCGGGTGAACCGCTGTATAGCATGAGAGGGAAAAAATGTGTAAACGCATCAAATGAACTCATGGGGATTGGTATGTTCCGGCACATCTCCAGTTTCCCATCATCTTCAAAGAATGAACCTGATTTTCCATCTTGTTTTTACCTCCTTAACATTTCAAGAAATGCTTCGA
>DYJH01000173.1 GCA_020723255.1 Desulfonema limicola | reverse complement strand
TCATACCCTATCTCCCTCGCGGTTGAATTCCGTATTGATGCCCTTGAGGAATCCGCGGAGTTCTTTGATATCGCGTTCCGGTATCAGTTCAATGCGCCCGGCATATTCAACAATTTGCATTTGTTGTCCCGGATAAAGCTTCAATGCCTCCCTGACTGCTTTAGGTATAACGACTTGATATTTTGGTGATACGGTGACTGATTGCATGCCAATACCTCCATCGATCTATTTTTAACTACGATATCATGATCGATATAGTTTTGTCAATAATATTGATGCCTATGCGTTCATAAGTTTTCTTGACACTGCATAAAAACGCTGTTAGAGTGGCGACCAATTAATGACGCTGTTCTTGGATTATAATGATGTAAAAGTGTAAGCCCCGGAATACATCCGGGGCTTTTTTGTTTTCTGGGACGTGCACAAGAAAGGATTAAAATGAGTTTTAGCAAATTTAAATTTCACTCTCATGTCGCCGCCGGCGCAAAGGCCGCTGGGTATGTCACCCCAACGGCAATACAGGTTAAGGCTATTCCTCTGGTAATGTCAGGAAACGACGTCATGGGTCTGGCTCAGACTGGCACAGGTAAAACCGCCGCGTTCGCGCTGCCGATTCTGCACCGGCTGATGCAAGGCGGACACGGATATATCCGTGTTTTGATCATTGCCCCCACCCGAGAGCTGGCGGAGCAAATCAACGAAGCATTCAATACCCTGGGCCGGCAGACCCACACCCGCAGTATCTGCGTTTATGGCGGTGTTGGCATCAACCCCCAGATACAAAAGCTGAAAAACGGGGTCGAGATTGTCGTAGCCTGTCCGGGCAGACTTCTGGATCATATGGGTCAGAAAACAATCAATCTCTCCAGGCTGGAGGTGCTGGTTATTGACGAGGCGGATCAGATGTTCGATATGGGTTTTTTGCCGTCGATTCGGCAAGTCCTCAAACAAATTCCCCGCAAGCGGCAGACTCTGCTTTTTTCAGCCACAATGCCCGGCGAAATCAAAAAGCTGGCCCAGGAGTTGCTCCATAACCCGATAACGGTGCAGGTGGGCAAAACGGCTCCGCCAGTTACGATCAGCCACGCCATTTATCCGGTGGAACAGCATCTTAAAACAGCTATGCTGCTGGAACTGCTTCGACGGACCGATACAGAATCTGTTCTCGTGTTCACTCGGACAAAACACCGTGCCCGGTTGCTGGGGGAAAAACTCTCCATGGCCGGCTTTAGGGCTGTATCACTGCAAGGGAATCTGTCCCAGAACAGGCGGCAGGCAGCCATGGACGGCTTTCGCGACGGTACGTTCCAGATTCTGGTGGCTACAGATATTGCAGCCCGTGGGATTGATGTGGACCAGATCTCTCACGTTATCAACTACGACATTTCCGATACGCCCGAGGCCTATATTCACCGCATCGGCCGGACAGGCCGGGCCGAACGGAGCGGGGACGCATTCACACTAGTTACCGGGGAAGACACGGCAACCGTGCGCGCCATTGAACGGATTCTGGGTACGCCGCTCAAACGTAATATTATAGACGGATTCAACTATAATGTTCCAGCACCCTGGAAAAACACCGAATTTTCGCGCTTGCCCGCAAACACGACACCGATCCAAAACAGTGTGCGCAGACAGACGGTCTACACTGAAAGCAAGTATCAACCCAGGTTGCAGCGACCCGGCAGAGCCCGGAGGAATCAAAACATCTAAATAATTACATATTTTAAAATTATATTTCAGTTCTTCTTTCTCCGATCCTCTGGCCTATTATGCCTCCCCATATTCAGGTGGCTGGAACCCAGGATCTGAAGAATGAATCTCTTTCCCGGCTCGTGTGTATCTGCCATGGATGAGAACACGATAGGCGCGTCGTGACGATTCAATCAGTACAACTACTACACAGAGCACGATCACCGCTGAAAGCGTAACATTCACATATCCTAAAACCGCTTTCCCGGGGGTTCCGGCCAGCGGCATAAAATTGTCGAAGATGTTATGCCAGCCTGCATAGAGGTTAGTTATGGAAACAAAGGCCAGAGGAATCAGGGTCACCCACACATAACGAACCTTTCCGGTATTTATCAGAGCGATTGTGGCTACTGCCAGCGCTATTCCTGCCAGAAGCTGATTGGCGGAGCCGAACATAGGCCAGATAGTACTGATATTGCCGGTCCAGATGAAATATGCCCAACTGAAAACCACCAGGCCGGTAGATATGATCGTGCCCGGAATCCAGTCGGTTTTTTCCATCGGTTTGTAAATCTTTCCGCCAAACTCCTGCAGGATGAATCGGGCCACGCGGGCGCCGGTGTCAATTGTAGTCATAATGAAAAGCGCCTCAAACATGATGGCAAAATGATACCAGTAGAACATCAGACCGCGCATGCCCGGCAGACCGGAAAATATCTGGGCAAAACCTACGGCCAAAGATACCGCACCGCCCGGCCTGCCTGTACCATTTTCTTCCGCTTGATTCGAGAGGTCTGCCAGATGTACCGGGGTCATGCCCATGACTGCAAACTTTTCCGGAGTCAGATTGATTGCAAAATAGTCTGCGGGAAACAGCTAACAAACAACTATTAAGGCAATCACGCTGACAACTCCTTCTACCAGCATGGCCCCATATCCGAACTGGGCAGCCAGAACCGGGCCGATCAGCGGGCCTGCCCCGGAAATAGCTGCGAAATGATGTCCGAATAAAACCCATTTGTCTGTTGGATGATAATTCTGAACGTCTTTAAGGGTGTATGCGGGGGGCGCTTGTCGTTGACTGCCACTATTTTGGTTGAAGGATTACTTATCCAATCGTGGCAGAAGTTCGCTTCCTTCATATAAAGCAATGATCCGGTTCCGCCCGGCTTCTTTAGCAAGATATAGCGCTTCATCCGCCTTTTTTAGGACGGAATCGGCCGAATTATTATTGTCTTTGCACTCATAAACACCTATGCTTACGGTAATTCTGACATTATCGCTGTTATGAAACTTGCGTTCTTTTTTTTCTACTATTTTTCTTATGCGTTCAGCAAGGACCATCGCTGACTTAAGATTTGTTTCAGGAAGAATGCAACAGAATTCTTCACCGCCAAATCTGACCAGAAAATCATTTTTTCTCACCACAGACGATATTTCATCGGCAACCGATTTCAAAACCAAATCTCCTGTTTGATGGCCATACATATCATTGATGTTTTTAAAGTGATCAATATCAATCATCATAAGGCTAATAGATCGGGAATGGCGGCTGTGCCTTTCCAATTCATCTTCAAGCTTGTGCGTAAGAAATCGCCTGTTGTAGACTCCGGTCAGACTGTCCTTTAGATTCATTTCAATGAGTTTTTTTTCATAAATTGCAAGTTGTGTAACATCCTGAACCGTAATGCATATGTGTGTTACAGAGTCGCTTTCACCGCGGATCGGGCAGACGGAACAGCTCTGCTGCATGAATTCAAACTGCGATTCAAAAGAACTATAGGTTTTTATCGGGAAAAGATATGGGTGCATTTTTCTGGATATGTAATTAACATTACCGAATCTTAAAGCGGACTTAATACTGCGTAAAAAGGCCGGGGTATTTAAGTTGGGAAACACTTTGCTAATATCGGATCCGATAATTATATCCTGCTCTATTCCGCTGCGAACTCTCATCCAATTATTCCAATACTGGACGTGCATCTCCCTGTCGAGTATAATTACGCCAATATTCAATGTATCCAAAACATTATCGAAATTCATTCGTATTGACTCAAAAAGGTCCGAAGCGCCTGTTTCAGCCAGCTCACAGATTCATGGCTTGTGACAAGAAATAGACATCCGGAAGCAGTGTTACCGCTGAAACGAAATATAGTATGAAGGATAATAACAATATTTTTAGGATCAAAAATGTCATGTGACAATACCCTGTCTGCCAGATTTCCGTCGATCAAGCGGGGCGGAGAATAGTTCACAACATCTCCAAGCAGTTCGGCAATCTTACCGACACAGGCGCCGACCAGGATATTCCCTACTTCCAGCAACAAGTCTTCCTCAAGCATCCCCATCGGATCCGATTCAAGAATCTCTTTGTCCAATCCTTTACCGAGAGCAGACAATAAGCCTTTGCCTGCTCCAAGTGTAAAAATAAGAAGGGCAAGTCCTTTGAATTTCGAGAAGAAATTTTGTTCTACAATACTGATATTTTTATGGTCTGCTACTTCTGATTTAATATATTCGATGAGATCAGGAGTATTCAGAACTGAAATTGTTGGCACGCTTAAAATAACATAGAGGTTGATGACCTCTGAAATATCGGCTGCGGCAGATCCAAAACCTATATTCATGATTTCCTGGAGGGTATCTTTTTCTTCCGTTGTCAGCACTTCCTGCCGATTATTATTCATAGGTCATTTCTGTCTCTGGTATTGTGTCAAATCGGCAAAAAGCTTTGCAACTATCTCCTTGGATGGAGGTTTTTTCAGAAAGGCATAGGCGCCCAGTGATATAACCCTCTCCCTGGTAACCGGCTGAATATCCGCGCTCGAAACAATGACAATCGCTTCAGGGTGGTTTGTTTTAATTCTTTCAAGTACTTCCATACCACCCATTCCTGGCATGGTTAAGTCAGTGATTGTAATATCGGGATGAATATTTTCAAACCGTTGCAGCCCGGTCGTGCCGTCACCTTCTTCAAAAAACTCCCGCTGTTCATCTTTTGGAAAGCAACTTTTGAGGATTTTCCTAGCTACGGGTGAATCGTCAATAATTAGAATCTTTTGCATAATTTCTCCTGTGAGCATTTGCTTCCGATTCTTTCTCAGAGAGTTTTATCGCAAAAAATTATGATACAAATTATCATGCTTTTTGATTTTTATTTGATAAAACATTGCTTTTGACTGGCGAAATATATGACAAGCAAATTTTTATGTCAATGGGAAAATAAGCCTGTAAAAGAGGATGTTATGCTGGCGTTATGAAAATTTTTCAACTGTCCGGCAATTGCTGTTATGCTTACCCGATGCTTATGGACTGCTCTTTGACATTAATAAAAACAATAAAAAATTTATATTCGGAGCTAAAAAAGATAATTAAATTGGATTGTTCTTGCATGTTAACATTATACGGATTATTATAGCAGTAAAAATTGACGGGCTTGTTGAAAGTCCGCTAAGATTAACTTTTTTATAACATGCTTTTTTAAAAAGGGGAAAGCTATGAAAAAGAGTACGCTGTTTCATAAGTGGGGCACTTTTAATAAAGGGACAGACTGGAAAAGTATTCAAATATCTTTTGCCAACCATCTTGAATATTCCCTCTCAAAAGATCAATATACTGCGACCGACCGTGATCTTTATCTTTCACTTGCCCTATCTGCGAGAGACCGCCTCGTTGAGCGCTGGATCCGTACACAGCAGCTCTATTACAACCATGATGTTAAAAGAGTATATTATCTTTCAGCCGAATATCTGATGGGCCGCCTGCTTACCAATAATCTGATCAACCTTGGAATTTATAATGAATCAAAAAAAGCAATGGACGAACTGAATATTGAGCTTGAAGAACTTGCTGAGAATGAACCTGATATGGGACTGGGAAACGGTGGTCTCGGAAGGCTTGCCTCCTGTTTTCTTGATTCAATGGCAACCCTTGAAATACCTGCTTATGGTTACGGGATAAGGTATGAATTCGGCATTTTCGATCAGGCCATAAGAAATATGGGACAGGTCGAGCTCCCGGAAAACTGGCTCAAATATACAAATCCATGGGAAATCGCCAGGCCTGAATATAGTTTTACAGTCAAATTTTACGGCAAGATAAAACAAGTTATTTTGCCTGACGGAAAACTTAAAACTGAATGGATTGACACCAGTGATTTGGTTGGCATTGCTTATGATACTCCAGTATGCGGTTACGCCAATAACACTGTAAATACTCTAAGGCTCTGGTCGGCAAGGGCATCAAAAGAGTTTGACCTGGAATATTTCCAGCATGGCAATTATATGAAGGCTGTTGAGGAGAAAAATATTTCTGAAAATATCTCAAAAGTCCTTTATCCCAACGACGAGTTATTCGTCGGAAGAGAATTGAGGCTTAAACAGGAATACTTCTTCGTTTCATGCTCAATTCAAGATATAGTCAGAAGGTATCTGGTAAATCATGATTCTTTTGATGAATTTCCTGATAAGGTCGCGATACAGATGAACGACACTCACCCTGCACTTGCAATTCCTGAGCTGATGCGTCTGTTTCTCGACGAACACGGCCTTGACTGGGACAGGGCATGGAACCTTACTGTAAGGTCATGTGCATATACAAATCATACACTTCTTTCAGAAGCCCTTGAGAAATGGCCTGTAGGCATGTTTGAATCACTCCTTCCGCGCCACCTTCAAATAATATATGAAATAAACCGCCGGTTTTTGCGGGACGTATCTGTTCGTTATCTGGGTGATGAAAGCCATTTGCAACAAATGTCCATCGTTGAAGAAGATGCTGAGAAGAGAATCCGTATGGCTAATCTTGCAATAATCGGCTCTCACTCTGTAAACGGGGTTGCAGCTCTTCATACCAAACTTCTGAAGGAAAAGAAATTAAAAGACTTTGATGAAATGTATCCGGGTAAATTCAATAATAAAACAAATGGAATAACACCCCGGAGATGGCTGCTTGCATCAAATCCTAAATTGTCCGAACTGATTACTTTAAGAATAGGAGATGAATGGGCAAAAGACCTTGAACAACTTAGAAAAATTGAGCCCTTTTCAGAAGATTCGAATTTTAGAAAAGAGTGGAAAGCGGTAAAACTCTATAATAAACAGCGGCTTGCAAACCTCATAAATAAACGAACCGGCATATTAGTTGATCCCAATTCTATCTTTGATATCCAGGTAAAAAGATTTCATGAATACAAAAGACAGCTTTTAAATATTCTTCATGTAATCTACTGCTGGCTTAAACTCAAACAAGATTCTGATTTTTCAATGCACCCAAGAACTTTTATTTTTGGCGGCAAAGCTGCTCCTGGATATATGATGGCAAAGACCATTATCCGCCTTATTTGTCATGTAGCTGAAATGGTGAATCGTGACACATCAACAAACAATGTTATAAAAGTTGTATTTATCCCAAATTATCGTGTCTCACTGGCTGAAAAAATCTTTCCTTCCGCCGATGTCTCTCAGCAGATTTCAACCGCCGGGTTTGAGGCTTCGGGCACTTCCAACATGAAATTTGCTCTAAATGGCGCCCTTACTGTGGGAACGCTTGATGGGGCAAATATTGAGATCATGGAAGAGGTCGGCAGGGAAAATATATTTATATTCGGTTTAACTGCTGAAGAAGTGGCCAACATGTGTCAGAATTATAACCCGCGCGAATACTTTGAAAAAGATCCTATTCTTATTAAAGCTATAGAACTTATCCGAAACGGGTTTTTCAGCCCTGAAGAACCTGATATATTCCATAGCCTTATCGATTCGCTGCTTAATGAAGACAAGTATTTTATTCTTGCTGATTTTGAGGCGTATTTTAAATGTCAGAAGGATGTTGACGCCCTGTATAAGGATTATGATACATGGAGTAAAAAAGCAATCCTCAATATCGCAAGGATGGGCAAATTTTCATCAGACCGGACCATTATGGAATATAACCGCGATATATGGAATACCGAATCATGGCCTGTGCTTAAAGAATAATAAAGCTGGTTACATAAGTATTTCTCCTGTATGACAGCAGTCCGATAAGTGCACACCTACTGAATCTAACGACTGACGGAGCCCGTAAGCCGCACCACGCAGCCTCTCAGGCGCAATATCCGCCACTATCACATCACGCGGCGTTCCGCGAATTCCCTTTCCGATCCGGTAGATGAGCCTCGCAGCAAACACCCAATGGATGGAACTTGCGAGCGGAAAGATCGGCTTGGTAACTGCAGCAAGCCCATAGCCAAGCACGGCAAGCAATTTGCGTTTACCAATATAGTCGCTGATTGTACCCGAAAATATCTTTATGATTGCAGCGGAAGCTTCTCCCACACCTTCGACGAAACCAATGGTGGTCATCGATGCTCCGAGAACTGTGGACATAAATACCGGAAGCAGGCAGTGAACAAGTTCATAGGAAGTATCCATAAACATCGAGACAAAACCCAATGCCCAGATCCCAGAAGGCAAGGCTTGAAGCACTCCCAGCACGGATAGAGAAGACCGGTTGTTATTCAAACGCAAAAAATTCATTTTATAGTCAGTTTGGCGGGGCAGCTAAAAACTTACTTAAAAAAGTCGGTATTCAAATAAATTTTATTCGACGCAATTCGGTATATTGGCATATTAAAAAATAATAAATATTCAACTTGGTATTGAATATAATCATACATTTTATGCTTAATCAATTAAATTCCGTCAATTAAAATAATAGCAATAAATTTCTTCGTATGATAAGCTCTTGAAAAATAAAAAGAGATAGATCTGAAATAAACTGGCGGAAGTGCATGGGAATCGAACCCACCCGGGACGGTATTAGCGCCCCACAC
>DYJH01000172.1 GCA_020723255.1 Desulfonema limicola | reverse complement strand
GGATTTCCTTTATTAAGGGGAAATTAACGTGGGTTTCCTTTGTTAAGGGGGAATTTATGTGGATTCCCTTGAAAAAAAACATAAAACGGCTTGACAAATTATTCCCTTTGTTTATATTGTTCACCAAGTAGTAGGTGCACAATGAAGTGCTGTTATAGTTGCAAAAATAAAAAAAAGACAAAGACGTCGGTTTCGCCGGTAAAGGCGAAAGGCGTCTTTTTTGTTTTATAACTACAGGAATAAAATGAAAAAAAAATTAAAACCTAAAATAACTGTATTTCATTGTGTAGGATCGGTCAGCAACTGCGAGTCTTTGCCTGTGCCATATAAAGACACTTTTAAATTAAAACCGGTTAAGATGGCCTGTTCCAGCATGGTAAAAGATGCTTTTTTGCTTCGTGCATTTGAAGCAGATGCAGATGCTGTTATTGTTTTTGTTTGTCCGGAAGGAGAATGCCGTTATGTTGAAGGGAATATAAGGGCAAAAAAAAGGGTTAACTGGGTCAAAAATCTTTTGGAAGAAATTGAAATCGGCGGTAGGCGCCTGTCTATTCATAACGTTGCAAGCGGAGATACGGAATCAGCAGTCAATATTATAAGGCAGGTATTAGCTGATATAAACGAATTGGGACCTAATCCGGCCAGGCATTAAAATTTAATGGAGTTAAAATAATCATGATAGTTGGAAAACAGAAATCTATCGCCGAAATCAAGGAAATTATTTCGCCATATAAAAAACTGCTTGTTCTTGGGTGCGGCACTTGCGTAAAAACCTGCTTTGCAGGAGGAGAGGATGAGGTGGCGGCTTTATCTTCAGCTTTGCGTCTTGCATTCAGAAAAGACGGCAAAGATATCTATATTGAAGAACTGACTGTTGAACGGCAGTGTGAAGATGAATTTATCAGGGAAGCGGCGATAGCTATATCCAAAAATTCAGCAGTGTTATCTCTGGCATGCGGCGCAGGCGTTCAGGCAATCGCAAGACGTTTTTCTGATGTCCCGGTGCTGCCGGGCGTTAACACTACATTTATTGGCGTCCTTGAAAAACAGGGACTTTTTACTGAAGAATGCCTCGGATGCGGTGATTGTAAACTTGCTGTTTTCGGTGGAATATGCCCTGTATCAAGATGCGCAAAAAAGATCCAGAACGGTCCATGCGGTGGCTCCCGTAACGGCATATGCGAGGTCAATCCGGATACGGAATGCGCATGGCAGCAAATCATAATGCGGCTTAAAACTCTGGGGCAGCTTGACAATTTAAGAAAATATAATCCGCCGAAAGATTGGCGTCCCAGCCATGCCGGAGGGCCGAGAAAATTAGTGAGAGAGGATCATATTATATGAAGAGTGAGTCACTGAGCAATCTGCAAAGTGTTTTGGATAAAGGCAAGTTTGCCGTAACTTCAGAGTGCGGGCCGCCCCGCGGAGCTGATCCTGAAATAATCCGTAAAAAAGGCGAGCTGCTGAAAGGCTATGTGGACGCAGTTAATGTAACAGACAATCAGACGGCTATTGTGAGAATGTCCAGCATAGCAGCCTGCACCCATCTTTTGCAGATGGGGCTCGAACCTGTCATGCAAATGGTTACGCGCGACCGAAACAGGATTGCGCTGCAGTCGGATATATTAGGCGCCTATTCTTTGGGGATAAAAAATATTCTCTGCCTTTCAGGAGATCATCAAACATTCGGCAGCCAGCCTGACGCTATGAATGTTTTCGACATAGATTCAATCAACCTGGTCAATATGGTAAAAGCCATGAAAACGGAAGGTAAGGATATGAGCGGATTTGCCTTAATAAGCCCCCCGAAGATGTTTATCGGAGCTGCCGCAAATCCCTTTGCCGATCCCTTTGAATACCGCGTAATCAGACTTGCCAAGAAAATCGATGCAGGTGCCGATTTTATTCAAACTCAGTGTGTTTATAATCTGGAGCGCTTCAGGCAATGGATGTATCTTGCCCATGAAGAAGGGCTTACGGCAAGAACACATATTCTGGCGGGAGTAACCCCATTGAAATCAGAAGGGATGGCCAAATATATGGCCAACAGAGTAGCAGGAATGGAAGTCCCCGAATCCCTCATAAAACGTATGGAAGGTGTGCCGAAGGAAAAAGCGGCCGAAGAGGGTATCAAGATTTGCGTGGAGACTATTGCCATGCTTCGCGAAATCAAAGGTGTTCACGGCATCCATATTATGGCTATAGAATGGGAAGAAAAAGTCGGCCAAATTGTTGAAGAAGCAGGACTTTTACCCAGGCCGCAAGCAGATTGGCACGGAGGTCTTTAGTATGCCTAAAAAGTATCATGTGCCTGTTAAGATGGCGATTCCCAGATTCAATCCGGTCGGCAAATATACAACTGTCGAATTCAGGGAAGACTGTGCCGGAAGCTGCCGCAAATGCGTCAAAAAAGCATGCGTATATAATATTTTTAAAGACAATTATAAACATATTGCCACGATGGAAGATCCTGAATACTTATATGCCTGCCAGAGCTGTTTTCGTTGTGTTCAGGAATGCACAAGAGGCATATTTTCAAGAGTGATAAATCCCGATTACCGCTCTTTGGGGAACGATTACTGGACTTCGGATATTATCCATCGCACCTGGTATCAGGCGCATACAGGCAAAATTCCGGTTTCAGGAGCGGGCTATCGCGGCCCTTTTGCAGGAGAGGGCTTTGACTCAATGTGGACAGATATGTCCGAGATTGTGCGTCCCACGAGAGACGGCATTCATGGCCGGGAGTATATCAATACCGGTATTGAGCTATCCCGCAGAAACGCAAGGCTGAGTTTCACAAAAGACGGAACGCTTCTTTCTAAAACACTGCCGATATTCGAAATACCTGTTCCTTTGATTTTTAAACAGCCTGAATTCGGAGTGTTAAGTGAAAATGTCTTACAATCAATGGCACAGTCTGCATACATTCTGGGCACCATGCTGTTAATCGATCCTCAGTACTACTCAGAAAATTTCAGATCTCTGGCCCAATGTCTGATACCGGTTCTGTCAAAAAAGAATTATCATGATTTTCTTGAACACGTTCAGGGAATAAGAATGGTAGAACTTACTTATTGCAGTGGAATATCTGAAGTAATAGAAGACCTGCGGACTTCAAGGCCGGAACTTATCATTTCCGTTGGTGTTGAATTAAACCGGGATGCTTTATCAAGAGCGTTGGAAATTGCAAAGTTTGAAGCAGATACAATTCATTTTTATGCAAATGAACGCGGCCGGGAATTTGATTCTGAAAATCCCATGTTCTTAAAAGAGATGATCAGGGAAGTTCACCTTGCCCTGGTTGATAACCGTATAAGAAACAGGATTAACCTGATTTTTTCCGGAGGTATCGCCATGGCGGAACATGTGGCGAAATCCATAATATGCGGAGCCGATGGCGTAGCTATAGATCTTCCTTTGCTGGTAGCGCTTGAGTGCCGCTTATGTCGCCAGTGCATAAAGGGTGAAACCTGTCCGGTAAAAATAGGCAACATAAACCCGGACTGGGGCAAACAAAGGATCATTAATCTTGTCGGCGCATGGCGAAATCAGTTAATCGAAGTAATGGGTGCAATGGGTATTCGTGAAGCAAGACGACTGAGGGGTGAAGTCGGCCGTTCAATGTGGTTTGAGGACCTGGAAAAGGAAAGTTTCGGTCCTATTTTCGGTGAAAGAAAAGCATAAATCTCCCCTTGCCCCCCTTTATCAAAGGGGGGTAAAGGAAAGCATAAATTTTCCATCCCCCCTTTATCAAAGGGGGGCAAGGGGGGATTGACTGCGTCGTAAAACTGTTTTTTACGAAGGTATCATAAGAAAATGAATAGCAATAAAAATAATAATAAACTGCCGGAAACAATCGTTACGCCTTCAAGGTTTAGAAATACTATCGGCAAATACACAATAAAAAGAAGTTCCCGCTGTGTTTCCTGCGGACTATGCGCAGAGATCTGTCCCTATGGCGTGCATCCTAAATATATCAATGGACATGGTAATTTCAGCATGCCGCCGCGACCCATAGACCATAAATGCATAGGATTCAAATGTAAGGAAAATGAATTTTATTGCATAGACCGCTGCCCCCAAGAGGCGCTTACTTTGCGTATTAATCCCATTCTGGATACGCTTGGCGATTATCGCTGGACCAATGAAATGCTGATTGCTCACTGGGAAATGGCGGAAACAGGCAATCTGCCTGTAGTTGACCTTGAATACAACCTGGGAAATTCCGGCGGCGGTTTCGATAAAATTCGCTTTAAACTTCTTGAAGAGGGTAAATATCTTGATTTGGCTGATGAAGATATTGATATGAGCATTGTTTTAAATAAACGCTCAGACGGCCGTCCCGAAATTACACTATCGATTCCGTGCTATGGCGGCGGAATGTCATTCGGCTCAACAGCGTTAAATGTTATGGTAGGACGGGCCAGAGCCGCAAAGGCGCTCAACACTTTAACATGCACCGGCGAAGGCGGATATCCGGAAGAACTGGTTCCATATGCTGATAATGTAATTACTCAAATTGCGACCGGCCTGTTTGGCGTGCGTGAAAAAACAATTCAGTATGCTCCGGTGGTTGAGTTCAAATATGCCCAGGGCGCAAAGCCCGGTTTGGGAGGCCATCTGCTGGGAGATAAAGTTACACCTAAAGTTGCTGCCATGCGGGAAACAGTTGTGGGGAACCCACTTTTCTCGCCGTTTCCTTTTCATAGCGTGTATTCTGTGGAAGATCATAAAAAGCATGTTGACTGGGTTAAGGAGATCAACCCGCGTGTTTTGGTGTCGGTCAAAGTGTCCACACCATCCGATGTTGATATGGTTGCGATAGGAAGTTATTATGCCGGGGCCCATATCGTTCATATAGACGGCAGTTATGGCGGAACCGGAGCGGCTCCCGATATTGCCAAGAAAAATATTGCCATGCCGATTGAATATGCGATTCCGAAAGTGCATAAATTCCTTACAGACGAGGGCGTGAGGGATAAAATATGTCTTATTGCAAGCGGAGGCATAAGAAATGGGATGGATGTTGCAAAGGCAATAGCTCTGGGCGCAGATGGAGTAGTAATAGGCACCGCTGAGCTTGTTGCCTTAGAATGCGTCCGCTGCGGAAACTGTGAAAGCGGCAGGGGTTGCGCCCGAAGCATCGCTACAACCGATGCCGAACTTGGAAACATTATCTCGGAAGAATGGACCCAAAACCGCATAGTAAATATGTATAGTGTATGGCGCAAACAATGGTGTAAAATCTTAAGGCAATACGGCATGAAAAGCATTCGTGAGCTTGTGGGACGCAGCGATCTTCTTGTACACCTTGATTATCTTGAAGAGAGTGAAAGGCTTAATTATCAGCAAGCGCCAAACAAAAAGCTGATTATCTAAAAAGGTTTCCATGATTCGAGTGTTCTCATTCTAATTCTCTCTTAGAAACATTATCTCATTAATTCCCCCTTAGAAAAGGGGGATTAAGGGGGTTGTAATAAAATTTTTGTATAATCCGAAATTGAAAGTACTATCGAGAAAACTCCGATACGGAACAACCCCCTAACCCCCTTTATTAAGGGGGAATTTGGTGCTCCATTTATTAAGGGGGAATTTGTGTGGATATCCCCTTTCTTAAGAGTGAATTAAAGGGTGGTTCAAAAAAGCTAAAGGATGTATATTGATGCATAACAACAGGGAAGCAATAATAAATAAAATACTTGCAGGCCGGGCGAATTTACCGCGGAGCAATATATGTTTGGAAAAGCCTGCGGAAGAAGGCGGTTGCGGAGTTACCGGGTTTATCTGCTCAATTCCGGTCGGCGGCCGTCATATTTTCGAGCCTTCTTTACAGATGCATAACCGCGGCAACGGCAAGGGCGGCGGCATTGCGGCAGTAGGGCTTTTCCCGGACAGCCTTGGTGTTACCCAGGAAATTATTGATACGCACTACATGCTGCAAATTGCTCTGCTTGATCCTGATGTGCGCCAAGATGTTGAGAAAAACAATATTAAGCCATATATGGATGTTCATAAAGCTGCAAAAATTCCGTCAGTCGGTGACTACCGTGATATTCCTGGATTAGAAGTAAAACCTCCCGATGTCTGGCGTTATTTTGTCAGGGTGAAACCCGATGTCCTTGGCCGGTTTATCGAGGATAACGGTCTTCAGGATATGAACACGCAAAAAGCAGAAGATGAATATATTTATCGTAATACTTATAAGCTTAACCAGACGTTTTATTCATCACTGGGAAAGCAAAGGGCTTTTGTTCTTTCTCATGGCCGCAATATAATGATTCTTAAAATAGTGGGTTATGCCGAGCAGGTGGCCCAGTACTATCTGTTGGATGATTTCAAGGCTCACGGATGGATAGCTCACCAGCGTTATCCTACCAAAGGCCGGGTATGGCATCCGGGAGGCGCTCATCCTTTTATCGGACTCGATGAAGCTCTTGTTCACAACGGCGATTTTGCAAACTATCATGCCGTCAGCGAATATCTGAAACAAAACAATATCTTTCCTCAGTTTCTGACGGACACGGAAGTCTCTGTTCTGATGCTTGATCTTTTGAACAGAACATTTGAATACCCGATGGAATATATTATCGAGGCCCTGGCGCCAACCTCAGAATATGATTTTGACCGCTTGCCTCCTGAAAAGCAGCATATATATAGATATATTCAATCTAATCATATTTTTAATTCACCGGATGGCCCGTGGTTTTTTATTATTGTCCGCAATGATTTTTACAATAATCAACTTCAGCTTATAGGCATTACAGATACGGCCATGCTGCGTCCGCAGGTATTTGCCCTCCAGGAAGGAGAAGTACAGATAGGACTCATCTGTTCGGAAAAGCAGGCCATCGACGCTACGCTTCAAAGCTTGGCGGCCCAAGACAGCCGATTCTGTCCGATAGCCGACAAATATTGGAATGCCCGTGGCGGAAGTGCTGCAGACGGCGGGTCATTTATTTTTACCATCAGGGATAACGGAAAAGGCGTCGGCGAAAAAGAACTGGTATGCACTAACAAATTCGGGGAAGTGGTTGAAATTGCAAAAGATAAAATTTCCTGCAACATGACTGTCGATGTTTCATCTCATAGAGATGCCGGCGATATATCAAAAGAAGTTGAATATGCTTTTGCAGCAAAAGAGTCTGCGGGCGCAGCCGCTTATTTTATAAAAAATATAGCCGGCTGGGATTACAGCAAATTAAGATATGCCTGCAATGAAATGGTGAGACTTGCGGGTTTAAACGATGACAATACTTCAAAAGCCATATATGTATTAACTGCTTTAAATGATCAACTGTATCCTGTTGGAGTAAAGAAACGCAGTTGGGCGCTGTATATAATAAGAAGCAGTCTCTCTACTATTTTCAAAGCCGCAAAGAATTTGAACAGCGCAGGTTCTTCTATTTACCGTCATATCGACTGGGATACCAGCTTATCAGTCCGGGCGCCTCGTGGTGACGAGAAAATTCTGATAATAAACGCAAGAAATTTCCCGCCTGAAGGTGATGACTGTGATGCAAGGCTTATATGTGCGGCATATAAGCTAGGCTGGAAAGAATTTATCTGCTATGGATATAAGGGCCAGAGATTTACCGGGTGCGGCTTGAGCGAAGGTTCAGATGGTGTCAGGATTGATGTTTACGATAGTTCCGGAGATTATCTCGCTTCCGGGATAGATGGTCTGGAGATATACGTACACGATAATGCCCAGGATCAGTTGGGCCAGATTATGAAAAGAGGAAAGCTTGTTGTTTACGGCGATGTCGGTCAAACTTTCATGTATGGCGCAAAGGGAGGAAATGTATTTGTCCGGGGCAATGCGGCAGGGCGTCCTCTTATAAACGCCGTAGGATGCCCAAGGGTTGTAATTAACGGAACATGTCTGGATTATCTTGCAGAATCTTTCATGGCAGGTGATTCCTTAAACGGCGGAGGTTTTATTATTTTAAACGGCCTCAAGTTTGATGAAAACGGTAATACTACCGGTCTGGAAAATCCATATCCCGGTTCAAACCTATTTTCGCTTGCATCCGGCGGGGCTATATATTTCAGGGATCCTTTCCGTAAATTGGTGAATGAACAGTTAAACGGGGGAGAGTACGTTGAATTGAGCCTTGCCGACTGGGATCTCATCCGGCCGTATCTGGAAGAAAACGAAAAACTGTTTGGAATCTCTGTGGAAAAGGATTTGCTTACAGTAAACGGTGAAAGAAAAGACTATAGTGAAGTATACCGGAAGGTGATGGCTGTCAAGTCGGATGTGCTTGCCATAGAATCTATTGCCTCGGAAGAGTACGGCGTGGAGTGGGAAGAAGAGTAGGGATAGGATAATGGACGCTGTTAGGTTTTAAGGTTTAATCTTTAAAACAGAAAATTAGATTGGCAAGAGATACTATATAAACTTAAAAACCTAACAATGTTATCATCCCTCTTTTAACCGTTCAAACCGTTTAAGTCTTTTTAGCAGGGTAACCGCATTTGGATTTTATCTATTTACAACCCCCTTTTATCCCCCTTTT
>DYJH01000171.1 GCA_020723255.1 Desulfonema limicola | reverse complement strand
ACCGGATGGATTCCGTATGATGCCAACAAAATAGATAATCTGGGATTTGGTAAACACCAGAATATCATTACAAACATGATGCTTGAAAGATATGCATCTTGCAACGGCCCTACAAAAGGAAAAATCGTTCGCCCGTCAGACGGCAAGGCGCCTGAAAGCATCGCTTTTGTCCAGTGTGCCGGATCAAGAGATGAAAATCACCTGCCTTACTGTTCTTATATATGCTGCATGGCTTCATTGAAGCATGCTACTTATATCCGGGAACAGTATCCCGACGCCAATATATACATATTTTATATAGACTTGAGAACTCCGGGCTTAAGATATGAGAGATTTTATGATAAAATTAAAGCCGACAACAAAGTGTTTTTCATAAAGGGCAAGGTGGCGGAAGTTAGCGAAGACCCGGCGACAAACAATATTACTGTAGTTGCCGAAAATGCGGTAACCGGTGAAAAGATCAGGCAGACTGTTGAAATGGTTGTTCTTGCCACAGGCATGCAACCGACAAATGCAATAAGCAAACTGCCTGCCGAACTTAATTGTAACCCTGACGGCTTCATAATCAATAATTATGATAAAGGCGGAATGTTTGCTGCAGGATGTGCCAACAAGCCTGCCGACGTGGTATCATCAAACCAGAATGCTACCGGTATGGCCCTAAAGGCTATTCAAACCCTGGTGAGGAGGTAGGAGGTTATCCATGAATAAAAAATATGGCGTATATATATGCACTGGTTGCGGAATCGGAGAAGCTCTGGATATAGATAAGCTTAGCGGTGTTCCCAAAGAAGAAGGCATCGGCATCGTAAAAACACATCCTTTTCTTTGCAGCAAGGAAGGTGTTGAACTTTTGAAGCAGGACATAGCCGGCGAGGGTGTTAATGCCCTTGTGATAGCAGCCTGTTCCCGCCGTGTTAATTTTGATATTTTCAGATTTGACGGCTGCATTGTTGATCGTGTTAACTTAAGAGAACAGGTTGTCTGGACTCATCCCAGCACAAAAAATGCCGAAGGCGGCATAGATCACATTCAGATGATGGCTGAAGATTATTTGAAAATGGGTGTGATCAAAACACAGAAGATTACACTGCCGGAGCCTTATAAGCTTGACGCATTTTGCAGAAAGATTCTGGTTATCGGCGGAGGAATAGCCGGCATATCGGCGGCGCTTGATGCTGCCAAAGCCGGATACGAAGTAACGATTGTTGAAAAAGAAAGCTCTATCGGTGGCTATGCTGCAAAAGTCAGAAAGCAGTTGCCGGTAGAAAATCCGTTTGAAAATATAATTCCTCCGGTTATTTCCGCTAAAATTAAAGAACTTGAGTCTTTTTCCAATATAACCGTTAAAACAAACACTGTTGTCGCTCGTATAGCCGGGCAGCCCGGAGATTTTACGGTTACATTAAAAAAACCCGGTGACAAGATCGAGTTTGATGTTCCTTTCCCGCTGCCTGCCGAGATGAAAGTAGATGAAACCGGGAAAGAATATGATAAAGAAAAGCTGATTGAACTTTACAAGGAATATAATCAAGGCAGAGTGGATATCCTTTCGTTTGATCCGAACGGCGAGAAATTCGGAGCTGTTATACTTGCGGCCGGATGGAGGCCATATAAAGCTAAAGAAAATGAATTCGCTCATCTTGGATTTGGAACAATTCCTGATGTAGTTACCAATGTACAGTTTGAGGAACTTGCCGTAAAAGGCAAAATAACACGTCCCTCAGACGGAAAAGAAGCTAAATCTGTTGTATTTATTCAAAGCCCCGGACAAGGAGGCAATGATAACGACTTCTCATTTTGCGGATCTGTTACCAGCATGGTATCACTAAAGCAGGCCAAATACGTCCGTGAAGATTATTCCGACAGCAAAGCATATATATTTTATCAGCATATGCGCACACCCGGCCTCATGGAGAACTTCTATAAAAGCTTACAGCAGGATGCGGGCATCTTTTTAACCAAGGGAGAAGTTGTAAGTGTTTCCAAAAACGGCGACGGCATGATTGTAGAAGCCGACAACACACTTCTTGGAGAAAAAATAAAGGTTAAAGCGGATATGGTTGTTCTTGCTACTGGAATGGTGCCGGTAACAGCGGATGATCCTGTTATTAATCTCGCATACAGACAGGGTCCCGGCTTTCGCGATATAGCGCTTTTCGACAACTATACTGATTCTAATTTTATATGCTTTCCTTATGAAACACAAAGAACCGGAGTTTATGCCGCAGGATGTATCAGAAGAAGCATGACTATGGAAGAAACGATTGAAGATTCAGCAGGAGCCGCCTTAAAAGCAATTCAATGTATTGAATCTTCAAACAGAGGTGTTTCTGTCCATCCAAGGTCGGGCGATATGACATTTCCCGACTTTTTCTTCCAGAGATGTACTCAGTGCAAGCGTTGCACGGAAGAATGTCCTTTCGGCGCTTTGGATGATGATGAAAAAGGAACGCCAAAACCAAACCCGACCCGGTGCAGACGCTGTGGAACCTGTATGGGTGCATGCCCTGAAAGGATTATAGGTTTTGCTGATTATAACATCGACAGTGTCGGATCAATGGTTAAAGCGATAGGCGTTCCTTCTGAGAACGACTTTGACGAACCCCCGCTCAGAATTCTTGGTATTGTTTGTGAAAATGACGCATATCCTGCTCTGGATATGGCCGGTATGAACAGGCTGACTTATCCGCATATCGTCAGATTTGTTCCTGTAAGATGTCTTGGATCAACTAACGTTATATGGATAAAAGATGCTCTTTCACAAGGCATGGACGGAGTATTTCTGCTTGGCTGCAAACATGGGGATGACTATCAGTGCCATTTTGTGAAAGGCAGTGAACTTGCCAGTATCAGAATGAAAAAGATAGGAGAAGCGTTGCAGAGCCTGGCACTTGAAAACGAACGGGTTGCACAGTTTGAAGTTGCAATAGATGAATATGACAAGATTCCAAAGATTATAGGGGATTTTGTGGATATAATCGAGGGACTTGGGCCTAACCCGTTTAAGGGATTCTGATTTTTGGCAGACTCGTAGAAAATACTTCTTTTCGTCATACCGGCGAAAGCCGGTATCCAGTAATTCTTTTTTATGGTTCCCCGTTTTCACGGGGACAACGTCTGGATGCCGGGTCGAGTCCGGCATGACGGGTTGGAGACTTTCTGCAGAACCATTAAATATTACTATATGTTATTTATTATTGCCAATGTTGAGGAGGTATTAACATGACGGATAAATATCTGATTGAGCCTGATGTTAACTTTATAAATGATGTTGCAGGGCTTGGCGGAGATACACTGAAAAAATGCTTTCAATGTGCAACCTGTTCTGTAGTATGTCCTATTTCACCGGATACAAAGCCGTTTCCCCGAAAGGAAATGATTGCCGCATCCTGGGGTCTTAAAGACAGAGTTATTAAAAACGCAGATATATGGCTTTGCCATAATTGCGGGGATTGTTCCACTAAATGTCCTCGTGGCGCAAGACCTGGAGATGTGCTTGGAGCATTACGTTCGATTGCAATTTCTGAATATGCTGTTCCAAAGGGATTGGGCAAAATGGTCAATGACCCCAAAAAACTGCCCATTTTAATTCTTATTCCTGCAATTATATTCATAGTGCTTGGTTTGGCTACCGGGTTTCTCAATTTCTCTCCCGAACCCGGAAAGATAGCACACACAAAATTCTTTTCCACGTGGCTTGTTGATATGATTTTTGTTCCTCTTTCACTGTGGGTTGTTGTAATTTTTGGAATGGGGGTAAAAAAGTTCTTAAATGATATTCACCAGGACGCTGTTTCAAATGGCAAGACAAATAAAAAGGAGTTAGACATAAAAGAATTTTTATCTTCCATTGTAAAAGTTCTTCCAATGATATTAAAACACGAAAAATTTAATAAATGCGTGGAAAATAAAGAAAGATCAACAGCACATATGATGGTCTTGTTTTCATTCTTAGGTCTTGCCGTTGTTACAGGAGTATTTTTTGTTTATCTGTATATTCTTCATGTCGAAGGTCCGTATGCTCAGATTAACCCGGTTAAATGGCTGGCAAATATAAGCGGCATCGCACTTATTGCAGGCGGTTTTCTTATGATCCAAAGCAGAATGAATAATAAGGACCAGGTTACAAGCTATAAAGACTGGTATCTTATAGGGCTTGTACTTGGCTTGGGACTTACCGGAATGCTTACTGAAATTACCCGGCTTGCTCATTTGGCCGGGGTTTCATACGCACTTTATTTTATACATCTTATTTTTGTATTTAACCTTTTTGCTTTCCTTCCGTTTTCGAAGCTTGCTCATTTTGTTTACAGAACAGTGGCTTTGGGATATGCGGAATACAGCAACAGGCAGTAATTTTAAATTTTGATCTAAATCTCCCCTTTTAAATTCCCTCCCCCTCGATGGAGGAGGGTTAGGGTGGGGGTGAAATAGTGGAGCTTCATCAAAACAAAAAAGGGAGACAGTTTTTAACCGTCTCCCTTTTTTGTTTTAATTACCCCTCACCATAGCCCTCTCCCACAAGGGGAGAGGGAATTTTATTTTCTATTAACAAGGCGGAACTCTTTTATTTCCCATCCCTTCGCCTAAAAACCCTTCGGATATTTTTTATTATTTGCCTATAGCTGCTCCGTGCAGTTTAACCTCAACTTTTTCCGTTAACCCTGCATAGTATTCACGAAGAATCACCAATACTTCCTCGCGTCCAAAATGATCCGGAATCGGTGTGCCTTCGGACAACCCTTTGCGAAGCGCTGTTCCGCTTAATATAACACGGTCTGTCTTAGTATGCGGGCAGGTTCTGTGAGATGCCATGCCATCGCATTTGACGCAATAGAATGTCCAGTCGATCATAAGCGGTTTGCAAAGAAGCGCTTTACCCGGTTGTGATGGATGAGGTATTTTATCAAAAATAGTTTGGGCTTCAAACATGCCGTAAAAATCACCTACTCCTGCGTGATCGCGGCCTATAATCATGCGTGAGCAGCCGTAGTTTTGACGGAAAGTGGCGTGAAGAAGAGCTTCTCTCGGGCCTGCGTAACGCATGTCAAGAGGATAGCCGCCCTGAAGAACATTTTTTTCTACAAAATAATTTTTTACAAGAGCATCAATACACCTTACACGGACATCAGCCGGAATATCGCCCGGTTTTAAATTACCCACAAGCGAATGAATGAAAACACCGTCGCATACTTCCACAGCTATCTTGCAAAGATATTCATGCGATCTGTGCATGGGATTTCTTAACTGCAATGCTGCTATCTCTTTCCATCCTCTTTCGTCAAAAATCTTTCTTGATTCTGCAGGTCTCATATAAACTCCTGCATATTTTGCAGGGAATTCACCCTCGCTTAAAACTTTTACGGGACCGGCAAGGTTAACTTCTTTTTGCTGCATAACCATCTGAACTCCAGGGTGATCCTGTTCTGCGATTTTCCAGAAGTCCTCTGCTGTTTTGGTGCCTTCGCCCATATAAACTTTTTCGCATTCAAATCTTTTGTCTTTCTCGGTCATTTCGTATTTTTCAGTGACCTTCATTGTAGCCATAATTTCTTTTGTTTCAGGGTCATTAAGCGCTATTTCATCCCCGGCTTTAATGCTGTCCGCATCAGCTTTAGAGACAGAAAGAGTAACAGGAATGGGCCAGAATGTGCCGTCTGCAAGCAAAAAATTTTCACAAACTCCCTTCCAGTCAGCCTTTGTCATAAAACCGGTCAGCGGGCTGAACCCACCGATTCCCATCATAATCAAATCCCCGTTTTCACGAGGGGAAACATCAATTTTTTTAAGCCCCTGGGCTTTTTTCTTTTCAGCTTCAAGCTCTTTTCCTTCGAGTAAGCAGCAGGTTAAGCCTTTTCCGCCATGAGGTGGTATCAAATTCGACATCTGTTAACTTCTCCTTTCAATAATTTATTAGTTTTAATAATAAAAAAGCAACGGCTTTTTATGGATTCATTTATTCGATTTTCATAGAACATCTATTAAGAAATATTGTATTTGTCAAGAATTATTGACTCCCCTGCCAGGAGCAGAATTATTGACTCCCCCGGCAATTATATATGTTTCATATAGATTTCTCTTTAATTAAAAAGGATGTTATGCAACGGCATTATGATATATTTGGTGCATAAGCGGAAACAATTTTCATTGCGCCACTTTTTATCGTTGATTCACTATGAACAGAAAGCCCGCAGATCGCAACCAATTGATTTATACCATTATTTTTCTGGAAATCCAAAAAGCATCTAAAGTGATCAATTCCTGCTGAAAATTCTATGATACGACTCATAATCCCCATTAAATTAACAGGCAGGGGCGCTGCAAAATCTAAGATAATAATTTTTTTAGCTATGCGCTTTGCTTCCTTCAGAGCTTTTATACGTAAATCAGGCGGCATTTCATGAATGACCATTGAAAATGTTGCATAATCAAAATACATATCCTTAAAATCAGGCATATCTGCCGCATCACAATGTAATAACAGCACATTTTGTATGCCTTTTTTCTTCTGACGCTGTTTGGCATATTCAAACATTTTTGATGAAAGTTCAACACCTGTAACAAAGCTGCACTTTTTGGCAAGGTCAAAGACTAAAGAACCGATACCACAGCCAATATCAATTACTTTACTGTCGGGACATACCTGATTAATAAAGCAATTACGTATCTCCTTCATTGCCCGGTCAAAGATTATTTCATATGGCTTTCCATCGTAATAATGTGGTTTATCTATATTCATAATAATTTCCAATAAAAAAGATTCAAGGGTTCAAATATGAATGCAACTGGGTATTAAATCCATTTTTTCTTTTTAAAGATAATCAGCATTACAAAAGACAATAAAATTGAAAACGCCCACCAGATCGGATAAGAAAACCGCCATTTCAATTCGGGCATAAACTCGAAATTCATCCCATAGACACCTGCCATAAAGGTCAGCGGAATAAATATGGCAGCAAAAACAGTTATGACTTTCATTATCTCGTTCATTTTATTGCTTACGGTTGATAGATAAAGATCGAGCATGCCCAATGTCATGTCGCGAAATGTTTCGACGGTTTCAACAATTTGTATTGTGTGGTCATAGACATCACGCATAAAAACCGCGGTGCCTTCATTTATCAGTTCATGCTCTGTGCGCTCCAATGTACTGACAACCTCTCTCATCGGCCAGATTGATTTTCGCAAAAAAACAAGTTCCTTCTTAAGCCCATATATTTTTACAAGCAATTCCTGTCCGGCATTCAGCATGAGCTCTTTTTCCAAAAGCTCTATTTCTTCGCCAATACTTTCCAGGACTGAAAAATAATGATCTATAATAGAATCCATAATGCAATACATCAGATAATCGCTTCCGAACCTGCGAATTTTACCTTTGCCGTTTCTAATTCTTTCCCGCAGTCCTTCCAAAACATCCGTATTGTTTTCCTGAAATGAAATTACATAATCTTTTCCGATTAATAAACTTACCTGATCCAGAAAAATTTCATGGGTTTTTTCATTAAAACAAACCATTTTAAAAATTACGAAAATATAGTTATCATATTCTTCAACTTTAGGACGGTGTGTAGTATTTGCGATATCTTCAAGCACCAGTGGGTGAATATTAAATTTATCACCGATTTCGTGAATAATTTTTTCGTCATGAACACCCGTAAAATTAAACCAGGTTATCGAAGGTCTGTCTTTATAAACCAAACCATCTGTAAGAGTTTTTAATTCTTTCTCAGTGAACTCGGTTTCATTGTAATCAATTACATGCAGTTTTACCGGAACTTCACGCTCTTTACCGATATAACTTACAGTTCCCGGAGCCGAAGCTGGTTTGCTGGTTTTTGGGAGCAGTTTGGACATTCCGGAGGTTTTCAGAAACAATTTTGTCATGTTTTGTCCGCCTTGTTTTTGTTATTTTGATGCCATTTGTAATCAATTTCTTGAATACGAAGCCGGATAGCCTCCGATATCCGCAGACCGCTTCCGTACATCAACTTGGCTGCCAATTGCGGTGTGCCTCCCATTAATGAAATTACTTTGGCGGTTTCTTCCCGAGTCATCACAACCGGAATATTTTTCTTTTCTCCGGCGCAAATCGCATTGATTTCATTATCCAGAGGCGTTTTCAGAACTTTTTTGTATAAAAACACCAGCGCCTTCATTGCCTGGTTTTGTGTGGACTTGGATACATTTTTGTTTTTTTACGGCTATTATATGCCGACTTAAAATTAAATCAAGCCTGATATTAACACAGGTCGAATTGCGAAAACCCCGTTAATATCTTAATATCAGGTAAAATTGACCTGATAATCAATGGTATGCCCCCAAAAAATAAGCATTTGGCCACATATGTTATAAAATGGTATTTTTAACATCGACTTTACGTTATAAATTGCTATATATTAACCATAAATGAAATCATTTGGCATAACCGTTCACGCAAGCAAATGAAAATGATTCCAGTGCATTATAGGGATGCTATCCATGAAAGCATAGACCAGTTGGCTGCCTTCCCGGAATGGCTGTAGAAAACCGCATAATCTTAAAGGAAGGGATACAGGGATAAACAAAATATCTT
>DYJH01000170.1 GCA_020723255.1 Desulfonema limicola | reverse complement strand
AAACATTAAAAGAAAAAATAACTAAAGGTCAAATATAGACTTGACCCCATTTTGCATGACCCCATTTTGCATTTTGTGCTGAAAAAACCGGTTGCAATAACCGTTTTTAAAGGAGGCTCAGCATATCAAATCAAAGGAGAACCTTACAGGTTTGTAATAGAGCGACCTCTGCGGGACAGTTTTTTCAAGAAGGTCTGGAATCGTATACCGGAAGCAAATCCCAGCGAAGTGTGGCTGATAAGACCTAAAGAGATTATGGATGAAAGCTTTGAAAGACAGATAAAGAAAGAACAAAGCAGACTCAATTACTCCATCTGGTATTAATATCTGGGAAGGCCATAGAAAGGAGGATTAAATGTCTATGGAAAATAATGACGCATGCGGACTCCACGATAGATTTTCTTTTAAAGATAAGATCATCATGCAAACCGGTTGGAATGGGTTTATGATTATAGGAACTTATGGTATCTATAAGCAAAACCCGCTTTGGGCCTTGGCATATGTAGCCTATATAATAATAGGGTATGCCCTGATAGTTATGCCCTGGGTATGTGCCCATTGCCCATATCCCTACAAATTATCAAGTTGTCTTTTCATGCCGCCGGGATTCTTACGAAAAATATATAACTACCGGGAATCACAGCCATCCGCAGCAGGTAAATTAGCTGCCGGTGCCATCATGATAGGCACGGTTATAATACCGAATTTCTGGTTGTTTAAGGATACTTCTCTGCTTATTGTATTCTGGCTGTTCGGACTGCCTACTTTACTGGCTTTTCCCTTACATTATTGTAAAAAATGCCGCCATCTTGAATGTCCCGCAAACAGGGTTAAACCGTAAAAGCAAATGCATTTGCTTTGTAGCGTAAAGGGTGAAGTCATATTAAGCTATGCGATTAAGTCCTTAAAATCCATGCCCAGATCTCCCATGATTACAGGTACAGCCGCCCTGCTCCCGCAGCTTACACCTCCTCCAGGACTGGTGCTGCAACCGCAGAGATATAGGCTTTTTACTGGTGTGCGGTAACTCCCCATGCTGGGAAAGGGTCGGTTTCCCATAACCTGATGCAGGTCTAACCCAATGTGTCCCTGATCACCTTTCACAAAGGATTTGTTAACACGCTCACAATCGAGCGGCGAGTGCATCCCGCGGCCTAGGATATTTTCCGGCCCCATGTTAGCAGTTCTTTTCTGCAGAAATTTCAAGATGCCGTCGGCTGTTTCCTGTCTGAGCTGATCCCATTTAGCCGCTCCCTCCCTTATATTATAAGGTTCGTAATGATAAAGATATAAGGTATGCTTTCCTGAAGGGGCGCGGCTGGGGTCCACTATGCTCCAGCAGATGACTAAAGGGCTCTCTGTATGCCGGTCGCCGAATTTATATCCATCAAATACCTTCAAGTACTTTTCATAATCTCCGGGAACAAACTGTACAAAGACAGATTCCTCAGTGGAAAGTGCCGCATTGTACCGTGGTGCTTCGTTAATGGCCAAAACCTGATGCAGAGAAGAAAAGCTGCTATGGGTAAGACAATCAACCTTGCGCTTAAAGCCGGGCGGCAGATTTGCTTCTCCTATCATTGCCGGAAGTTGCTTGATGCTGAATGTCGTTATAACTGCTTTCTTGCCCATGATCTTTTCGCCGGTATCAAGAATAACTCCCCGGCACACTCCGTCGCTTATATCAAAGCGCTCGACGTTACTTGATGTAAGAATAGTTCCGCCGTGGTCGATAAGACAACGCTCCAGCGCATCACTTAAGACGCCGGAACCCCCCACGGGAACACCCCAACCAAATTTATGAATTAAGCCGATAAACATAAAGAGATTAAGACCCGTACCTTTTAACTGAGGATCCACCATGCCCTCTGATACAAACCTGCCTAAGGCGATCCGCAATTCAGGACTCTCAAACCATTCGTTAGCCACATCCTGGGCGCTCATCATCAGTGTGCGCATTATTTCCTGCCCCTGCTCATTCTGCGATAGCATTGCAACTAAATCACTAAAGGGTTGGGGAGGAGAAAACATTCCGGCCGTGAATATATCCAGAGATTCGATAGTCCAGTCATGAAACCGGCGATAAGCTGCCGCATCTTTATGAGAGAATTGCTCTATCGATACGCAGGTCTTGTCCACGTCACGGTAAAATTTCAGGACCCGATCGTCGGGGAAAATAATGGAAGACATACTCTGCGGATAAATATATTTAAGTCCGTATTTAGACAGCAGTTTTAATTCATCATTTGTAATGATCGGGTTGGGCTGAATAAACATATGTCCTGTAGCAGCGAGATCATGCTTAAATCCGGGATTCGTCACCTCCATGGTAAGAACACCGCCGCCGACGTATTTTTTCGCCTCAACAACAGTTACATTCAAGCCGGCCTTAGCTAAATAAGCCGCAACGGTCAATCCGTTGTGTCCGCCACCTGCTACAACCACATCATAATATTTTGTCATTATCACCTCATTATCGTGAAATCGTACAATGTTTTTAATTTATCTAAAGAAAATGTTATTGTCAATAAATAGCGCTGGTTTTATGTTCCCTCAATTAAGGTGGAATTGAAGCAAAATAAGAATTTGTTACTTTGCAGTCACTTATTGTTGACAATATAAAAATACTGGAATAAAAAAATGCAAGTATAAGTCGGGACGTGGCTCAGCCTGGTAGAGCACAGCGTTCGGGACGCTGGGGTCGCTGGTTCAAATCCAGTCGTCCCGACCAAATAAAATCTATTAGTTAAGCATCGAACAATCAAATATTTCGGTTTGTCCTATTGATTTTTCCAAAAATCTGCATATTCAGATGGGTTTATTTTACGGTTGCATCAATATTAGTGTCTTGATTTTTTGCGGCTTTTAAGCTACTCAAATTAATCCTGTATAGGTTAGGAGTGGCTATCAAACCGATCCAGTGTTTAACCTGGAAAAACCGGAGGGTATTTTGAATTTTAATCCCTGTACAAAGCATAAGACTGTTCGCAAAACTGTGCGGAAGTTTGTTGAAACAGAACTTGGCCCCATTGCGCATGAAATTGACCAGAAAGCGCGTTTTCCATGGGAAGTAGTTGAAAAAATGCGGCCTTTAAATTTTTTCGGTCTTCAGGTTCCAAGGGAATACGGCGGAGCGGAAATGGACAGTATAAGTTATGCGATTGTTATCGAGGAAATATCGCGTGTATGTGCCGCCATGGGTCTGTGTATAACTGTTCATAACAGTGTGGGAACTAATCCCATCGCGCAATTTGGAACCAAGGAACAGAAAGAAAAATTTTTGCCTAAGCTCGCTAGCGGAGAATGTATCGGAGCTTTCTGCCTTACGGAAGCAAACGCAGGCACTGATGCAGGAGGCGTTGAAACTACAGCCATTGAAGACGGCGATCATTATGTCATTAATGGCACAAAGATATTTGTCACAAACGGCGGTATCTGTGGTTCGGCGCTTATATTTACAATTACTGATTCGGAGAATCAGCGCAATTCAAACAGCGTTCTTATTGTAGAAAAAAATACTCCGGGCTTTTCGGTCGGAGAAATAGAAGATTTATGCGGTATGAGGGCTAATCCTGTCTCATCTCTGTTTTTCGAGGATTGCCGGGTGCCGAAGACCAATTTGCTCGGACGTAAAGGCGACGGTCTCAAAATAGGACTTTCAACTCTCGATTCAGGCCGTATAGGCATTGCAGCGCAGGCTTTGGGCATCGCCCAGGCGGCTTTTGATGACGCGCTTAAATATTCAAAAGAAAGACAGCAGTTTAAAAAACCGTTGAGTACTTTCCAGACAATTCAAAACTATCTTGCGGATATGGCAACCGAAATTGATGCCGCCCGGCTTCTTTTATACAGAGCCTGCGTTTTTAAAGATACCGGAAAATCATTTGGCGCAGAAGCTGCGATGGCAAAATTATATTGCAGCACAATTGCCTCACGCGTAACCGGCCTGGCTGTCCAAATACATGGCGGATACGGATACAGCAAAGAATATGATGTGGAACGCTACTTTCGTGATGCAAAAGTTACCGAAATTTATGAAGGAACCAGCGAGGTGCAGCGAATGGTCATAGCGCGTTCCTTGCTTACAAAACCGGCGTAGAGAAGAATATGTTAAACCTAATTGTTTGTATAAAACAGGTGCCTATGGTATCTGAACTAAACTGGGACCCGCGCACAGGCACTTTGAAGAGGGACCTGGCGGAGGGCATGATGAATCCGGCCTGTCATCATGCCTTGGAAGCGGCATTGCGTCTGAAAGATTTGCACGGCGGTCATATAACCGCCATTACAATGGGCCCGCCTATGGCTGAAGAAGTTCTCAGAGAAGCCTTGGCAATCGGAGCGGACCGCTGCATATTACTTACCGACAGGCGCATGGCAGGAGCCGATACGTTTATGACATCTTTTATCCTGGCCCGTGCCATCGAAAAAGAATGCCCTGATTTCAATATTGTGCTTTGCGGCTGCCACACGAGCGACAGTGAAACAGCGCAGGTCGGCCCTCAGCTCGCCGAAGAACTCAAAATACCGGGCGCAGCCTATGTTGAATGGCTCGAACTTAAAGAAAATGTTCTTCGTATGAAGCGTCTGTCTGATAATTTTCTTGAAACTCTGGAAATGGATCTGCCCGGCTTGGTTACAGTTACAACCAGCCAGTACCAGCCGCGTTATGTGCCGCTTGCAGGAATCCAGGATGCTTACGACAAATATGATATCACCACATTGGATGCAGATGATCTTAAGCTGAAAATTACCGGCATAAAGGATTCACCCACAAGGATATTAAAAGTATATTCTCCTGACTCTAAAAAGAAGAACATAGAAATGAAAGGCCCTGCAAAAATAATTGTGGAAGAGCTTTTAGAAAAGTTCGGCCGTAAAATCGGCGGCGAAATCCAAAAAGATTTGAAAGCATACGGACAGGATCAATGAATCAAACAGCACAAACAGCAACAGCATATACAGCAAAAGCAAAGGATATTTGGGTTTTTGGCGATTACAGAAACTATTTCCAGACAAGAGTGACCCTGCAGCTTCTCTCCCGGGCGGGTGATCTGGCTGCTAAAACCGGCTCGGCCGTTTGCGCGGTTGTTTTCGGTCACAATCTTGATGAATATGTAAATGAATACATCGCGCACGGAGCTGATAAAGTATATGTGATTGAGCACCTGTCTTTAAAAAAATACAGCATGGAAATATATATATCGCTGATGGAACGGCTTGCCAAACAGTATATGCCTGATATTATTCTTGTAGGGGCCACATCTTTCGGAAGAGAGTTTGCGCCGCGGGTGGCAAAACGCCTGGGTACAGGACTTACCGCTGATTGCGTTGGGCTGGATATTAATGAAGATGGCATTCTTGTTCAGACAGCGCCTGCTTTCGGAGGTAATTTGCTGGCGGAAATTATAACTCCCGAAAGACGGCCTCAAATGGCCACAGTCCGTCCCGGAACATTTCAGGAAATCCCCCATGACTATATACGTAAGGGGCAGGTGATACGGATTCCTATGCCTGAAGATCTGCCTAAGGAACGTTTGAAGATTGTTCATTATCAAAGAAAACCGCATCGCGGGCAAAGGATAGAAGATGCCGATGTGGTAATATGCGGCGGGCGCGGTATGGGCAGTAAAAACAGATTCAAAAAGCTCTTTGAGCTGGCAAGGCTTCTGGGCGGAGAAGTGGGCGCAACCCGTCCCGTAGTTTATTCGGACTGGGCCGATCCCGAGCTTCTGGTGGGTCAGGCAGGAAAACATATCAACCCGAATGTCCTGTTTTCTTTCGGAGTAAGCGGAGCCATCCAGCATACTGCAGCCATACGGGATGCCGGACTTATTATAGCAGTAAATAAGAATCCAAATGCCACAATGATGAAAAAGGCAGATGTTGCTATTGTCGCTGATGCGAACCAGTTATGCGTGGCGCTTATCAAAGAATTGAAGAAGAGAATCAGAAGTTAAATAAAGGGAAGCAAAAAATCATAAGGGCGGGTTAAAAGCCCGCCCTTATGATTTTTTTGAGATTTTATCTTTAACAGACTTTTTACAAATCCATCTTTTTTATTTAGACAGCAGCAAGAAATTACTCGTGTTAAATAAGCTGGGATCCACTTCTTTAGCAGGAAAATATAAACCTTGTATCGGGTATGGCCCCCTGGCTACGCATGTGGCATGGCGAGCTTTTTCATCAATAAAAATCTGCATGTCAAAATCAAGTGTATTGTCTTTCCCGCTCGGTGACACCTGGTAATTGCATATAAGGAGCAGCCAAGTCCGGAAATCGCCGGATCTTTCAAACACTTCCTTGTACCATATGTTATAAGTTTCCTGATCAATATAATTTATGTGCAAGCCCCAGTTATAATAAGGATCTTTAGGCATCTGTTCCACAATCCATACTTTTCTTGGCACATAGGTAATATCCATAGGCGCCCATTTTGCGCCCTTCCAGTTCGGTTCTTCATAGCCTAATTTTACATGCCTGCCGCTAAAGGGATAAGCCCTTTTGATGCTGCCATCAGGATTATCCTGTGCTTGTAATTTATTCGGACTGTTAAAAGGAACAAGAATTGTTTTTTCCCCCACATATTTCCACGTCATTTTATTGTCTTTGCCGCCCCATCCATAATTCATATCCAACCATGAATCAGAGCCCATATATGGGTCGGACCTCGTTGTAGAGCCGGTTTGCCTGATCCTTCGGATGGCAGGGACATAGGCAAAACTCTTGTCTTCGTCATCTGGGTTTATAAATATGTATGCCATTGTATTGGTTCCTTTAAGGCTCATAGGCTCCAAAACTCTTTGAAATTCATACTGCTGAACCTTATCAGGGTTATTTATTCTCTGATCCGGCGGACGGCCGGTCATATAAAGGCGGGTATCGTAGCCGTCAGCATAACGTTCTTCGCCTTCGTTTTTGTTTATCCACATGATGCGGACATAATCTCTCGATGACAAAAAGCGATATCTTGCCATATTAAAATTCCATATGATCTTAGATCCGGCCTTTGGATCTTTGGTATCGAGATTGGGAAAAGGCATCCCGTAAATATCAAACGGGTATTTTCCCGTAGCTTTATCGATTAAATCGCCTTTAGGGGTTACGTCATATTTTCCGGCGTTCTTTGCGCTTACTGCAAGAAATTTATCATCATATTTGTAGTTAAAGTTTATTTTACCCGGTGTAATAACAAAATCGCCTCTTTCAACCGCTCGATACAGAGACGGAACGAGAAGGTCCTTGTATTGAGCGCAGTTGCTCTTGTCTATCTTACCGGGCAAATCGATAGCCTGCAAGGGACTGCCGATACCCAGGAGAATAACCAGGAGAGACAGCCCTAAGAACTTATAATTCCAAAAATATTTTATCTTCACTTCTTCCTCCTTTGGTCTTTCCAAAATCAAAAAAAAGTCTTTGTTGTTTCATGTATTGCCTGACAGGGCTTTAAATTAAATATTGATGCGATCCTCTGGAATGACTATAAAAAAAACTACCATTCATATCCCATACTTATTGTTACCTCGCTCGTCGGTATAAGACCGGCAAAGTCGTAGCTGGAGGTGGTGTCTCCCAAAAAGGCCTGCAGCCCTAAGTTGGTATAAAGCTGGGGAGTAATATACCACTTGATTGTAGGATGAAGCATGCCAAGTCCTCCATCCCCGTGCTTTCCCGGACTGTAAGCCGCAAAAAACATCGGGCTCAGCTTGGATGCCCACCAAAAGGTCATGACCTGTAAACTGATTACATCCTGTTCCCTTGCATTTCTGCGTGATTGCGTTTTGCTAACCCCATTTGGGTCATTATACGTCCACGGTTCACCCAAACGATGATCCCATTCATTGACAGTCTTATGCAACCATTCCACTGATACTTTTGTAACATCGTGAGGAGAAATCCACCGAATACGCATATCCTTGTCTATTGCAAGCATGGTTTTTGTAACCGGTTTGTAAAGAAAAGTCTGGGCAGTCAACGTGCTAAAGTTAACAATAGGATTTGCAAGAATAACCGGATGTTGAGTATAATGTGAAACCTCGCCTCTGACAATAGCTTCAAAGCCTCCAAGCAGTAATTGGTAACTGAAATAACCGCCGTAAACATGCTGTTTGTTATGGGTAAACATAGCCGTATTGCGAGCCAAATCGATTATCATTCCAGGGTCATTAACAACATCCCTGAAATAAAGCGCAGAAACGCTTAATCTGTCTCCTATCTCCGCCGTTATTTTCCCACCGTATTCATTTTCATTTGTGGGCACTTTCTCCCGTATTTGCATACCAAAATCTCTAAGCTGGGTAAACCCCGGCAGGATACGGACATAAGGAGCCTGAAGCCCGGCAGTATGGTTGCCTGCGATAGTGTCTCTCGGACCAAGCTGGCTTGGCCTGATATCGGGAACCCACAGCAAATCAAAATTCAGGCCGATATTACTAAAACGTGGCAAGCTGTAGTTTAAGCGGCCCATCCAGAGAGGAATCTTAACGTCATCAGGAGCTTGGAAAAACAAATTAAAAGACTGGTCAGGCGGATTGATAATATCATTCATGGTTTCAAGCATGCCCTCGCCCCAGGAAACAATCTGT
>DYJH01000169.1 GCA_020723255.1 Desulfonema limicola | reverse complement strand
GCAACTCAGAATTATAGAGATCCAGGATGAGTTGTTGTATCTCAAGCAGTTTTTTTAACAGAATAAAAGCGGTTCGTGTAGGACATAACGTTGTTAGGTTGTTAAGTTTCATTGATAATAGTATATTAACGTAGATAGACTGAGAATTAATTTTGAGTATAAAGCGGATCAAAAAACTCATTTGTAAGAGGTCTTATTCCGGCAATTTTTTCAAAATCATGATCTCTGTGTAGTAACAGAGCTTTTGCTTCCATTGCGATACAGGCAATACAGCAATCAATAGTACTGCTTACAGTAATGCCTGATTTCCGGAGTTCAAAATAAATTCTTGCTGCATGCCTCCAAGTATTTTCGTTAGCTTCAAGATAATACTGGCTTGATAAATAATCATCCAGGCGTTTCCATTCAAACTCATCTTTTGCGCCCTGAAGCAACTCAATTTGAATAAAACGACTGAACACAATAATTTCAGAAGCTGTTTTTTTACGAAAGGCTTGCACCATTTTGCCGTCTTTATCTTTAAGAATATGAATCCAGACCGAGGTATCAACAAGAATCATTTCTCGTTTTCCTCAAATCCTTATGGTTATATCCTTCATAAAATTCTATTGTTCCGGCTAATTCGGTAAGATCTTTTCTTTTTTTTAATTTAATGTATTCCAGCAACGCTTCATGAATTAAATCTTTTTTACTCCTCATTTGGCTGACCGAAAAAGCCTCTTCCAATAATTCATCGTTAATATCAATATTAGTTCTCATAGCAACCTCCATACACATATGATGTGTATAATATATGATTGGCACACATCGTCAACAAAAATATCATAACTGGATAATTTGTGTCACATTTTGAATTGTGAATAAGAGTACTCTTTAGAATAGTTATGCGTACATTGAATCAAGACAACTAATTTATAGATTAACGTATTCAGACAGATCTCCCCGGATAAGAACGCTCACCCTGTTGAATTTCCCGGCGGGAATCCTATTCAACAAGGTGAACTATCGCAACACAACCGCGGCATTTACCCTACCTCCTGAATCCTGGGCTTTTTTATGGTGACCCCTGTCCTAAACAAATTTGGTTTATGTAATATGTAAAAGGGATTGGCAATTTGTATGAAACTTTAATAGCCTGTTGCCATGATCCATCGAAATGTAAAAAAAATAATAGAAAACCTGCTTGGCGGATTTCCCATCGTTACCCTGACAGGACCGCGTCAGTCGGGCAAGACGACCCTTGCCAGGACGGTTTTTGAAAATCATCCATATGCGTCCCTGGAAGAGCCGGATCTGCGGCAGGCCGCCAATGAAGACCCCCGTTCTTTTCTCGCACGGTTTCCTGACGGCGCAGTTCTGGATGAAGTGCAGCGGTGTCCGGAAATTTTGTCCTATCTTCAAACCCAGGTGGATAAGGATCGCCGAATGGGTCTGTTTATATTGACAGTGTCCCGGCAGTTCGGTCTGATGTCCGGCATTACACAATCTCTTGCAGGACGTACCTCTTTTGTGGAATTATTCCCCTTTTCCGTGCCGGAACTGGCCATTGCGGACAAGTTACCGAATGACATTGATTCCATGATGTTGACCGGCTGCTATCCACCGATTTATGATCGCGGATTGGCGCCTACGGCCTGGTACAGCGCTTATGTTACGGCCTATGTGGAACGGGGGATGTCAGGCAAATGCTCAAAATTCAGGATTTGGGTACTTTCCAGCGTTTTGTCAGGCTATGTGCGGGCAGGACGAATCTGTCTTCCCTGGCAACTGGATGCGGTATCACCCACAATACCGCAAAATCATGGATATCTGTTCTGGAAGCCAGTTATTTAGTCTTTCTTCTGCCCCCCCATCACGTCAGTTTTAACAAGCGACTGGTAAAGATGCTTAAACTGTATTTCTATGATGTGGGCATGGTATCCTGGCTTTTGGGAATCCGGACAATCGAACAAATGATAACCCATCCGTTGCGGGGCAGCATTTTTGAGACCTTTATCATCTCGGAGATGATCAAATCAAAATTGAACCAAGGTGAAAAGCCGGTTTTTTCATTCTGGCGGGACAGCAACGGCAACGAGGTTGATCTCCTTGTTGAGCAGGGAACCCTGCTGATCCCGGTAGAGATCAAGTCGGGCCGCACCCTGACACATGAAGCCTTTGCCGGACTGCATAAATGATGCGCCCTATCCGGAGACAAAGCTGGCACACCAGCGTTGATCTTCGCTGGAGATGAATCCTATCAGCACAAAGGAATACAAGTACTGGGGTGGAGAGAGTGCGGGCATTTGCCTGAATGAAAAGGTGTGGGGCTTGCTCTTGACTCACCTTGAATAAAAGTGAGTCAGTACACTGATTTTGAATTTTTTATTATAAAAAGAAATCGGTTGTTTTTTGCCCGGATCGCCCAACCAGTCAGTTTCTGCCGATAAAGACAGCAGAACTGGGCGGCGTTGGCTTTAAAAACAATTCTTGATCTCCAGTTCAAATATGGCTATACTTAGGCTATACATCAGGAGGTGTTAAAATGCTTACGAAAATTCAAAAATGGGGAAATAGTCAGGGGCTCCGTCTTGCAAAAAATCTGCTCGAAGATGCAAATCTTTGTGTAGGCGATGATGTGGATATCAGCGTTAAGGAAGGAATTATGATCATCAAACCAGCGAGAAAGATACGTGGACGCTATGCACTTAAAGACCTCGTTGCAAATATACCTGAAAACTATGAAATCAACGAAACTGAATGGGGAGAACCGGTCGGCAAGGAGGAATGGTAAATGCCAGCGTATATCCCCAAGCAAGGGGACATAATAGCGATTACTTTTGATCCTCAATCCGGCCATGAACAGAAAGGGCGGAGACCTGCCTTTGTCGTTAGTAAAGAGCTCTTCAACCGAAGTACGGGCTTGGCTATTGTTTGCCCAATCACAAACACCAAGCGTAACTTTCCTTTTCACGTTCCTATTCCAAAGGGCAGCGATTTGACTGGTTATATAATGGTTGAGCAAGTTAAATCGGTCGATTTCAAATCTCGTTGTGCAAACCGGATTGAACATGGTGGTCATGAATTACTTGCAGAGGTGCTTTCAATACTTGATGCTTGCATTTACTAAAGGGCCAACATCCATACCTGACGCCGGGTAAGCGCTACACAGGTCAAATGTAGGCTTTAATAGGTGACACCATTTGCTCTTCCCAAAAAATCGAGGTAGGCAAGCACGAAAAACGAGCAAATCGGGCTTGCCCGATAGGTTAAGCAATCCTCGAAACGTTCACGATTTTAAAGCCTCGGACATCAGCTCACCCACCCGTCGGGTGAAATGCCACCCTCGCTGATGGTGGCAAGGTCAAACAGAAGGTCGGCGTAATCTTTGAGAACCGGCGCGGCAGCATCCTTTTCAAAGATCGAATTGATCTTATCGACAACCGGATGGTTCATGTTCAGTTCGAGAATCCTTTTTGTGTCGGGTGTTTTTTGACCCGAGGCCTTGAGAATTTTTTCCAGGTAGGCGCTCATGTCGGAGCTGGCTCCGGAAAGACAGGCCAAAGAATCGGTGAGGCGGGTGGACGGTTTTACTTCTTTTATTTTTTCTTCCAAAAGCAGACGGAGTTGCTTGAAAAGGCCATCATATTTATCCTTTTTGTCATTGTCGATCTTGCCCAGCGCAAGGTCGCCTTTTTCAGCACTTTTCAACAATTTGCCGTCGTATTCGGTGAGAGATTGAACCACCCATTCATCCACAGGGTCGGACATGAGCAGTACTTCATATTCCTTTGCCTTGAGCTGCTCCAAAAGAGGGCTGTTCAAAAGAGCGGTCATGTTCTCGCCGGTGATGTAGTAGATTTCCTTCTGATCGGGCTGCATGTTGTCCACATACGCCTTGAGTGAAACCCACTTGCCGTCTGATTTGCTTGTCTTAAATCGCGCCAAATCAACGATTTTGTTCTTGTTCTCAAAGTCGGTATGGATACCGACTTTGAGAACGGCCCCAAATTCCTCGTAGAATTTTTCGTATTCTTTGTCTTCCAGGCCCTTCAGCAGTTCAAGAATCTTTTTGACAAGATTCTGGCGGATATTTTTCACAGGGCGTTTTGCTGGAGAATCTCACTACTGATATTCAGGCTGAGATCTGATGAATCTACAACCCCTTTTACAAATCGGAGGCCGGCATCAGCTCCGCACAGTCGTCCATCACAAAAACCCTTTTGCAGTAAAGATGGATACCATGTTTTGCATCAGAGCTAAACAGGTCAAGAGGCGCTTTGGAAGGAATGTACAGAAGGGCGGGCGGTGTATTCGGTGATTCCTTCGAATTTGCTGTGCAGCCTTGCCAGGGGCGGATTCCAGTCATGGCTGATATGCATGTAAAACTCTTCATATGCCTTGTCCTCGACCTCCTCCTTTTAATTAAGATTTCTCACTTCGGAGACTGTGTCGTAATGTCATTTCGAAGCAGCAGTAAGATAACGAATTTATGGACCTCTGTACTAAGCATTCAAGTATCATATCGGATAGCCTATCGATTTATCAAAAACCGTAATACATATATTGTATTCCCTAATAATAAAACAGCACTTATTTTTTGTTGAAATTAAAATAAGAATATAAAAAATTTATAACCACACTTTAAAATAACCATGAAAATCTAAATCAGGATTTATGTTTTGGCGTTATTTAGAAACGGAAATGAATAAATGGGCTGAAAAGCCATATGCGCAGATTCTTTTTGGAGCAAGGCAGACCGGAAAATCAACACTATTGAAAAAGATATTTTCGAATGCGGCCATTTGGGTTGATCTGTCTGATCCAGGGGAGCGCAGCCGGCTGATCGGGGAGTATTAGCGGCCAATTATGGGATTTAAAGTTTTCCTTGCACCTTGCACCTTTTCTCCTTATTCCGTATTAGCGGCCAATTTATTCTAAGAGGTCTATATGCTGAATAAAGTGCGTTGACACAGATAAAATGACATCATTATCGGTTATAAAAATATTTTATTCCTGTATGCAAACCCCGCATTTTTTACATGAGTTCATAGGGCAGGGTGCAGATGTTTTTTGAAGCAAAGCTTTTTGATATTCTTTTTTAAGATAAGATTTTTTTATTCCATGGTCTATGAAATCCCAGGGAAGCAATTCATCAAGTGATTTTTTTCTGTAAACATAAAATTCGGCATTTATAGTTGAAGACTTTAGCGTTTTGCCCCAGTTGCCGTTGTTTGAATCTGCAAGCGATAATAATTCAGCTATCTTGCGGTCACCTCTTGATATCAAAGCCTGTATATAGCTTTTATTAGGTGATGCTGCATCTATTCTGACATTAGCAACTTTTTTTAAACCGTTTTTTATATGGGAAATCTTTTTTTTAAGAGATAAGATATCATCCATGCCGACCCACTGAAAAGGCGTGAAAGGTTTTGGGACAAAAGGATTGATGCTTACAGTAATATGTCCTATACGTTTTTTTTGTCTGCTTGAATCAAGAAACCGCCTCTTTATTTTTTTGCATAAAACCACTGTTGATTCAACATCCTCCATAGTTTCTGTAGGAAGCCCTATCATGAAATATAGTTTGATATTCGGGATTCCTGCTTCTACTATCTTTTCCACGGCAGATAGAATCTGGTCTTCGGTAAGTCCTTTGTTGATAACATCACGAATACGCTGAGAACCGCCGTCCGGGGCAATGGTTGCGGTTTTGGTTCCGCTCTTTTTGAGAGCTGTGACAAGTTCATCGGATAGAGCATCAGCCCTTACAGAACTGAATGATATTTGCGCGCCCTTTATTTGCGCTATACTGCAAAGACGCGCAATTTCAGGCAGATCTGAAATGGCAGCTCCCACCAATCCTATTCTGTCCGTTATTGATATTCCTTTATCAAGGCATTTTTCAAGTAGAGCTATACTTCTGAATCTGGGAGGTCTGTAAACAAAGCCTGCACTGCAAAACCTGCAGCCATGAGGACATCCTCTTGAGACCTCGATCAGAAAAGATCTGTCAAAAGTTGTATTATCACATACAATCTTGCTGCATGTCTGTTCAGTTGAAATATCTTTTAAATAAACATACCTGATTTTTTCCGGCACATCAGCGGTTGGATAAAAAGAATTGAGGGTTCCGTCTTTTTTGTAAGATGTTTCATAGAATGCCGGAACATATATACCAGTCACTTGTTTAGCTATTTTTAATAGAGTTTCTTCTTTATCGGCGTCCGTCTCAAAATAATCAAAGAAATTAGGAAGTACTGCCTCTGCTTCACCTATAACAAAACAGTCGATAAATTCACAAATGGTTTCCGGATTTATAAAGCAGGCAACTCCACCGGCCAGAACAAGAGGGTAGGGGGTTCCTCTTTCGCGAGCCTTTATGGGGAGTCCTGCTCTTTTTAAAATTGAAAGTATGTTTACAAAATCGCTTTCAAAGGATACTGAAAATGCAATTATATCAAACTCAGAAAGCCGTCTTGCCGATTCTTTTGTCAGAATCGGGCCTGTTATATTATCGGGAAGAAAAGCCCTTTCACATAAAATATTATCAAACCTGTTTAAAATATCATATACAGTTTGAAAGCCAAGGTTTGACATTCCGATTTTATAAATATTGGGATATACAAGGGCTACCCTAATATGTTCTTTCCATTGCTTACGGACAGCCCCTATCTCGGAATATTGAACATTTTTCAAAGATCTCCCAGACATATTAAGAAGCTTTAATCGGCCTTTTTCCTTAAAAATGTCGGGACATCAAGATCATTATTGTCGATAACAAGTCCCTTATATCCTCTGTATGTGGCGCCCCCCGATTCCCCGACAGCTTCCTGCTGCCTTATGAAAGTAGGCACATCATAGTTTGCGGCAGTTTTTATATCTTCAATGGTAAGGCTTCTGACTTTTCCTCTCAATGAAGTTTTTTCTTCTTTGCCTTTCCCGGCAACTTCTTCAACATCGGGCATGCCTATTCCGGTTGCTATAACCGTAACCCGCATTTCATCTCCTATTGTATCGTCAACAGCTGTGCCCCAAATTATGTCAGCATCATCCCCTACTTCTCTGTAAATCCTGTCTGAAGCTTCGGTCATCTCTTCCATTGTAAGATCGCTGTCGCATGTTATATTCATCAAAACACCCTTGGCGCCTTTTATTGAAATGTCTTCAAGCAACGGATGTGATATAGCCTGTTCTGCCGCTTCAATAGCTCTGTTTTCTCCTCTTCCGACTCCGATGCCCATGATCGCCAAGCCGGCTTTGGACATTGTGGTCTTTACGTCGGCAAAATCAAGATTTACAAGACCCGGCATCACTATGAGGTCTGTAATTCCCTTTACTGAGTGGAGAAGTACTTCATCGGCTTTTCTGAACATCTCTATCATTTTGGCATTCTTGGTTGCCAGCCCTCTTAATCTGTCATTGGGTATGGTAATCACTGTGTCGGCATATTTTTTGAGCTCATTTATTCCATCTTCAGCCTGTTTCATACGCTTTTTGCCCTCAAAGGAAAATGGCTTAGTAACCACAGCAACGGTAAGCGCCCCAAGATCCTTTGAAATTTTAGCTATGACTGGAGCAGCGCCTGTTCCGGTTCCGCCGCCAAAACCGGCCGTAATAAAAATCATATGGCTGTCTTCAAGAGCTTTTTTAATGTCTTCTTCCGTTTCAAAGGCAGCATCCCGCCCTATTTGAGGCACAGCGCCTGCCCCAAGCCCCTGGGTTAATTCTTTGCCGATCTGAATCTTTACAGAGGCCATGGATTTTTCAAGAGACTGGGCGTCTGTATTGGCAGCAATGAACTTCACTCCCATAAGATTTGAGGAAACCATGTTGTTAATTGCATTTCCTCCGGCTCCCCCTACGCCAATTACCTTGATTTTTGTGATACCATCATTTTCTACGATGCTGAACATATTTCACCCCCTACTTGAATAATTTAAAAAACTATCCGCTTTGACATATTGCTTTGTCTAAATGACATCATTGAACCATTTCTTCATTCTGTTCATAACCCTGTTGAATATATTCCCGTCACGGATTCTAAATTTCTTTTTAGTTTGATTTTTTGCTCCATAGACCACAAGGCCTACTCCTGTAGCATACATTGGGTTATTAACCACATCAACAAGTCCGGTAATTCCTATAGGCTTTCCTAAACGAGTCGGCAGATTAAATACAGATTCTGCGATTTCAGTTACGTCATTTAAAAGAGCGGACCCGCCTGTAAGTACTACACCGGAGTGTATTAAGTTTTCTATTTCTGCTTTGTAAATTTCTCTTTTTATGAGTGTAAAAATTTCTTCCATGCGGGGCTCAAGTATTTCGCCCAGAATCTGCCGCGGAAGCTTTCTTGGCGTTCGCCCACCCATGCTTGGCACTTCAATAGTGTCATTACTGCTTATATTTTTGGCTACACAACTGCCGTATTTTATCTTGATTTTTTCGGCATCGGGGATAGAGGCTCTCAATCCCACAGCAATATCATTTGTAAGATTATTGCCGCCAAGAGCAAGAACGAAAGTGTGTTTAATATTTTTTCCTGAAAAAACAGCAAGATCTGTTGTACCACCTCCCAGGTCCAGAAGCAGTCCGCCAAGTTCCTTTTCTTCCGCGGTCAACACTGC